>NZ_MUGV01000006.1:0-141150 GCF_002217275.1 Flavobacterium frigidimaris
TTTCTCTTCTCTTTCTATTTCTAAAGTGTTTTGAGACATTGTTTATTTTTGGATTTTTGCAAAAATACACCTAAAAAACAGTTATTCATCTTATTTTAACGTAAAATAAATGATTTTTTTAAATAAGATTTTTTATGAGAAGTGTTTTTATAAGTCGATTTTATCTAAAATTGCCTCAAAATCATACTTATTTTTCCATTTCTGTTGAATAGTTTGCTGTTGAATTTCTAAAATCCGGGATTTAAATTCAGATAAAATTCCGTTAGAAATTATAAAATTTACAGCTTGTTCGAAAGAATTGAACATGCTTTTGTAGAATAATTCCTGCTTTATAAAATTTCCTGAAGAAAACGTTTGCGCTATTTCGATATTATACAACATCAAATCGGCAATAATAAAAGGATCAACTCCTAACACAATAAAATGTTTGATCATTTTTTGCGCTACAGAACGACGCATTTTTGCTTTTGGACGCCATTTTGCATTCGGTTTTTTAATCGGAAAATATTCGTGAGAAATCTTTGTTTTACTTTCCTGTAAAAGTTTGTCTTCTTTTGGATTAAAAACAAAATCGTAAAAGGTTTTTACCGGAACAAATTTCTCGTATAATTCGATAATTTGTTCTTCGAGTTGTTCCTTGTTTAATTCGGCTAAATATTTTTTTAAATCGCGCTTACTCATTATCAAAGTTTAAGAATACAAAAATAAATTAGTTTCCGGATTCATACCACAAAAACCAACGATAATACTTAATTTTGCTTGTATAAATTCAAAAAACAGATACATGCTCAAGATTTTCAAAGTTACTGCAATTTTAGAAGGAATCTCCTATTTAGTTTTATTCGCAAACATGCTTATTATTAAAAATAACAATCCGGAACTTTATCATACTATATTACGCCCGCTAGGAATGACGCATGGTGTATTGTTTATTGGATATATTATATTGGCATTTTTACTAAGAAAATCTCAAAATTGGGATTTAAAAACCTTTGGAATTATTTTGATAGCCTCTCTTATTCCGTTTGGAACTTTCTACATTGAGAAAAAATATTTAGAAAATAATGCATAAGCCTTTGGATAAAATATTTAACTTTTTATATCCGCTCTTTAGAGATTGGGGAATGAGCCGCAACTTTGCGTCTTATATCAGCCTTATCTTTAATATCGCCATTATGGTGGCTTTGGCTTTTGCCATTTATTATGTTGCAAAATTTGTGTTAGTTACTTTGACCGCCATTTTTGCACAAAAAACCAAAACAAAGTTTGACGACTATTTAATTCACAACAAAACCACAAAATACACGGCGTATTTAATTCCGTTTTTCTTTATTTATAAAGCCGTTCCAATAATTTTGGATCGATACGAATACTGGGAATCTTTGTTTGGAAAAATCGTTGGGATTTACATCGTTTTGATCAGTTTGTGGATCATTAGAACGATTTTTAATGCTTTACGTGATTACTTAAAGCAAAAACCAGAATACAGCGATAAACCAATCGATAGTTTCGTTCAGGTTATTATGATTGTGCTCTGGATTTTTGGAGTTGCGATGATTATTTCCACTTTATTCGGAATCAAGAAAGGCGAATTGCTCACTATTTTAGGAACACTTTCGGCAATTATTATCTTGATTTTCAGGGATACAATTTTAGGATTTGTTTCGAGTGTTCAGGTTGCCATTAACGATATGGTTCGTATTGGTGACTGGATTACGATGGATAAATTTGGTGCCGATGGAGATGTTATTGAAATCAATTTAACAACGGTAAAAGTTCGAAATTTTGATAATACAATAACTACGATTCCAACGTATGCCTTAAGTTCAGATTCTTTTCAGAATTGGCGCGGTATGCAAAAATCGGATGGAAGACGTATTAAAAGACATGTTTTGATTAAAAGCAGCAGCATTCGTTTTTTGAATGATGAAGATTTGAATCAGATGAAAAAGGTACAGCTGATTAGCACTTATATTGAAACCAGACAAGCTGAAATTGAGAAATATAACGATTTACGCGGCATTGATAAAACTCTGGCGTTAAACGGACGTAATATGACTAATTTAGGTTTGTATCGAAAATATATCATGCAATATTTGATCACACATCCAGGTTTGAATAAAGATATGCATATGATGTGTCGTCAACTACAATCGTCTGCACATGGTGTTCCTTTGGAAATTTATGCGTTTTCGAGTGATAAACGCTGGGCAAACTACGAATATATTATGGCTGATATTTTTGATCACATAATGGCTTCTGTAGAATATTTTGATTTAGAAATATTCGAATTGCCTTCAAAGATTGGTCGATTCGAGTAGGTTTATTTTGTTTCAGGTTGTTAGCCTTTGGACATAATTTAACTGCAAAGTTCGCAAGGTTTTTTCGCAAGGTTCGCAAAGACAGCTTTGCATTCATAGCGTAAATCTTAGCGAACTTTTCGGTTAAATTATGTTAAAGTAAAAAAAACTGAAACTAATTTTCAATCCTTTCGAAAACAAACTGAGAGTTGTTGTACTCTATAGGAACGTCTGGAAGAAAAAGCGGAAGATTAAAATAGGTTCCAATAACACCTTTCCCTAAAATCAGTTTATTATCCTTTTGCAATAAAGCGATTGGAGTTCTTTTCCAGCTTCCTCCATTTGAGATAAAATGAAAATCACCTCTAAGTGTGTCTCCATGCATGTCTCCTCTTACATCGCCTGAATCTTTTCCGATTTTATGATATAGTATTTCATAACGTCCGTAAAATCTTTTATCGTTTATTTTAAGGTCTAGAATTGCGGTGTCTTTGCCATTTACTGCTCGATAAAAAACATGATTGTATTTATCCTTTTCTTCTTTAGAATTGCAGGAAAATAAAAATGCAGAAAATAAACAAACGGTAAGAAAATTTTTAAGCGTCATCAATTGTTTTTTTAAGCCTGGTTAAAATGAAGTTATACTACTTACTATGTTGGGAAAAATTTATAAGCGATCTTTTACGAATTCGATTTGGGTTTTTCCGTGGGCTTTTGGTTTACCATCTTCATCCAGATTAACCATCGTGGTTTGATCGATTGTAATAATAATTTCACGTGTCATCATGTTTCGTACGGCACATTTTAAAACCAGTGATGTATTTCCGAATTTAACGACATCTATTCCAATTTCTACAATATCACCTTGGCGTGCAGAGCTTTTAAAATTGATTTCCGACATGTATTTAGTAACCACTCTGGTGTTTTCTAACTGAATAATGGTGTATAATGCCAGTTCTTCATCAATCCACGCTAATAATTTTCCGCCAAATAAAGTTCCGTTTGGATTTAAATCTTCGGGCTTAACCCACTTTCTGGTATGAAATCGCATAATTTTAATTTATAAGAATAAAAATAGATTTTTTGTATTGGAATTTTTTCTAAATTTAAAGAAAAAACATGGCAGATAGAGACACTTTTTTAAGAGAATTCAGAGGCGAAACTTTAGGAACTGTAAGTGCTCAATCTTCGGCAGATGAGTTGTTTCAAAATCAGACGATTAGGCCTATTTTAAAACTGCAAAATGATTTGTTTATTGCGGTGTTTGTCAACTATGTAAATAAAAACAAAGCCGATTTCTATTCGTACACCGTCGAAAAGAAACTCCAGGTCATAGAAAATTCCATTCAGAAAGACATTAAATTCAGAAATTCTTTAAAAGGAATTGTGATGGCACTTTTTACGATTGAAGAATATGAAACGTACATTCAAAATTCTTCAAGCTTAAACAAAAGAATGATGAATTTATTGATTGATCGCTTGAAAAGTCAGGTGCAGTTGTTTGAATTGGAATCGAATTCGAACTAGAGATTTATGTTAATAAAACCTTACCATTATTTGTACTATAGAACATATGAAGTCATTTTAAAAACTAATAAAACTTCTCCTGAATCATCTACAGCAAGATTTTTATCTATTTTGTTTCTAATTAATATAGGAAGCATATATCTATTTTTTTTTAAAGAATATAATAATATTATTTTTTTTGCCTTTTGTAGCATTGGTTTTGGTTTGTCCATTTATAATTTGAAATATTTTAATAACGCAAGAAGTAAATCAATTATTTATGAATTTAAAAATTTAAAAATAAATTTTGTTACTAGATTTTTAGTAGATAGCTACCCATACTTAACGTTTATAGTATTTTTTAATTCTTTGAAATTAAGTTACATTACTATGATTTATTATTTAGCACTATTAATATTATTTAAGTTGATTACTTATTTTTGGAATGCCTAGTTTGATATTGTTACTAATTAATCGTAATTATGCTTGACCAATTCCGAAATAAATTCCCTCTAAACGATTCAAAATGGATTGAATATACAAACCATTTCAATCGGCTTGAAGTTGCTGCAAAAACGATACTTCTGGAAGAAGGAGAAATCTCAAAAAAGCTTTTTATAATTGAAGAAGGATGTATCAGGGTTTGGTTTAATAATAACGGAAAAGATTTAACAACTCAGTTTTTCTTCGAAAATCAAAGTGTAGCTTCTATCGAAAGTTTCATGAAAAAAATACCAAGTCCGGTTGTTATGGAAACCATTGAACCTTCTGTTATTTGGTGGATCTCTAAAAATGATCTGGATAAAATTTTGGAAGAAATTAAAGAAATTCCAGAATTAAGAGATCGTTTCATCAACATGCTTTTTGAACGTACTTTTGATTATATGAAGCATTTTGTTTCCTTTATAAAAGACTCTCCTACTCAGCGTTATCTTAATTTAATTGAAGAAAGGCCTCAGGTGCTGCAGCGAGTGCCACAACATTATATTGCTTCGTATCTCGGAGTAAGCACTGTTCATTTAAGCCGAATCAAAAGTCAATTGCTTCACGCAAAATAATTGAATTTTACTAAATAACTTATATGATAAATTATAAGCCAAGTTTAAATGAGCTTATATAACTTATATGGTGGGAAATTTCATTTGATAACAAATGTTATCGTCGGCTCCTGTAATGCTCTCTAACTTTGCATGATAAAATTAAATAATTATGAAAGCAGCAGTAGTTTATAAAAGAGGCGAATCGCCAAAATATGCAGAATTTGCAGAACCAATTCCACAGAATGAAAATCAAATTTTACTTTTGGTCAAAGCCGTAGCCATTACCAATTTAGATAAAGGAAAAGCAAACGGTAAACATTATTCTTCGGAGAATCTCAGTGAAAACGGATTTGTTGTAAGCAGTGATGCCGTTGGTTTATTGGAAAACGGAACAAGAGTTTACGCTCGCGGAATAACCGGTACAATGGCAGAGAAAACAATTATTGATAAAAATATTTTGGTGCCATTACCAGAAGGAATTAGCAATACGATAGCGGCCGCAATGCCAAATGCAGTTGCAGGCTCTGCGATGGCACTTAAATTTAGAGCACGAATAAATCCGGGAGAAACTGTTTTGATAAACGGAGGAGCTGGTTTTACAGGACAAATGGCTATTCAGATTGCAAAGCATTACGGGGCAAAAAGAATAATTGTTACCGCAAGAAATGAAAAAACATTTCAAAAGCTTTTAGAATTAGGTGCTGACGAGATTATCTCACTAAAACAAGACGATGAAGTAATTAAAAAACAACTGAAGGGAATTCATCAGACTACATCAATTGATATTATTTTGGATTATTTGTGGGGACACACAGCAGAATTAATTCTTTCAGCCTTAAAAGGAAATGGCTCCTTTTCTCATAAAGTTCGTTATGTAAATATTGGGGGAATGACTGGTGATTCGATTCAATTGTCAGCTGGAATTTTGAGAAGCGTTGATCTTCAATTATCAGGTTCAGGTTTAGGAAGCTGGTCGAAAGAAGAAGTGAAATTACTATTTTCAGAAATACTTCCGGAAATGTTTCTTTTAGCTGCTCAAAACAAAATCAAAGTAAATATCGAAGAAGGTGATTTAACAGATATTGAAAAGATGTGGAATGCCGAAGTTTCAGATGGTAAACGTATAGTTATAAATATCTAATAAAAGAAAAATGGTTTGATAAGATCGTAATCGCATCAAACCATTTCTTTAAAATCTTAGTAATTTATTCTTTTGAAAGCATTAACTCTTTAATATATTTCACGGGAGCGCTTCCAAAACTCAGGAATTTTTCATGAAATTTTTTCAAATTAAATTTATCTCCTTCTTGTTTTTTAAGTTCTTCCCTTAAATTATAAATCTCAGTATATCCTGTGAAATAAGAACATAGTTGTACCTGAGATAAAGTTACGCGCTTCCACTTCCCTTCTGCCTCTGCTTGTTGCTGAAAAGCTTCTCTCGTTAACAAAATCATCGCTTCTTCCTTAGACATATCCTTAGTATGAACACTAATGTCTAGAATAGTATTGCAAGTT
The DNA here is from genome assembly GCF_002217275.1 of Flavobacterium frigidimaris. Classification (NCBI taxonomy): domain Bacteria; kingdom Pseudomonadati; phylum Bacteroidota; class Flavobacteriia; order Flavobacteriales; family Flavobacteriaceae; genus Flavobacterium; species Flavobacterium frigidimaris. The sequence goes on from NZ_MUGV01000006.1 coordinate 6,362, forward strand.
GTTCTTAAATTCCATTTATAGTACATCAACCACATTTCATCAGAGTTTTTGTAGCCACTTTCCAACATCATTTTTTCAGCGTAAACCGCCCAACCTTCTACCATGGCACCGTTTCCTAAAATTGATTTTATAATACTTGGCGACTGATTACTGTAAACCAATTGTGTATAATGTCCTGGAATCGCTTCGTGAATATTTAAAATTTGAAGAATATAGTCATTGTATTCACGCAGGTAACTTTCGGCATTTTCAGCCGTCCAGCCTGACATACTACCTACGTTATAATAGGTATTTGCATTCTTATCATAAGGCCCGGCTGCAGAAATCGAAGCTCCGGCTACACCTGCCATATAAGCTGGTTCCTTACGCACTACTAAAGGTTTTGATGGATCTATATATAATAAATCTTTGGCTTTAACGTAAGCAGCTAGTTCCGGAATTTGTTTCTCAATTTCTGACTGAAATCTCTCCGGAGTTGTATGTTGCAATGAAATTTTATCAATTACCTGTTTGATTAATTCCAGTTTGTCTGCTGGTTTAGGAGCATTTCCTTTGTATTTTTTCCAAAGTTTATCAGCCAAAACAAACATTTTATCGTGCAAATCATTTTTATGATCAACGGCAATCTTATAGATTTCATCAGCAGTGTAACTGGACTGAATGTCAAAATTGAATTTTTTGGCATATAAATCAGCACCTAATCTAAAAGAACGAGGGGTTTTATTCGGAAGGTTTTGTAGCCATTCTGCATAATCTTTAATCGCTTTTATTGAAACTTTTGCTTTGTCCTGTATTTCTTTTTTCTCAGCAGCACTCAATTTGCTTTTTGCCAGTGCCTCATTTAAATCGGCTTCAAAAACTGTAGAACCTCCAATGTTTTGTGCAATGGCAAGATCTGTATGTTCAATTGTTGGATTTTTAATATTCTTTTTGGCAGCTTCATAATAAGCTGGTATAGCATTCATTTTAGCATTAAAAGCACGCAAACGAACTTCTAATGAATCATAATTTCCATTTAAAATTTCTGCAAAAGAACCGCAAACATTGTATTCAGAAGGATTCCATTCAGACGATTTTAATTCTTTGATGCTAAATACCGATGCTTCCAGTTGATTTTTTATCATTTGAAAGTCAGTCTTATTATTGTCAGACAAACTTTCAATATCGTATTGCTTTAAAGAGTCTAATTGGGTATTGGCAAAATCAAGTTGTACTTTTGTTTCAGTAGCATCTGGAACTACCAAAATACTATCTAATTTATGATAGCCAACACCGGAAGCCCAACCTGGATTTATTTTCCATAACGAAGTAACAAATCCCTCCTTGTATTTGTCAAACTTCTGATCTAAAGCTTTATCGGTAGTTTTAGTGTTTTTATTACAGGAAAAAAGTAATGAAATGGTAAAAATGGAAACAAACAGTTTTTTCATAGGTTAGGTTTTTATGTTTTAAAGATAGAAAAAATGTTCATTCTGCAAAGCAATTTGATCTTTGTAATTAATATTTCAATAAATCAAACAAAACCTCTTCAAAACGATTTTTCGACAAAAATTGATCTTCTAATGCTTTTGTAAACGGAATTGGTGAATCTAAACTGGCTACTCTTTTTACAGGAGCATCCAGGTATTCAAAGCATTTCTCCATAATTAGAGCCGAAATATCGCTGGCAATTCCACCAAACATAGTGTCTTCCTGATAAATAATGACTTTTCCGGTCTTTCTTACTGAGGCAAAAATAGTTTCCGTATCTAAAGGCTGAAGTGTTCTTAAGTCTATTAAATCAGCATCAATTTCAGGATTTTTTTCCAGGGTTTCTAATGCCCAGTGAACAGGAGCGCCAAAAGCAATAATAGTTACTTTATTTCCTTCTTTTAAAACTGCTGCCTTTCCTAACGGAATAGTATAATAATCTGTTGGAACATCCTGATAAATACTTCTGTATAATTGCTTATGTTCAAAAAACAAAACCGGATTCGGATCATTTACCGAACTATTCAATAAACCTTTTGCATCATAAGGAAAAGCCGGATAGACAACTTTTAAACCTGGCGTTTTGGTGAACCAGGCCTCGTTTGTCTGAGAATGAAAAGGTCCCGCCTGAGTACCACCACCACAAGGCATACGAACTACGACATCGGCTTTTTCTCCCCAACGATAATGTGATTTTGCGAGTAAATTTACAATCGGATTAAATCCTGTCGAAACGAAATCAGCAAACTGCATTTCTACAATTGCTTTGTATCCATTAATTGACAATCCCATTCCTGCTGAAACTATTGCACTTTCGCAGATTGGTGTATTCCGAACTCTGTCCTTTCCAAAAAACTCAACAAAGCCATCTGTAATTTTAAAAGCACCACCATATTCGGCAATATCCTGACCCATAATAATCAGGTTTTTGTGCTTTTGCATGGACTGCTCCAAACTGTTTCTGATGGCATCAATAAATCGAATATTTTTAGTTTCTGATGAAGGTGTAACTTCTTCAAAAATAAAGGATTTATAGACATCATCTAATTCTCCACTATAAGTTGGTGCGATTTCAGGTTCAGCATTTGATATAGCTAAATTCTCCTCAATTTCCAGTTTAATTTCATCATGAAGCTGCTCATCAAATTCAGCTGTTAAAACGCCAATTTTTGTCAAATAATCACGGTAATTTGTTACTGGATCTTTTACAGCCCATTCGGCCATCAATTCCTGAGGAACATATTTAGTACCGCTCGCTTCTTCGTGCCCACGCATTCTAAAGGTTTTAAATTCTAATAAAATCGGATGCGGATCGTTTTGCATTTCTACTTTTAATTCTGAAAGTTTATTATACACTTCCAGAATATTATTTCCATCAATAATATGGCTTTCCATGCCATAACCAATTCCTTTGTCAGCCAGATTTGTACATTGATATTGCTCGTTTGTTGGCGTTGAAAGACCGTAACCGTTATTTTCAATAATAAACATAACAGGTAATTTCCATACGGCAGCAATATTTAAGGCTTCGTGAAAATCTCCTTCACTTGTAGCACCTTCACCTGTAAATACGGCAGTTATTTTTTTATTGTTTTGAAGTTTATCGGCTAAGGCGATTCCGTCTGCAACTCCTAATTGCGGCCCCAAATGCGAAATCATTCCTATAATTTTATATTCCTGAGTTCCAAAGTGAAAACTACGATCCCGACCTTTTGTAAAGCCATTTGCCTTTCCTTGCCACTGAGAAAACAGACGATGTAAAGGAATATCGCGTGTAGTGAAAACGCCTAAATTTCGGTGCATTGGCAAAACATATTCTGATGCATCCAAAACAGAGGTCACTCCTACCGCAATTGCTTCCTGTCCTATTCCAGAGAACCATTTTGATACTTTTCCCTGACGAATAAGGATTAACATCTTTTCTTCGATCAAACGGGGTTTGAGGAGTTGTTTGTATAATTCCAGCAATTTTGCATCAGTAAGGTCTTGTCTGTAAAAGATCATAAGGGGTTGGTTTTTAGTATTCCAAATATAGATATATATAACAATTTTATTTGTTTTTGTTATATATTTTTTATTTTAATATAACTTTTAAAATTCAATTCTAAAATATTCTCTACCTTTGTTATTGAAAGGTTTTACGACACCTTTCCTCTTAAAATAAAAAATGTAAAGTATGCAAAACATTCCTAGTGTAGACTTACGTGATTTCCTTTCGGACGACCCGAAACGTAAACAAAAATTTGTAAATGAAATCGGCAGTGCATTTGAAAACATTGGCTTCGTAGCCCTAAAAGGTCATTTTCTTGACGACCAGTTAGTAGACGAGCTTTATAGCGAAATTAGAAAATTTTTCGCTTTGCCAGTAGAAACTAAGCATAATTATGAAATTCCCGGTATTGGCGGACAAAGAGGTTATGTATCTTTTGGAAAAGAACATGCCAAAGGACGTAAAGAGGGAGATTTAAAAGAGTTTTGGCATTTTGGTCAATATGTTGATGCAGCTTCAAAATATGCTTCAGAATATCCGGACAATGTTGAAGTAAAAGAATTACCACGTTTTAATGTTGTTGGTAAAGAAGCGTACCAAATGCTTGAAAAAACAGGCGTTTATGTATTAAGAGCTTTGGCTTTGCATTTAGGTTTAGACGAGTTTTATTTTGATCAGTATGCTAAAGATGGAAACTCAATTTTAAGACCAATTCATTATCCTCCAATTACTTCTGAACCAGAAAACGCTATTCGCGCAGCTGCTCACGGTGATATCAACCTGATTACACTTTTAATGGGTGCTCAGGGAAAAGGACTTCAGGTTCAAAATCACGATGGAGAATGGATCGACGCTATTGCAGCAGATGACGAATTAGTAATTAATGTTGGTGATATGTTGTCAAGACATACCAATAACAAACTAAAATCAACAATTCATCAGGTAGTAAATCCGCCAAGAGAATTATGGGGAACATCTCGTTTTTCTGTGCCGTTTTTTATGCATCCTGTGAGTGATATGCGCTTAGATTGTTTAGAAAACTGTATTGATGCAGAAAATCCTAAGAAATTTGAAGATATTACAGCGGGCGATTATTTATACGAACGTTTAGTAGATTTAGGTTTAATTAAAAAATAAACTTTTAAATCACATTTTTTTAAATTCCAAATTCCAATGCAAACTTGGGATTTGGAATTTAATTTTTTACAACCTAAATTTATTGGAATTTATTTTTAGAATAAAAATTTATGGACTTACAAGATCAATTAAAAAACTTATTTCCGGATCACGTTGAATCAAATGAACCTGAAGAAATTCAGGAACAAGAGCACATGCTTTATGTTCAGAAAGAACCGATGATCTGCAAATTTGAAAAACGAAAAGGAAAAGCAACCACCATAATTGAAGGTTACGAAGGATCTGATGAAGATTTTAAAATTCTGGCAAAAGAAATTAAAACAAAACTTAGTGTTGGCGGAACTTTTAAAGACGATTCCATCATCATTCAGGGAGATTATCGCGACAAAATAATGGCGATTTTAAAAGAAAAAGGCTTTAAAACGAAGAGAGTTGGTGGATAAAATGTTTTTTTAGTTTCATGTTTCAAGTTTCAAGTTGTTCGTGAAGTTAGAAAACCTAAGAACCATAGCCACTCAGAACCTTAGCACCTTAAAAAAAATGATACAACAATCAGAATTAATACTAAATCCAGACGGAAGTGTTTACCACTTAAACCTACGTCCAGAACATATTGCACACGATATAATTTTTGTGGGAGATCAAAATCGAGTAGAGAAAATTACTCAGTTCTTTGATACTATTGAATATTCGACGCAAAAAAGAGAATTTAAAACGCAAACCGGAACTTATAAAGGGAAACGAATTTCTGTAATTTCAACCGGAATTGGTCCTGACAATATTGATATTGTTTTGAACGAATTAGATGCTTTGGTAAACATCAATTTAGAAACTCGTCAGCCAAAAGAACAATTAACTTCACTTAATATCATCAGAATTGGAACTTCGGGTTCTTTACACGCTGATATTCCTGTAGATAGTTTTGTAATGTCAAAATTCGGACTAGGATTAGACAATATGCTTCGCTCCTATTTAATTGATGCTGTTTCGCAGGATGCATTGGAAGATGCTTTTATAATGCATACCAATTGGGATATCCGAAAAGGAAGACCTTATGTAATTCCGTGTTCTGAAACATTAGAAAAAATTATTGAATCAGATAAAATGTTTAAGGGAATAACAGCAACTGCGGGTGGATTTTATGGTCCGCAAGGGCGCGTATTACGTTTGAATATTCAGGACGGGGAATTAAACAATAAAATGGATAGTTTCAATTTTGATGATCACAGAATCACCAATTTAGAAATGGAAACTGCTGCTATTTATGGACTTTCTGCACTTTTAGGTCATAATGCACTATCTTTAAATGCTATTATTGCAAATCGTGCTTCAGGAACTTTTAGTGAAGATCCTTACAAAGCTGTAGATGCGCTTATCGCCTATACATTGAATAAATTGGCTCAAAAGTAATTAAGGATTTATCAATTAGAAAATTAGATAATTCATGCAAAATGCTATTCTTAAATTTGATCAATTGTTGAATGAAAATTCAAATTATTTTCCAACAATTGATCCGGTTATATTAGAAGAAAGAAAACCTGGAAAATGGTCTAAAAAAGAAGTTTTAGGGCATTTAATTGATTCTGCCATTCATAATTTAGTTCGTTTTACAGAAATTAATTATGTAGCAAAACCTTATCGTCACAGACCTTACAATCAAATTGATTTAGTGAATTTAAATCAGTATCAAACAAAAGATATTAATGAGCTAAACCAATTATGGCTTTCGTTAAACAAACAAATCATACGAATTATGAAATCTGTTGATGAAGAAGCTTTAGATTATAAAATTATCTTAAGCGATGATTCAGTTATTGATTTAAGATTTCTGATGACAGATTACGTAGAACATTTAGAACATCATATAAATCAAATTAGATCATAGATTATGTTTTTAAGAGTTGCACGACATACTAATGATTTACAGAGAATCGAAAATTTTTATATTGATATTCTCGGTTTTGAACGATTAGGAGGTTTTCAGAATCACAATAATTACAATGGTGTTTTTATTGGGAAATCGGGTTTGGACTGGCATTTTGAATTTACACAATCTGACTCAAAAGCCAAGCATACTTTTGATGAAGAAGATGTAATTGTGCTTTATCCGAAAACAATTTTAGATTATAATAAATTGGAAGATAAGCTTGTACGTAATAACATTTCAATAATAACTGCAATTAACCCATTTTGGAATGAAAATGGAAAAATGTTTCAGGATCCTGACGGATATCGAATTGTTATATCACCGTTGAAAGCAATAATTGACGAAATAATTAGATAATTAGTCAATTAGAAAATTAGATAATTTAGGTTATCGCCAAAAAAATGAAGCTTAAAAGAATTACAAAATTAAATAATGGCAGAGACGCATAAAAAAATCCTATTTAGATATTATAGTGATTTATTAGAAGATACGGTTGTAGAAACCATGTGGGCAGAAATTATTGATTTAGAAAAGGGATATTTTAAATTAGATAACATTCCGTTTTTTGGACCTTTAATTGCAACGGATGACATTTTCTTTGCAGAATTTGATGAAGATGAACAGCAGCTGACATATAGAAAAACTATAGAAACTTCTGGAAACTCAATTGTTCAGGTCATAATTTTAGAAAAAGGTTTTGACAAGGAAATTATAAGGGAAAAGCTCACAGAAGTTAATTGCGAATCTGAAGGCATGAATGAAACGCTCTTTGCCGTCGAAATAACGGCAGAAATTGATTATTCGGTTGTTAAAAACATCTTGAATGAGTATGTAGAGCTTGAGGTTATTGATTTTGGAGAACCTTGTCTTTCAGAAAAACACAGAACAGACTTATTAAAAAACTAAACAAACTTAAAATACGCATACCAAACATCTTAACTTAAACTTAAACTAATGAAAACTGTAAAAATTGTAGGTGTTCCCGAACACTTCAATTTGCCATGGCAACTATGCATTGAAAATGGCGAATTTGAAGCAGAAAATATTGATTTACAATGGAAGAATATTCCTGAAGGTACAGGAAAAATGTGTCAGATGTTGCGTGATGGTGAAGCTGATATTGCCGTTATTTTGACCGAAGGTATTGTGAAGGATATTGTAGCAGGGAATCCAAGTAAAATTGTTCAAATTTATGTGCAATCTCCTTTAATTTGGGGAATTCACGTTGCTGCGAAATCGGATTTTCAGACTGTTAAAGATCTTGAAAATAAAAAAGTAGCAATTTCCAGATTAGGCTCAGGTTCACAATTGATGGCATATGTAAATGCACATGAACAAGGCTGGGAAACAGATGATTTGCAATTTGAAATTATAAATACAATTGATGGTGCTGTTGAAGCTTTGACAAACGAAACAGCCGATTATTTTATGTGGGAACGTTTTATGACAAAACCGCTTGTTGATAAAGGTATTTTTAGACGTGTCGGCGACTGCCCTACTCCATGGCCTTCCTTTGTAATTACAGTTCGTGATGAATTTTTGAAAAAAAATCCAAAGGTTGTAGAGAAAATCCTTGAAATCATCAACAAAACAACGCATGATTTTGCACAGATTCCGGATATTGATAAAACTCTTGCGGATCTTTTCAATCAAAAAACCGAAGATATCCAGGAATGGCTGAAGTTAACACAATGGTCTCAAAAACATTTAAGTGAAAAAGCATTCGATAAAATTCAAAATCAATTATTTGATCTGGGAATTATTGATAAAAAAAGTACTTTTGTTGAAACGGTAAAAGCGCTGTAGAAACTGCTTTTAATTCTTATGATGAAATTCCCTAAAATCGACTTTCCGCAATTAAAATCCAAATTACAGGTGAAATCACCTTGGGATAGGATTATTATTATGCTGTTGAGTCTTTTAATTACCATTCCGGTTTTCATTATTCTGCATCAAAATTTAATCGATCTGAAATGGGCATTCAATTTAGATCGTGTTTTTATTTTTATAATCGTTTTTGCCGCAATTTTCTTTTTTTTAATGTTGCTGCGAACGATTATTATTTTGTGTATTGCTTTGTATCTCCTGGTTTTATTCTACGGAACGGTAATTGGGAATTATGGTTTCAATGAAATTTCGGAAGATTACAATTCGATGATTTATACCATGTCTGATAATCCATATCCGCAAGATATTATTGCAGCAAAACTGCTTCCTTTTCCAAATAAATCCAAAATTATCAACGCTATAGAATATCAAAATCCGAAAGTTCGCAATTTTGCTATTATGGCCACAACCAAGCATTTTAAAAACGTAAAAGGATATTCAGATTACAGAACTATTATTCAGTGTTTTGCTGTTTTTAAAGAGATTAATGGTCGCTGGAATTATGTCAACGATCCTAAGGAAGGAGATTATATTGCCACTGCCAGCGAATCACTGGCTTATTTTTCGGGGGATTGTGATGATCACTCTATTTTAATGGCTGCTGCTGTACGTTCTATTGGGGGAACCCCAAGACTTATACATACAAAAGGACACATTTATCCTGAAATTCTAATTGGCTCTTTAATTGATTTGGAAAAGGTCAATTATCTAATTAAAAATGTGCTTTTCGTAAAAGAAAGTTATGGCAAAAAAATCCATTATCATATAGATGATCGTGGTCAGGTATGGATGAATCTTGACTATACTGCAACTTATCCCGGTGGACCATTTTTGTATGAAGAGATTTTAGGAGCCCTTACGTTAAACTAGGTTTTTAGAAGATAAAAGTAGTCTGAAATAATTATTTAAAAATCACTAAGAGACTAATTATTAGATATTTTCCTAAAAAAAAATAAATCGAATATATTTTTTTTGTAACTTTTCATGTTTAATTTTTAATCTCAAAACCATGAAAAAATCTAAATTATTTATCCTCGGAATTACATTGTTGACATTATTAATGATTTCATGCCACAGTAAAAGAAATAAATTGGTGAATTCCTGGAAAATAACAGCTGTTGAAAGTAATCACGTCGCACTTTCGGATTCAGCAAAACATGTTATTTTAACATCCGGAAATCTAACTTTTACAGAAGATGGACATGTAACAGGATTCTTACTGCAGCCCATTACAAATGGTACTTATGCATTGACAAAAGGAGGTAAAAGTTTAGTTATTAAAGACGAAACTGGTACACCGTTTCCAAGCGAAAGCACTATAACTGATGATGAGCTGATATTAAAATTAAAAGAAGTAAAAATTACACTAAAGAAAATTTAAGTACAAAATCCATTTTACAGCAATTTAAAATAAAAGAATAACATACCACAACATACAATAAGCTCCTGAATAACTTAGTTATTAGGAGCTTATTTCTGTTTATAAACGAGACATTTTATCGTAAATTTGAGTTCTGTCAGTTTAAATAAAAAAGATGCTTCAAATCGTTGAAAAAAATAAAAATCACATAACCGATTTACAAAGAATATTTCTGGAAGTCCGCCAAAAAACATTTTACTGGCTGGATACTCATAATTATAAGCTTACCGATTTTGATTCTGAAACGGAAGCTGAGTTTGTTCTCGTAGCGATTTATAATGATAAAGTTGCCGGATTTATTTCGTTATGGCTTCGGGGCAATTTTATACATCACTTTTACATTGATGATGAATATCAGCAGCATAAAATTGGATCCAAATTACTTGAAGAGGCTATTCAAATAATGAAAGCTCCTATTACATTAAAATGTTTAGAAAGGAATACCAGAGCTGTTGAATTTTATAAAAACAAAGGTTTTGTGATCACAGAAAAAGGAGTTTCAGATCATGGCGACTATCTTTTATTTACGCTTCATAATAAAGAATAAAACTTAAAAAGCCCTAAAAACTAAATTGTTCTTAGGGCTTTTTAAGTTTGTATCAGAGTTTATTTTGCTTCAGACAGCCCTCTCGTTAGCCAGCCTCTTTTGTTGGCTGTGGCAATAGCATAAGGTGTAATCCAGAATAAACTGAAAGTATAAAAAATACTGTATGAATATGCCCAGAAAGCCTCAGACAAGCTGTATCTTTTGGCATAGAACAATACAGAGAAGCTAGAAACTATTAAAATGCTTAAGAGTGTAGAACTAAAGAATAAAATTGGATGTATCGCTATAAAAAACAGCATAAACAGCAAGAATGGATATGCCATAACAATCTTTAGTGATTGATTTAAGAATAAAAGACGTGCTCCAAATTTAGATTCCTTTCTAAAATCCGTGAAAACGTATTTTGCCATCATTAAATTCTCACGTACATTACTTCTACCCCATCTGATAAACATTTTGTATAAACCAACATATTCTTCGGGAACATTTGTAAGTACGACTGCATTTCTTTGAAACAGAACGTGTAATCCTTGTTTCAAAATCATATTCGTCATTGCGCGATCTTCACCAATGTCAGACGGTTGTCCCATAAAAGTTTGCTCAATCCATTCTGGCAAACAATTAAATACCGCATCGCGTCGGTAAGCTGCTGCCGCGCCCGGTGTACATAGTACTGAACCCAACATGCTCTCGGCAGAACGCATGAATTCAAAACTCATTACGAAACTTACATTTAGCATTTTAGGCAATAACGCTTTTTTATTGTTTAAAACGTGAACATTTCCTGCAACCGCACCACATTTCTCATCGATAGCAAACGGGCTTACAAGATTTCGTAAAGTATCTTTTTTTACAATGGAATCACTATCAACTGTTACGAAAATTTCTCCCGTACCCAATTCAAATCCACGGTATAAAGCATGACGTTTTCCTTTATTTTCCGGCTGTTGGTAAATCTCCAAACGATCTCCTAATTTTAGTTTGGCTTGTTGCATCCAGTACCAGGTATCATCTTTACTTCCATCATCGATTGCTAGTAACTGTAGTTTTTGTTCCGGAAAATCACTGTTTGCAAGACTTAATAAAGTGTCCCATACTAATTTCCCTTCGTTATACGCCGGTACAATTACGGTACAAGTTGGTAATAATTCATCTGAAACAGATTCAATTGGTTTATATCTAAAATACAAGTATAAATTATATAGAAATGAACCTGTCTGAAAGAAGAATAAAGCTGCTGTTACAATTAAAAAAGGCAGTCCCCAGGCAGAATTTATTCTGTCTATATGAAACTGATCAAAATCTGATTGTAATTTATAAACTAAGAAAGACCCCGCAAGCATTAGTACAAATGTGCCGAGAAGCACAATAAAACTTAATGGGTTTACGTTTTTCTTAAAATCTTTATGAAAATATTGATTCTTAATATTAAAAATGGAACTGTTTAATGGAAGTTCATTTTTATTGCTAATATTGTTTGAAGTGTAAAATTGTTCCTGAATAATTGTTTCGCTTTTCATAATGGGCAATTGCTGTTTCTTAATGGCTTTTATTAAATTGGCATTCCTTTTGAATATTATCTAATCGTCAAAATGATAATAATATACTATTCGCAGAAATTGACTATATCCCATTTTACAAGCCTTATGCCATTATCATTTAAAATTGACAATGAGTATATTAGAGATTTTAAACTAAAATAACTATGTGTAAAGATTATACACTTGTGAAAAGTTTATACTAAAATGCTCAAAAAAAAAGCCTCCAAATCTCTTGATTTTGGAGGCTTCTCATTTTAAAAAAGAATTACTTGACGTTATTATTTTTATCTTTTAGAATTTTACCTTCTTTGGTAAATTCAAGGTCGATGTCATTTGTTAAATCAACATCCAGATCTTTGTGTCCAAAATCAATATGCGTTATTTTTTCATTTGGATAATTTTTAAAAACATAATCTTTGATAGAAGCAGGAATAAATTCGGTCGGAATTGGTTTATCATCGCCATCAACTTCACGATAAGATCCATCTTTCCAGAATTCAACTTCAGTTCCGTCTTTTAGTTTCACCTCATATCCTTTTTCACCGTGTTCGGCATCTTTTTTAGCAATTTCTACGGACGTATAACTGAAATATTTTTGAAGAAATTCCTGTGCTGGTTTAGGCAATTCCGTTGTTTCAATTTTTTTCTGCGCTTTCGCCGATATTACAAAACCTAGTAATAAAACGGCCATTATGATTTTCGTTTTCATGATTTCTATATTTTATTTATCGTATATAGCTAATTTACAACAACTAAAAATGTATACAAATCAATTTAAGAAAGCTTTAATTTTTAATGAAGCGCTTTTTTATCTATTTTTATTCCTTTAAATAACAACTTCAAAAGATAGAATGACTATAGAAAAAGCAATAAGCGCCGATCATCAAATTTTGACAGATATCACCAAAAAATCAAAAGCTTACTGGGGATATTCTGATGAACAAATTGAAAACTGGTCCCAATTTTTAACCGTAACTTCAGTTTATATTGAGGCAAATGCCGTTTATAAATTAACTCTGGAAAACAAAATCGTGGGTTATTACTCTTTTCTTTTTGAGGATGAAGAAACGGTGAAACTGGATAATTTATTTGTCTTACCGGAATATATTGGCAAAGGGTTTGGAAAAATCTTAATGAGACACTTTTTATCAGAAGTTGATAAAACAAGCATTACTAAAATAGTCCTTAATTCAGAACCTAATGCAGAGCAGTTTTATGCAAAATTGGGTTTTGTAAAAACAGGACAAATTGAAACTTCTATAAAAGACAGATATATGCCAATAATGCAATTAGAATTAAAACCTATAGAATTATAAATAAACAAATTATATGAAACTTATAGCAACTTTTTTTATTCTGTTTTTAAGCCTGAATATTTCTGGGCAAGAACTACCAAGTCCATACAATGCTGGCTATGAATTTCCTATTGGCGCAAAATTTACCATTAAATTAAATACTACTGATCCAAAAAACATCACATACTCTATTATTAAATTTGAACCTTTTACAGAGATAATCAATACTTTTGGAAAGGATGATTTATTTGAAAAAACGGGTGAAGAAGGGACAATTGACTTCTATTTTTACATAGGAACTCATGGAGAAAGTGAAAAGGAAAAGAATAACAACATGCAAGTGCTGCTGACTTTTAAAAACAGGACAAAATTTTCTTTGAAATACATTTCAGAAATTCAGCGTAATGAAGATGGTGGTTTTAAAGAAACATCAAATATGGGGGCTTATCCTGGTGCTGTAGGAAACGAAATGTGGCCTTACATGATTAATATGATACGTTTACGAGATTTTGAAATCTCTAATAAATAATTTAAAAGATTTGCAAAAATGGCAACAGTGACTTTTCCGGCAACTCCAGACTGCGAAATTGTAAGTACCCGAATTTTAAATTTTTCTCAGGAACTTGTTTTTAAAGCCTGGACAGATCCAAATCATTTAAAAAACTGGTGGGGACCAAAAGGATTTACCAATACATTTGAAGAGTTTGACCTTAGACCTGGCGGTAGATGGAAATTCGTAATGCACGCACCGGAGCAAGGAAACTTTCAAAATGAATGCGAGTTTGTGAAAGTTGAAAAACCAACTGAAATCGCCTGGATTCGAATTTCTAAACCTTTATTCAATATAGTCGCTACATTTGAAAAAATAGCTGATTCTGAAACTAAAATTGTTTTCAGAATGGTTTTTGAAACTGCAGAAGAATGTGCTAAACTAAGGCCATATGTTGTAGATAAAAATGAAGAGAATTTTGATCGTCTTGAAGCTGAATTGGATAAAATGATAGTATAAAATTACATTTCACTATTTGCCAAATGCCAAATAATCAAAAAATAAATTTGACTAAATTGCAGTATGAAAGAGTTTATAGAATACATATTGCAATTTGGAAACCTAAACCAGCAGCAACTTGATTTAATTTCAAAAAAAGCAACAGAAAGAGTTCTTCATAAAGACGAATATTTTTCTGAAGCAGGGAAAATTGCACAGGAAGTTGGTTTTATTCTGGAAGGAATTATCAGAGTTTGTTACTATAACAACAAAGGCGAAGAAATTACTAAATATTTTATTGATGAAAATAATCTGGTAGTTGATCTGGAGAGTTTTGACAATGATATTTGCTCTAACGCTTATGTTCAAGCTATTACAGACTGCAAAATGCTAGTCTTTTCCAAAAAGGACTGGAAGGATCTTTTAGATATTATCATTCCATGGGAAGCCATTGTAAATAAGATTATTTCAAGAGCATTGCGACAAAAAATAGAAAGAAGAAGTCCGTTAGTTTCAGAAGATGCTACAACACGTTACTTGATGTTTCTCAAGATTTATCCAAATGTTGTAAATCGAATACCCCTTTCTTATATCGCTTCTTATTTGGGAATTACACAATCTTCTTTGAGCAGGATAAGAAAAAACATTCATTAAAATGCTTTTTGTCATTTGACAAATGATTCTATTTTTAAAGTACGCAACTTTGCTTCAATAATTTAAAACAATAAAAAAATGAAGATAGTATTAATTACAGGAGCTAATAGAAGCATTGGCTTAGAAATAACAAAACAGCTTTCAAAAAAAGGATTATTTATTTATTTAGGTGCGCGTGACCTTGAAAAAGGTAACGAAGCTGTGCAGCAATTAAATAAAGAAGGATTTGAAAACATCAAAGCGATTGAAATTGATGTTACAAAGCCTGTTTCAATAGAAGCTGCCAGAAAAACAGTTGAAACCGAGCAGGGAAAATTGGATATACTAATAAATAATGCAGGTATTAGTGGCGAATTTCCTCAAAGTGCGTCAAGTGCATCAATTACAGCCATTCAGCATGTTTTTGATACCAATTTTTTTGGTGTAATTAGTGTTACACAGGCATTTTTAGAATTGCTTAAAAAATCAGAAGCTCCAAGAATTAGTAATATTACTTCTGGTTTAGGATCTTTGACCTTACACAGCGATCCAAGTTGGAAATATTACGATTTTAAAGCAACGAGTTATGTGACCTCAAAAGCTGCTTTAAATGCTTTCACGATTACACTGGCCCACGAACTTAAAGATTTACCATTCAAAGTAAATGCTATTGATCCTGGTTACACAGCAACAGACTTTAATCACCACAACGGACCGGGAACTGTTGAAAGCGCTGCAACCTTCATCATAAAACACACAGTAACAGCTAATGATGCGCCTACCGGTATGTTTTATAGTAATGATATTGAAGATGAAACCGAGGTTAGTCCTTGGTAAAAATCTAGTTTGACCTTTATTCGAAAAACCTCCATTATTTCTAATGGAGGTTTTCTGTATAATGAATTGAGTAAATTATTTACCGGTAACTTAAAAAATCCAGAAAACATACACCAAAAATAAAACAGTAACATTCGTATGTGTTTTTATTTTTCGAGTAATTTCAATTCCAGTTCTTTTACCTTGTTTTCCAGATCAGTAATGTATTTTTTTTGAGGTAATAAGGCTTCTTCTATTTCTTCTGTTGTATAACGCGGTGTAATATGTTGTGGGCAATTCCAATCGTAAGCCTGAATTTCAAAAATCATCATTCTTTCAGGACGGAATTTATAATCTTCAGGTTTTAAAGAATCATATAATGCTTCATGGTCTTTCAGTTCTACAATTTTTGCCTTAGCATAGATTTTTAATCGTGCTCTTTGTGGATACGAAACCATTATAAGCGCTACTTTTTCATTTTTAGAAATATTCCCTGTCGAGATATATTGCCTGTTACCTGCAAAGTCAACGATTCCAATTGTTTTGTTGTCAATTACTTTAATAAATCCAGCCGGTCCGCCGCGATGCTGAATGTACGGATAATCATTTTCTCCAAAACTTGCCATATAAAAACTATCCCTGTCGCTAATAAAGTTACTTTCATTTTCTGTCAATCCATCCACAACTGACATTTTTTCCATTCGATCATAAGAGTTTCTGCTTCCCGCTTCTTCCTGAATCTTTTTAATGTTATCTGTAAAGGCTAATTGTGCGTAATTCATAACTAATATTTTAGATTTTACAACTTTACTTCTGGAGAATTCGAATTTTATAATTCCTGAATCTGTCTGATCATCTGGTTAGTAAACCCCCATTCATTGTCGTACCAGGCCATTACTTTTACCAAATCCCCATCGACAACTCTTGTCATTTCTAAATCGACAGTAGCGGCAAAAGGGCTTTTTATAATATCAGTGGACACAAGTGGTTCATCTGTTACAGCAACTACTTTATGATAACGCGCCGTTTTTGATTCTTCGATTAAAATCGAATTAATTTCTTCAACAGTTGTTGGTTTTTCTGTTACAAAAGTAATGTCAGATATTGAGCCAACAGGAACCGGAACTCTCACGGCAACCCCATCAAATTTTCCAAGATATTGCGGTAATGCTTTAGTAGTTGCTATTGCAGCACCCGTAGCGGCTGGCGCTAAATTTATTCCTGCTGTTCTTCCCATTCTGGGTTCTCTTTTAGACGGAGCATCAACCAATGTTTGTGATGCTGTATAAGCATGTGTAGTATTTAAAATGGCTTTTTTAATACCTATTCGTCGTCCTAAAATTTCAATAATCGGACTTATATTATTCGTTGTACAGCTTGCACATGAAAAAACAGCAACTTTTCCATCTTCGGTATTGACACCATGAACCACTGTTGGTGTATCTTTAGTCGGCCCAGATATCACAACAAATTTAGAACCAGCGGTTAAATGTTTTTCTGCGTCTGCTTTATTGGTAAAAAATCCTGTACTTTCTATTACTACATCAACTTGTAAGTCTTTCCAGGGTAATTCTGCAGGATCTTTTATTGCTGTATATTTTATCTTGTGATCATCAATTAATATAAAATCGCCTTCAAAACTTACTTTCTTATTGTACTTGCCATAAATACTATCGTATTTTAATAAATAAACTGCATTTTCAATTGTCATTAAATCATTAATTCCTACCACTTCTAAATCTGGAGAATCCAAAATTATTTTCAGTGATGATCTTCCAATTCTACCAAAACCATTAATTGCTATTTTTTTCATGTTGTTTGATTTTAATTATATAAGACATTACAAAGTTCAAAATATTTCAGTCATTGGGGTTTAACAGATTTTCCCGAAGAGTTGGCTATTTTTCTTTAAGTACGAAAAAATCATCAATTCTTTTTAATCCTAAATGTGAATTAATAAATATACAACATTAATAATCAATAAAGTAGTACGTTTTTATTATGAAATAATTAAATCCTGCAAATGAAGAAGTCTAGTTAATAATTACATTTACACTTTATAACTTAGACAAGTATTTATGGTTTATAAAGGAACTTCATATGAATTTTTATTGTTGACAGAAATCAATGCTGAAAATAAAAAACTGGCTTTTGGAGCGAAAGACACTGAATTAACATTACTTTGGAATACAGGTTCGGAGATGAATATTTCTGTTGATAAAGTCAAATACAGATTAGCTCAAAATGAAATTATTTTTCTGACTGAATTCCATCAAATTGATTATTTAGAAGTTGAAAGTGCCAGGATGTTACGATTCAATCAGAACTTCTTTTGCATTATTAATAATGACAATGAAGTGGGAAGCAAAGGACTTTTATTTTACGGAGCGATGGGAATTCCGATAGTTCCTCTTTCAGAAAACCATATTCAAAGTATGGAAACTACTTGGGATATTTTGTTATCTGAAATGGATGCCAAAGACAATTTACAGATCGATATGTTGCAGTCGATGCTAAAACGTGTATTGATTTTGTGTGCAAGAAGCCTGATGGCTACAGCAAATTATGTCAAACTTGAAAATAGTCAGGCCGATATTATAAGAGAATTCAATTACCTCGTTGAAGGTCATTTTGCTAAACATCACGATGTAGCCTTCTATGCTTCTAAATTGAATAAATCGCCAAAAACCTTATCTAATCTTTTTGCTGTTTTTTCTGAAAGACCTCCACTGAGTATAATTCATGATCGTATTATGATTCATGCCAGAAAGCAAATTGCGTATACACAATTATCTATAAAGGAAATTGCTTATGATCTTGGTTATGAAGATTTGCAAACTTTCAGTCGGTTTTTTAAAAACAAAGAAGGAATTTCTCCAGTTCAATTTAGAGAAAAAATTAGCTGATTGTGTTTAATATTGTAGGATTAAGTATTCATAATAAAGATATTGCTTATATTCACCAAAAAGAAATTAATCAGGAAACAGCTGTATTAAAACTAGTAAAACATGAAAAATTTTCTACTTCTTTCTCTTATATTAATTACTCAATCCTTTTATGGACAAGACAAAGTCGTCAAAAAACCCGAATATGTAATCGTAATAAACAATGACATCGTGTCTATGGAAACAGTCGAAAAATATGGTGCCGATGGGTATGTAAAATCGATGACCAAAGGAGTTTCAGAAAAGGAAAGAAATGAATTAGCTAATAAATTTGGAGATAAAATTGGAGATAAGGAATTTATAATTATAGTGGGAATTTACACAGAACAGGAAAAAATTGAAAGAGACAAAGAAATCAATTCCCAACCAGTAGCAAGCAAAAGTGTAGCTCAAAATGATGAAAAAGAATATATTTTAAATGTAAATGACAGAGCAACAGATTTTACTTTAAAATTAATAGATGGTAAACAAATAAAACTTTCTGATTTAAAAGGGAAAGTTGTTTTGGTAAATTTCTGGGCAACCTGGTGCGCACCGTGTTTAATGGAATTTTATGATATTCCATCAAAAATCATCGAGCCATTTAAAAAGGATGATTTTGTGTTTTTAGCAATTTCGAGTGGAGAGACACAAGAAAAAGTATTAAATAAAGTGACCAAATTAAGAAAAGACGGAATTAACTTTAATTATGGCGTTGACTCGGATAAAAAAATATGGAATAACTATGCAACGGCTTCTATTCCTAAAAACTTTTTAATAGACCAAAATGGGGTTATAAAATATGTGGCAACAGGAAATGCTCCGGATAATTTGGATATTATAGCAGCTGAAATAAAAAAATTGCTTGCTAAATAAAGTACATTAGTTATGTTTAAATTGCCTCTTATGAAGTTAAACCTTATCGTTACAGGACTTTTTGTTATTTTTTCTAATTGCCTTTTTGGGCAAAATAATTTTTCAAGCAATCCTTTAGATGCCATCTTTGAAACCCGGGATTCAAAAAATTTCTGGGAAGCATTTGACAAAATGGACCAATCAAAACAAAATCCGTTTGTTGAATACATGCAAAAAGGTTCACCAGGTGTTAAAGGATTTACGGAGAACAGAATACTTAATGCAGATTCTCTTTTTTCTGCTGTAAAGAAAAGAAAAGCAGATTATGAACTTTCAAGAAATGTTTTAGAGGGTCTTCCTTCTAAGGAAAAGAGAGTAAGAGCTATTTATAGTGCCCTAAAATATTGGTATCCGAACGCAAAATTCCCTCCTATTTATTTTGTTTATGGAAGATTCAATTCTGGCGGAACTTCTTCTCCCGAGGGAATTATTATAGGAACTGAAAAACTTACAAATTTAGATGGAATTTCAGGTTTAATTGCACACGAACTTGTTCATTACCAGCAGAAAATAGAAGGTAAAGACATGTTATTGAAATGGTGTTTACTTGAAGGTGGCGCAGATTTTATAGGAGAACTTATTTCTGGAGACGCAATAAATCAGCAATACTATCAATATGGAGAACAAAACAAGGATAAATTAGCTCAGGAATTTGTAACGAGACTAAAAAATGCTGATTATCAGGATTGGTTGTATGGAACCTCTAAGAAAGATGACAGACCAAATGATTTAGGATATTGGATGGGCTATAAAATAACAGAAGCTTATTTCAATAAACAAAAAGATAAACAAAAGGCAATTGAAGAAATACTCAATATAAAAGACCCGATGCTATTTTTAAAACAAAGTGGTTTTTTAGATGTTTATATTGAAAAATATCAAAAATCGAAAAAAGAAAGTTTTGATGATTTTTTCAAATAAAAAAAACTCCTTAATTTCTTAAGGAGTTTTTTGGTGGGCGATGAGGGGTTCGAACCCCCGACCCCCTCGGTGTAAACGAGGTGCTCTGAACCAGCTGAGCTAATCGCCCTATTTTACTAGGTTGCTATCGTTTGTGATTGCGAGTGCAAATATACAGCTAGAATTCGTATTTGCAAGTGTTTTTAGAAAAAAAATGAAATATTTTTTAATGATTTTATTTACCTTCCTATTTTTCAGCTTCTTAAAAAGGAAATAAAAAGTATCGTTTTCTTATTATTTAGTTAAAAATTGAAAACTGAAAAGGTAATTTAGAATATTCTTTTGTATTCACTTGTTAGAGTCTTACATTTGCATACCTTAATTGTATACTCAAATGGCTAGATTTCAAGAAAACGATTTACCTAAAGCTAAATTAGACTCTAATTCCCTTCAAAAAGCAATCCGAATTTTTAAATATGGTAAAGGCCACAAATGGAAATTTTTCCTTGGCTTGATTTTCCTTTTATTGACCAGTGCTACTGCCCTCGCCTTTCCTAAGTTAATGGGAATGTTGGTTGACTGTGTAACTAATAAAGACTTAAGCAGGGCAAATGAAATTGCTGTTGGACTTATGGTAATCCTAACGTTACAGGCCATCTTCTCCTTCTTTAGAATTTCTTTATTTGTGAATTTTACGGAGAACTCGCTTTCAAATATACGTTTTGCGTTATATGAAAACCTGGTAAAACTACCAATGGGGTTTTATTCTCAAAAACGTGTTGGAGAATTAAATAGCCGCATTAGCGCTGATATTTCGCAATTGCAAGACACTTTTACAACTACAATTGCCGAATTCTTACGTCAGTTTATTTTAATTGTTGGAGGTTTTGTTATTTTAGGAAACATTAGCCCTAAATTAACTTTAATGATGTTGGCTATTGTGCCAATTGTGGCCGTAGCAGCTGTTATTTTTGGAAGATTTATTCGTAAATACGGAAAGAAAACACAAGATAAAGTAGCAGAAAGCCAGGTAATTGTTGAAGAAACTTTACAAGGAATCAGCAACGTTAAAGCTTTTGCCAATGAATGGTACGAAATTCAGCGTTATAAAAATAAAATCAAAGAAATTGTAAAAATCGCGATCAAAGGCGGTCAATACAGAGGTTACTTTGCTTCCTTTATCATTTTATGTCTTTTCGGATGTGTGGTTGCTGTTGTTTGGTACGGTATTACATTAACAATTAAAGGAGAAGTTGAAGGTGTGGGCGATTTAATTTCATTTGTACTTTATACAACCTTTATTGGTGCTTCTTTTGGTGGAATTGCCGAGATGTATGCTCAAATTCAAAAAGCAGTGGGAGCAACAGAACGTGTTTTTGAATTATTAGAAGAAACTCCGGAAGCCATCAATGCAAATCCAAAAACAACACCTATTGAAAAAATAAAAGGTACTGTTTCTTTCAAAAATGTAGCTTTTAGTTACCCGTCCCGTAAGGAAGTTGAAGTTCTAAAAGATGTAAATTTCAGTGCCGAATTCGGTCAGAAGATAGCGATTGTAGGCCCTAGTGGTGCTGGAAAATCAACCATTTCTTCTCTATTATTACGTTTTTACGATATCACTTCAGGAGAAATCCTGGTGGACGGAAAAAACATTTACGATTATGACCTGGAAAATCTACGTGGAAACATGAGTATTGTTCCGCAGGATGTAATTTTATTCGGAGGAACAATTAGAGAAAATATTGCCTACGGAAAACCAGATGCTACCGACGAAGAGATTATGTTAGCAGCAAAACAGGCAAATGCCTTAAATTTTGTAGAAGGTTTCCCGGAAAAATTTGAAACATTGGTTGGAGAACGCGGTGTAAAATTATCTGGTGGGCAACGTCAGCGTATTGCAATTGCAAGGGCTTTACTTAAGAACCCAAGTATTTTAATTTTAGATGAGGCGACATCCTCTTTAGATAGTGAAAGTGAAAAATTAGTTCAGGAAGCTTTAGAAGTATTAATGCAAGGAAGAACAAGTATTATCATTGCACATCGTCTATCAACTATTAGAAATGCAGATAAAATTTTAGTTTTAGATAACGGAAAAATTACAGAAGAAGGAACACATCAGGAACTTATAAATCTTGAAAATGGTATTTATAAAAACCTTAGTAATCTTCAATTTAGTAATTCTTAATGAATTAAAAATAACACTAACTACCTTTAAACTATTGAAATGCCACATTTACGAATTATTCTGATTTTATTATTTATTGTCTTAAATACTATTAGTGTTCTTGCTCAAGATAAACCTTTCAACGTTGTCAATATCTCTAAAGACGGGGCCCAATATATAAAATTCGGGATGAATCTTCAGGTTTGGGGACGCTATTCAGAATTGAATGCAGGAAGTAAAATTGGCACAAATGAAGTGGATGATACATACGATATTGTAATCAGAAGATTGCGTTTGCAGGCAATGGGAATGCTTACAGAGAATATTTTCTTCCATTTGCAGTTTGGTCAAAACAATATCAATTTTACACAGAATAATGGTCCGTCTAATGCTCCTCTCTCTGTAATGGATGCTTTAGGAGAATATCATTTTAACAAAAGTCTTCATATTGGTGGTGGATTAACAGCTTGGGGAGCAGGAACAACACGTTATTCTGCAAACAGTTCTTCTTCTCAATTAACTTTAGATACGCCAATGTATCAGCAGTTTATAAACACATCATCAACTTTCGGAAATAGAAATTTAAGTATTTACGCAAAAGGAGATTTAGGAAAGTTTAATTATCGTACGGCTATTACGAATCCATATCGTACTACAGCAAATAATATTGGACTGAATTCTACTGTTAGTACAGAAACACCTAGAGCTCAATATTCCGGAATTCTAACATATTCTTTCTTCGATAAAGAATCACTGGAAGATGCTTATCATAAAGGAACTTATTTAGGAACAAAAAAAGTTTTCAATATGGCATTGGGTTATTTGACTCAGGCAAAAGCAATGTGGCACCTTACACCGGATGCAACAGTTGTTTATGATGATATGAAAGTTTTAGGTTTTGATGTTTTTTACGACAGTCCGTTAAGCGAAAAAGGCAATGCTATAACCGCATACGCAGCTTATAATAATTGCGATTATGGTAAAAATTACATTCAATCTGTGTCGACACCAAATCCTGCTGTTGGAGACGGAAATTTAATTAACGGTTCCGGAGCTGGTTTTATTGGTGTGGGTACAGGAAATATCTATTATGCTCAATTGGGTTATTTATTTGCAAAGTCAGACAATCAGACAAAAAAAGGACGTTTTCAACCTTATATAGCAACTCAAATTGCTGCTTTAGAAGCTTTAGACGAACCAATGACAATGTATGAATTAGGAGCAAACTATTATACCACAGGAACTTTAGGTCCAAAAATTAGTTTAAATTACCAGAATAGAGCTGTTTATGATAAAACACTGGTTGGGCAATACAAACAAAGTGATCGCTTAGGAATGGTCGTTTTACAATGCCAGGTTTCTTTCTAAAAAAACATAAAAATTCCAATAAAAAAAATCCAAATTCCAATCGTTACAATTGAAATTTGGATTTTTTTATTGACAGATAAGCACTGCGACTATAAACTGAGACTGAAAACTATTTTTTTCCTTTTCTTCTCTTACGTTCTGCTTTAATCATTGATAATTCACGGCTTGTTTGCCCGGCTACAGAAGTATTTTCTTCAGCACGACGAATTAAGTATGGCATAACATCTTTTACTGGTCCAAATGGTAAATACTTCGCCACATTATAACCGTTTTCGGCTAAATTATAACTGATATTATCGCTCATCCCGTATAATTGTCCAAACCAGATTTTGTTATCGTTTTTGGCAATTCCTTTTTGCTGCATCATTTCCATCAATTTATAAGAACTCAATTCGTTGTGAGTTCCTGCAAAAATGGACATTGTTTCCAAATGATCTAGCATATAATGAACAGCTGAATCATAATTTACATCCGTTGCTTCTTTAGATACGCAAATTGGCGAAACATAATTTTTCTCTTCTGCTCGTTTGTTTTCTTTTTCCATGTAAGCGCCACGAACTAATTTCATTCCAATAAAAAAGCCTTCTGCTTTAGCAATTTCATGTAATTTTTTCAAATAGTCCAAACGATCCCAACGGTACATTTGCAACGTATTAAAAACAATAGCTTTCTCTTTGTTGTATTTACGCATCATATCGGTAACCAAATCATCAGCAGCATCCTGCATCCAGCTTTCTTCACCATCAATCAATAAGGCAACATCTTTTTTGTGCGCTTCACTGCAAACTTTGTCAAAACGTGCTATTACTCTGTCCCACTCTGCTTGTTCTGATGGACTTAAAGTTTGTTTTTCGCCTAATTTTTCATACAATTCAAAACGCCCTAAACCTGTAGGTTTGAAAACGGCAAATGGAATTGCCAAACGTTCTTTAGCAAATTCGATTGTTTTTAAAGTCATTTCTAAAGCGGCATCAAATTGTGCTTCTTCTTCTTTTCCTTCAACTGAATAATCCAAAACAGATGAAACGCCTTTTGTAAACATTTTATCTACTACAGTTATACAATCATCCTCATTTACTCCTCCACAAAAATGATCAAAAACCGTTGCACGAATTAATCCTTCCACAGGAAGATGTGCTTTGATAGCAAAATTAGTAACAGCAGTTCCAATTCTTACCAAAGGTTCGCTATCAATCATTTTAAAAAGAAAATAAGCTCTGTCAAGTTCAGTATCACTTTTAAGTGAAAATGCTACCTGAGTGTTATCGAATATTTTTTCCATTTAGGTTGTTTTTTGTGCAAATATAGAGAGAGTTTTGAATATTATTTATAAAAATAGGCCCTATTTTGCATTCAATACTGTTAAAGTAGCAAAGCAGACTTTAACAAAAAAGCAATATTTTAAAAAATGACAAAAAATTACCACAAAATAGAATTTCGTTATTTAATACCATTTTATTTAAGCCGTTTTTACAACAAATTATAGACAAAGTTTGAATATTATTTAGTTAAAAATGCCGTATTTTGTGGTTCAATAAACCAAAGATAAATATGCAATCGATTCAAGCCAATAATTATCTCGTACATTTCAACCAAAATGCATACGAAGCTTTAAATACACACTTAAAAGAAAATAAATATTCTAATTTGTTTATTATAGTTGATAATGAAACAAATGAACATTGCCTTCCTAAATTTTTACCTTTACTTGAAACCGATTTAAATATCGAAATTATTGAATTTGAATCTGGAGAAGTAAACAAAAATATTGAAACCTGTATTCAAATCTGGAATGTATTAACAGAGCTTGGTGCCGATAGAAAATCACTTATAATCAATGTTGGAGGTGGCGTTGTTACTGATTTGGGCGGCTTTGTAGCTTCCACTTTCAAACGTGGTGTTAACTTTATCAATGTTCCAACAACATTATTATCTATGGTTGATGCTTCTGTTGGAGGAAAAACAGGAGTTGACTTAGGAAATCTTAAAAATCAGATTGGCGTTATCAACGTTCCTCAAATGGTTTTGATTGATACTCAATATCTGGAAACGTTGTCTCAGCCCGAAATGCGCTCTGGTTTGGCTGAAATGCTAAAACATGGTCTTATATATGATGCTGCTTATTGGAAACAGTTTTTAGATTTACAATCTATTGATTATGCTGATTTTGATGAACTAATTTATCGTTCGGTTGAAATCAAGAATGATATTGTAATTCAGGATCCAACAGAAAAAAACATTCGTAAAGCATTGAATTTCGGTCATACATTAGGTCACGCAATCGAAAGTTATTTTTTAGAAAGCGACGTTAAGACCACTTTATTACACGGCGAAGCAATTGCAATTGGAATGATTTTAGAAAGTTACATTTCTTTGCATAAAAATTTAATTTCTGCTGAAGAATATGCTGAAATTAAAACAGCTCTTAAAAATATTTACGACGATGTTGAAATTGAAGAAAATGACATCGATCCGATATTGGAACTCCTTATTCATGACAAAAAAAATGAGTACGGATTAATTCAATTTGCCCTGATTGAAGGCATCGGAAAAATTAAAATTAATCAATCCGTTGAAAATAAATTGATTCTCGATGCGTTTCAAGATTATAAATCTTAAACTTTTTTTAATCAAAAGGATTGCTTTAGGTATATATTATTTTTTACATTTGCCACGATGAAAACAAACAACAAACAAAGACACTTTAGTTCTTATAGAAACCGTCTCAATAGTTCTTTATTAAGAATGTTGAATCGTTTTTATAATAGTAAAAGTCCGTTTTGTTTTGAGGTTTTTCTTTATTCAAAAGCAGAGAATGAAAAATTAGAAATTGTATTTGCCAATATTAGGGTTTGAATTTTAGATTTTGCAACGTATAAAATCTAAAAATTACAATTTAAAATATATTAAATGAATACTAAATATTCTGATCTAATTAATCAAACTTATTATTTCCCACAAGAGGAATTTAAATTAAACAAAGACAACTTACAATTTCACAATATCGATTTGATGAAATTGGTTGAACAATACGGCACCCCATTAAAATTTACCTACTTGCCACAGATTTCTGAAAACATTAATAAGGCAAAAGCCTGGTTCAGAAAATCGATGGAAAAAAACAAGTACGAAGCAAAGTATTACTATTGCTATTGTACAAAAAGCTCTCATTTTGAATATATTATGAATGAGGCTTTTAAAAACAATATTCATGTTGAAACTTCATCTGCTTTTGACATTAATATTGTGGAGAATTTGTTAGAAAACGGTAAAATCAACAAGAGTACGTATGTAATTTGTAATGGTTTTAAAAGAGACGAATATATTACCAATATTGCAAGGCTAATCAATAACGGACATAAAAATACTATTCCGATTATTGATAATTACGAAGAATTAGATTTGCTTCAGGCTGAAATAAAAGGTAAATTTAAAATTGGAATTCGTATTGCAGCTGAGGAAGAGCCTAAATTTGAGTTTTATACTTCAAGATTAGGTATTGGATACAAAAACATCGTTGCCTTTTATAAAAAACAAATTCAGGAAAATGATAAATTAGAGCTTAAGATGCTTCACTTTTTTATCAATACCGGAATTAACGATACAGCATATTACTGGAATGAGTTAGTAAAATGTATTAAAGTATACATCGCACTTAAAAAGGAATGCCCTACTCTTGATGGTTTGAACATCGGAGGTGGTTTCCCTATTAAAAACTCTCTTGCATTTGAATATGATTACCAATATATGATTGATGAAATTATCAATCAGATTAAAATTGCATGTGATGAAGCCGAAGTTGATGTTCCAAATATTTTCACAGAATTTGGATCGTTTACTGTAGGTGAAAGCGGTGGCGCAATCTATCAGATTTTGTATCAAAAACAACAAAATGATAGAGAGAAATGGAACATGATTGATTCATCATTCATTACCACTTTGCCGGATACTTGGGCTATAAATAAACGTTTTATCATGTTAGCGGTTAACCGTTGGAATGATACATACGAGCGGGTTTTATTGGGAGGATTGACTTGCGATAGTGACGACTATTACAATTCAGAACAAAATATGAACGCTATTTATTTGCCTAAATACAACAAAGAAAAGCCATTGTACATTGGTTTCTTTAATACCGGAGCGTATCAGGAAACAATTGGAGGATACGGAGGTTTACACCACTGTTTGATTCCGCAGCCAAAACATATCTTAATAGATCGTGATGAAAATGGAATTATTGGAACCGAAGTTTTCTCTGAACAACAGACTTCTGACGATGTTTTAAAGATTTTAGGCTACACAAAAAAAGTATAAAAAAAAACTTGCAAATTAAATGTTAATATCCATAAAATTATTAATTTGCAGTATCATCTAAAAGGTTAAACTTTTAATTCAAAAAAAAACAAAAAAAATGAAAGGACCAATCAGTCAGTTTATTGAAAAACATTATTTACACTTTAACTCTGCTGCTTTAGTTGATGCTGCAAAAGCATATGAACAACAATTGGCAAACGGTGCTAAAATGATGGTAAGTATGGCTGGCGCTATGAGTACAGCAGAAATTGGTAAAATTTTTGCCGAAATAATTAGACAAGATAAAGTACAGATTATTTCTTGTACCGGAGCCAATCTAGAAGAAGATGTCATGAATTTGGTTGCACACTCTCACTACGAAAGAGTGCCAAATTATCGTGATTTAACACCAGAAGACGAATGGGCTTTGCTTGAAAGAGGATTAAATCGTGTTACAGACACTTGTATTCCGGAGCATGAAGCATTTCGTCGTTTACAAAAACACATTTACAAAATCTGGAAAGATGCTGACGATAAAGGAGAACGTTATTTTCCTCATGAATTCATGTACAAAATGTTATTGTCAGGTGTATTAGAAGAATACTATGAGATAGATTTAAAAGATAGCTGGATGTACGCTGCCGCTGAGAAAAATTTGCCAATTATCGTTCCGGGATGGGAAGATAGTACAATGGGAAATATCTTTGCTTCATATGTAATTAAAGGCGATTTAAAAGCATCTACCATGAAATCTGGAATTGAATATATGACATTCCTTGCTGACTGGTATCCAAAAAATAGCGCTAACGGAATTGGATTCTTCCAAATTGGTGGTGGTATTGCTGGTGACTTCCCTATTTGTGTAGTACCAATGTTGTACCAGGATATGGAAATGCACGATATTCCATTTTGGAGTTATTTCTGCCAAATTTCAGATTCAACAACCAGCTATGGTTCGTATTCTGGAGCAGTTCCAAATGAGAAAATCACTTGGGGTAAATTAGATATCAAAACCCCAAAATTTATTATTGAGTCGGATGCAACAATTGTTGCTCCATTAATTTTTGCCTATTTATTAGATTTATAGTATATTTTTATGAAAAGAGTTATAGTAGACTACGCTAAACTTACCAATGAAATTTTGAACCTTTTGGTTGAGAAATTTCCTGATGGTTATGATGATTCGGATGTTATCCGTTTTAGAAATGCTAAAAACGAATTGATCGAAGCTGTTGAAGTTCGTACTGAAGACACTATTTATTTAGTAAAAATTAGTACTAAACTTGCTGATAGAATCGAGAATTACGATGAAGATGATGATATTGATCTTGACGTTGATACAATTGAACCAGTAAAAGGTTTGGATCTTGATGATGATAGTGACGATGACGAAGAAGATGAAAAAGAAGACAAACCAGATGTTGATGGTGGTGATGACGATGATGAAGACAGAGATCCGGATGATATTGCAGACGAAGATGATGATGAAGACGATGAAGATTAATTTATCTCTTTCAAAATAAAGTAAAGGAACTCCTATTTGAGTTCCTTTTTTTTATTACCCCAATTAAACTTGATATTTAATATAGATAATAAATTTAATATTAATATATTTTGTAAGAAATTTCTTTAAATTTAGCGTTTAAAAATAACAGCCAAATGAATACAGAACTACTACACGCCAAATTAAAAGAGAATTTTGGATTTGAAAAATTTCGTCCCAATCAGGAAACAATTATCAATACCATACTTGCTGGTCAGGATACTTTAGCGATTATGCCAACTGGTGGTGGAAAATCAATATGTTTTCAATTACCCGCTTTAGTTTTGCCTGGAATTACGATTGTTATTTCACCCTTAATCGCCCTGATGAAAGATCAGGTGGATAGTTTGAAAACTAACGGAATCAATGCCTGTTATATTAATAGTAGCCAATCAAGTGAAGAACAGCAATTTTATATTGACAATTTAAAATCGAATAATTTTAAACTTGTTTATATTGCTCCGGAAAGTTTATCTTATTTAGATGTTATTTTTAATGAATTGACAATTAGTTTGATTGCAATTGATGAAGCGCATTGCATTTCATCCTGGGGACATGATTTTAGACCCGCTTATACCAATTTAGGTTATCTAAAAAACCGCTTCCCTTCTACTCCAATCCTTGCATTGACTGCCACAGCTGATAAAGCAACCCGAACTGATATTACCAAACAACTAAATTTAAAAAATCCAAAGACTTTTGTTGCTTCATTTGATCGACAAAATTTAAGTTTAGAAGTTCGCCCGGCACTTGATCGCGTAAAACAGATTATTGATTTTGTAGAAAATAAACCCAACGAATCTGGAATAATTTATTGCTTAAGCAGAAAAACAACAGAAGAATTAGCTCAGAAATTACAAAAAAGTGGTGTTTCGGCAAAAGCATATCATGCAGGTTTAGAAAATAAACTTCGTGCAAAAACACAGGATGAATTTATAAATGACGATTGTCAGGTGGTTTGTGCTACAATTGCTTTCGGAATGGGAATTGATAAATCGAATGTGCGCTGGGTTATTCATTATAATTTACCCAAAAATATTGAAGGCTATTATCAGGAAATTGGTCGCGCCGGACGTGATGGATTACCAGCAGAAACAGTCTTATTTGAAAGTTATGCCGATGTAATACAGTTGCAAAAATTTGCTTCTGAAGGTTTAAATTCTGATGTGCAATTGGCAAAGTTAGAAAGAATGAAGCAATATGCCGATGCATTAAGCTGTCGTAGAAAAATTCTACTTTCTTACTTTGGAGAATTAGTTAAAGAGAATTGCGGTAATTGCGATATTTGCAAAAATCCTCCAAAATTTTTCGACGGTACGATTCTCGCGCAAAAAGCACTGTCAGCTATTAGTCGCTTAAAAGAATCTGAAACCTTAGCTGTGATTGTAGATTTTTTAAGAGGTTCAAAAAACGCCTATATCTACGAAAAAAATTATCAAAGCTTAAAAACGTACGGAATTGGTGCTGACATTTCATGGTACGACTGGAATCAATATTTGATTCAGTTAATTAATTTAGGATATTGCGAAATTGCGTTTCATCAACACAACAAGATTTTATTAACAGCTTTTGCGAAGAAGGTTTTGTTTGAAGGAGAAAAAGTAAAATTAACAACAGTCGTTAAAAAAGTAATTGATAAAAATGAAATTAAAGAAGTAAAAGCTAAAACAGTTAAAAATTCTCTTTTTGAAATACTTCGAAAACTACGTTATGAGATTGCCAAGGATGAAGATGTTCCTGCTTATGTAATTTTTAGTGACGCTGCATTAAGACAAATGGAAACATTACGGCCAATGAGTGATGAGGAATTCCTGGCAGTTGAGGGAGTTGGTAAAGCTAAACTTGAAAAATACGGCTCAGAATTTATAGATGCAATTATTTATTACGAAAAAGTAAAAAAGGAAAAAACTAAAGTAAAAAAAGAGGGTAACACTTATAAAACGACTTTAGCACTTTTTAACGAAGGTAATAGTATTGAAGAAATTGCAGGAAAAAGAAATTTAGGACAAACAACGATTATTTCACATTTGGCAAAACTATATGCAGATGGTGAAGATATAGATTTAAGTCCATTTGTGACAGATGATGAAGTGAAACAATTACATAAAGCGCAAATTGAGCTTGAATATCCAACAGCATTAAAACCTTATTACGATCATTTTGAAGAAAAATTATCTTATGATAAGATACGCTTTGGCCTCGCTATTGTCGAAAGGAATAAATAGAATTTATTATATTTATAATTATAGAAATTTATGTGAATAGAAATTCTAAAAACAAAAAATCCTGTGAACATATTTTCACAGGATTTTTTTATTCTTAAATTTTTTCAGATTTTATAAATATCTTTCCTGAAAAACATTTTGATGATGCTTTTGATGTCCAATAATTACATGTCCCAAAGCTCGAGCCGAAAGCTGATGCGTTGAAGCTGTTCCTAATCTTTTAAGTTGTTCTTCAGAAAGACTTTTGTAAAACAATAAAGTTGAATGTCTTACCGCAGAAAATTCCGTCAACAATTCCTGAATGCTTCTTCCGTTTGCATTTGTATTAACTACATAATCATTTTCTTCAAATCCCGGTAAAGCTGTTTTATCATTTCTTGAAAAACGAAGCGCACGATAAGCAAAAATGCGCTCACAGTCAATTAAATGCTGAATGATATCTTTAATCGTCCATTTTCCTTCCGCGTAGCGATAATCAAATTTATCTAACGGAATATTTTGAACAAATTTTATAAAATCATGAAGCGAAATTTCTAATTCCTCAATCAAATTAATTTCTCCGGCTTCCTGAATGTAATTTGCAAAAGGTCCGGAATATTCAGTTTCTGGTAATTTCATTGATTCAATTTTTAAGCCGAGTTTCTACTCGCATTTGTATTTCCGAAAAGCGATCTCGTTACTATTTTTTCATAAACTTTGATCAACTCTTCATTCCCGCTTTTATTGTTATTCAATTCATTAATTCTCAACAAAGCATATTGTTGTATTGTCAACAATGGCAATACAATACGCTCTCTTATTTGAATTGATGCTATACCATCAGGATAGTTTTCCATTAGGGTTTTATGACCCGCAATTTTAAGCAGAAGACGTTTTGTTTCTGAAAATTCATCGTAGATAATTTGCCAGAATTCTCCAAACTCAGGATCATTTCGCATATATGCTGTTAATGGTAAAAATGATTTTGCCAATGACATCATACTGTTTTCCAGAAGTGTTTTAAAGAATAATGAATTATGATACAAATCACTCACTTTATCCCATTGCCCACTTTCTTCAAAATATTTTAAAGCAGAACCTACTCCAAAAAATCCAGGTACATTTTGTTTTAACTGACTCCATGAACCAACAAACGGAATCGCTCTTAAATCAGCAAAATCCAATGATTCTGATTTGCTTCTTTTTGATGGACGGCTTCCAATATTGGTTTTAGAATAATATTTCAGGGTACTCATCTTCTCTAAATACGGAATGAATTTTGGATGATTCTTAAAACTTAGATATTTATCATATCCTAAATCAGCCAATTGTGTCAAAATTTGAGTTTCATCAGCACTTAATTCGTTATCTTCTTTACTAAAGACCTGATTAGTAACACCAGCACTTAACAAGTTTTCGATATTATAACGACAAGAATCAAGAGTTCCAAAATTCGAACTAATCGTTTGCCCCTGAACTGTAATCTGAATTTCGTTGTTTTCAATTTTTGGTCCTAAAGAAGCGTAGAATTTATGTGTTTTTCCACCACCACGTGCCGGAGGTCCACCACGTCCATCAAAGAAAATAGCATGAATTCCGTACTTTCTTGAAATTTCAGTCAATGAAATTTTAGCCTGGTAAATACTCCAGTTGGCCATCAAATAACCACCATCTTTAGTTCCGTCAGAGAAACCAAGCATAATAGTTTGTTTGTTTCCTCTTGCCTGCAAATGCTTCGAATATTCAGGATTGGTGTACAACTGCTCCATAATTTCGTGCGCATTCTGCAAATCATCAACCGATTCAAAAAGCGGAATAATATCAACAGTAGGATTCTCCCAATTATTCAAACGAATCATGGCGAAAGTTTCCATTACGTTCAGAGCGCTTTCGTTGTTACTAATAATATAACGATTGGCACCAAATTCACCATTAGCTTTTTGAATAGTCTTGATTGCCTGAACTGATTCTAATGTCGATCTTGTTATTTCATCATTAAAATCAGCTGGATTTAAATCTCCTTTAACTTTAGATAAAACATCTAATTTTTCACTTTCAGATAATTCAAAGTAGTTTTCCGGGAAAATTTTTGAATCTGAATTTAAATAATGATTTACAACATCTTTAAAAACAGCATCATGAATTTTACTATTCTGACGAATATCTAAAGTTGCAAAATGAAAACCAAATAAATTGATTTTTACCAAAAAAGCTTCCAATTCATCAAGATATAGCGATTGGTGTTTTTCGATAATTATAGTTCTTATTTTATTTAATTGCGATAGTAATTCTTCTAAAGTAATGTAAATTTCACCTTTAGAATAAAAAACAGAACGGTAAAGTTTATGTTCAAGTTCGGATACCAAAGTATCTACACCTGAGAATGTTAACTTTCTTTTTAGGTTTCTCATCTCAACATAATAACACTTTAAAATAGAAGTACGCAAACGTTCTGCTACTTTCAAAGTAATTTCAGTTGTAACAAAAGGATTTCCATCACGGTCACCTCCCGGCCAGAAACCAAGTTTGATTAATTGATTTTTAATAGCACTTCCGTGTAGTATGTTTTTCTGTAAATAGTGCACAATTTCTCCCGAAGTTGCATAAAACACATTCTCTAAATACCAGATCAAACTTACCGCCTCATCGTATGGATTTGGTTTTTCATTCTGAATAAAAGGTGTTTTTCCTAATTGTGCTAATAATTGTTTTATTTTTAATAAATCATTTAAACGAATAGCATCCGTTAAATCATTGATAATTCCTAAAACTGGTCCAGGGTAAAATTGCGTTGGATGTGCCGTTAAAACGGTTCTTACATTAAAGTTTTCAAGAAACTCTATTAGTTCTTCATTCTTCTCTTTAGCATCTGTTTTTTCTTTGATATCACGCAAAGATCCGCGTCCTTCCATGTTATTAACAGCAGGAAAAGCAGCATCTTCAATAGCATCAAATAGTACAATCTGACGTTCTATATATTGAATAAATCGAAACATTAGATCGATTTTTTCTGTCTCAGAAGCGTTATTTAGGTATTTATTTGAGAAAAAATCAAAAATTTCTTTCGGTGTTTCCTGTTTTCTAAAACCCGTTTCGCAAGTTTCTGTAAATAAAGGAAGTAAAACTCCTGTATTATCAATAGAATCAAAGGGTAATGTTATAAAAACACTATTATAAATGTGGTATTTTGAGAGAACATCTTGATTAAAACGTTCAATTTTTGGCAACGTGTACATAATCGTGTTGTAGTTGGTTGGTTAATTAGTCATAAAAAAACCCCAAGAATAAACTTGAGGTTATATTTTAATATAGCATTCAAGAAAATATTACATATTTTTAAAAATAGTGTGCATCAAACGCTTCTTATCGTTTATACTTTCTTCTAATGAAATCATAGTTTCAGTTCTGTAAACTCCGTCAATATCGTCAATCATAAAGATAACTTCTTTTGCGTGTTTAGTGTCTTTTGCTCTAATTTTGCAAAAAATATTAAATTTTCCTGTTGTTACAGAAGCCACTGTTACGAATGGAATTTGATTGATTCGCTCTAATACAAATTTAGTTTGAGACGTATTGTTAAGGAATACACCTACATAAGCAATAAATGAATACCCTAATTTGTCGTAATCTAAGGCTAATGAAGATCCCATTATTATACCGGCGTCTTCCATCTTTTTTACTCTAACATGTACTGTTCCAGCAGATATCAATAGTTTTTTTGCAATGTCAGTAAACGGAACTCTCGTATTGTCTATTAACATATCTAAAATCTGGTGATCTACTTCATCTAAACGAAATTTACTCATAATTCTTTAATT
Organism: Flavobacterium frigidimaris; assembly: GCF_002217275.1. Taxonomy (NCBI): domain Bacteria; kingdom Pseudomonadati; phylum Bacteroidota; class Flavobacteriia; order Flavobacteriales; family Flavobacteriaceae; genus Flavobacterium; species Flavobacterium frigidimaris. Next base: position 42,142 of record NZ_MUGV01000006.1, read on the forward strand.
AATATTACTAATTGCTATTACAAAGTATAAAAATATATATAAAAAACAACAAATTCACATAAAAATTAACTTTTTATCAATCCGTTAACAAATTTAACATTTTTATTTAAATAAAAATCTGCTTTTTCGTTCACTTTCGGAAAAGTATTATGATTATCTGAATAATTTGCTCCCTGAGCGTCATATTCGTAATGTCCAAAATAATTTTCCAATTCACCTACTTCTGCGATGTAAGCGTTAAAGTGAATCTCATTTTCAATCAATTCTTCTTTGTATTGTGCGACAAAATTCGTAATAATTTCGATACCATCATAATTTATTTTGATGTTTTTATACATAAAATCATAAAAAACCACTTTATTTTGTGAAATATTCAAATAATCATTAATTCTGTTATCAACTAAATCGTTTTCGCAAAGCAGTTTAAAACTCGAAATTAATGAGAAAAATAGGAACTTTCGGGTGATTTCGCGCTCATAATCATTAGGAAAATGACCTGCCTCAAATAAGATTGTAGGCACACCTAAAAATTGAAAAGTATCTCCTATACAGTTGATATTGAACGAATCATCAAAACGTCCAACCTGTCCAGGAATATACTGTTGTAGTGTATCATTGATTCCGGCAATTAGATTTATCGCTTTTAATCTGTTTTCGTTTATTTCTCTTTCTTCATTATACGAAGGCGCTAAAAAAGAAACTGTTGCGGGTTTACCAGTATTACCAGCTCCAAAAATAGTACGCTGATCATGAAGATTAAAACAATAATGCGGCATAAATGTTTCAAAAACCCCTCTAAGGATCTTACTCTCTGGCTGAGTCAGGTTTTGAGAGTCTCTGTTTAAATCAATTTTATTAGCATTTTCACGCGTATATAGTGCTGCTCCATCAGGATTTAATATCGGAATAGTATAGAAAGTAAATTTATCAAGTAATTGCCTCGCGAAATCAGAACCGCTGTTCAATACATTTATAAAGTCAAAAAGAGCTTTAGTTGTGGTACTTTCATTACCGTGCATTTGGGACCAGAGATAAATACGGGTTTCTCCTGTACCAATTTGGTAACTATATATAGGTTTATCCAAAACCGACTTGCCAATAATCTGGACCTGATTATTACTATTTAATTTGTCTAATAAAGGCTGAATATGATCTAATGTCAAGTAACGTCCTTCTATAGATTGTTCTTTGTGCAGGTTAAATAATTCTTCTAAATTCATTGTCTTTTGATTAGTTTACAAAAGTAAACATCTTTATTTTTACAATTGTAAACATTTAAAAAAGACGGTAATTTATAATTGTAAACAAGATTCTAGTGCGTTTTTAGACTATTCTACTATTATCAATTAACATTTGTTATTACTTCATGTTAAAACAGTTTAATTACTAAATTTCAATAAGTTACATATTGTTATTTAAAGCTATAATTCTCTATTTTAAAGCTTTAATATGCGATTTACATCTGTAAAATTGCTTTATTAGTTTCTTTTGATTACATTTGTAAACATGACTTTTTAAAACAATAATTTACAATGGTAAACATAGATGATTTTGTAAAACGACTTGAAATTATACTAGATTATTATGGTCTAAATGCGTCTTCTTTTGCTGATAAAATTGGGGTGCAACGTTCTAGTATGTCTCACCTACTTTCTGGCAGAAACAAACCTAGTTTAGATTTTGTTATGAAAATTATGGATGTTTTTCCTGATGTAGACTTATATTGGATATTAAATGGAAAAGGGAGTTTTCCAAAAGTGGAGGAACAAACTCAAAATTCAAATAACGAAATAGTTTCAGAAATTGTAAAACCACATTCCCCTCGTTCATCTTCAGAAAATTTTGCTTCAGAAGATTTATTTTCTGAAATGAATTATGAAGAAGAAATAAAAACAGAAACCAGAAATGCTGTTGAAGTTAAAAACTCAAATTTCATTTCAAAAGAAGACGAAATTGAGAAAATTGTATTTTTTTATAAAAACGGGACATTTAAGGTATATATCCCGTGATTCGAAATTTTCGCGTATTTTAAAATTTTTAAAATTATTTTTCGTTTAAGCGATTCTCACGCAACTGAAAAAATATTAAAAATTTACAATTTAAATCCATTTTGAGGAATTTTACCTAAGACTCCTTCATAATGTTTTTTCAAAATATTTAAATCGTCTTCATAGTCACCGGTCGGATAAAACGGCTTTCCTAAATTAACCTCTTTTTTACCCCAATCAAAAGCCACAGGAATAATAGGCACATTTGCTTTAAGTGCAATATAATAAAAACCACTTTTAATTTCGGTTACTTCTTTACGTGTTCCTTCAGGAGCTACTGCTAAACGAAAAACTTCCTTACGTTTAAAAATAGCCGCAATTGAATCAACTTTGTTTAAGCCACCTGAACGATCTAAAGGCTCACCTCCTACACTTCTGAAATAATATCCAAAAGGGAATTTAAACAACTCTTTCTTTCCAACCCAGTTCATTTCTAATCCTGAAATTCCACGGGTAAAAATTCCTAAATAAAAATCATGATTACTTGTATGTGGCATCACCATCATCACACATTTTTTCACTTCCGCATTTTCAATTCCTCTTATTTTCCAGCCCATTAGCTTAAAAAAGATGAATTTGTACAATTGTTTCTTCATTAAAATTTATTATTTCGTGCAAAATAAAAGATTTAAAATGGTATTTTTGAGTAAAAGCTTTACAAATGATCCAAAAAATTTTCAGTTATCTGATTCCAATCAAAATTTTCAAGAAAAAATCGGCAAGAAGCAAAATGATCGAGGTTACCTGGGCAAATGGCGAATTGGTTTTAGACTCTGAAAACACAAATTATTCGTACGGAAGTTTGCAGCGTATATTAAGGTATGGACTACGTAACATCGGGTATAAAGCCATACTTGATATGGATCATATTTTATTATTAGGAGTTGCCGGAGGAAGTGTTGTGAAAACGCTGGTTGATGAAATCGAATACAAAGGTAAAATTACCGGTGTCGAAATTGACTCAGATATGATCCAGATTGCAAATGATTATTTTAACCTAAATAAGATCAAACAACTTGAAATTATAATTGACGATGCTTTTGAATTTGTTTTAAAAACCAAAAACCAATACGATCTTATTATTATTGATATTTTTGAAGATACAAAAATGCCCAATTTTTTATTTGAACGTTTTTTTAGTGAACGTGTTTGTTCGCTTTTAAAAGATCAGGGTTTTGTACTTTTTAACACAATGATTCTGGATGAAGCACATAATGTCAGAAATCGGAAGTATATTGCAGAAATAAATTCTAAACTATTCTCCTCAAAAATGTTACCCAGAATAGAAGATCATAATGAATTAATAATAATTGAAAAAGTTGCCTAAATTTTACTTTTTATGAAGACCCTAGTTTCTATTTTAAAAGCCTTTCCACCTACTAAAATTATTGATGCCAGTATCGATTTTTCAAATTATATCCCTTTAGATTTATCAATTACGAATAAAGAGTTAATGGAAAGCAAACCAGAAAACGCTACTGAATTTGAAATTTTCATTTCTAATTACCTTAAAAACAATAATGCCGAAGTTGCTTTTGGCGGTTATATCGAAGGGCGGACCTTATATAAAAGAAGTACAATTTTTAAAAACGATTCTGTTCCGGAGCGAAATATTCATATAGGTCTTGACTTATGGACAAAAGTCAATACATCAGTTTTAGCACCGCTTGACGGAAAAGTACATAGTTTTAAAAATAATATTGGTTTGGGTGATTACGGACCTACCATCATTTTAGAACATGAAGTTGAAAATGAGAAATTTTATACTTTATACGGACATTTATCGTTAGAAAGTATAAAAGACCTTAGTGTTGGGAAGCAATTTAAAAAAGGTGAACAAATTGCAACTCTTGGAAATGCGGCTGTTAACGGAGATTATGCACCACACGTACATTTTCAGATTATACAGGATATTGAAGACTATTGGGGAGATTATCCCGGTGTTTGCAACAGTAATGATTTGAATTTTTACATCGAAAATTGCCCCGACCCAAACTTATTATTAAAAATAACATAAATAGTTATGAAGAAAGCAGTATTGATTATATGTTTGTTGTTGTTAATTGGATGCAAATCCAAAACGGTAAACCGCGACACCGAAGATTTAAAAATAAAACAAGTTCCAACTACCGAAGTTAATGCTAATCAGCAAAAGAAAGCATATGATTTGGGCAAGCGGGTTTTAGAAACGTGTAACACGTCAAAATTTAAACCTTTTAATGAAACGGAAGTTACAAAATCGGTTATGGATAATACAACCGAAGAAAGATTGACAAAAACCTGTCAACGATTTAGACAATATTACGGAAGTTTTATTGATTTGAAATTAGACGGTGTTTACAGAACTAAACAAGAAGTCATTTACCGCTATCATGCTTTGTATACAAAAAAAGTAGCGAACAAAGAATTAAGAGTTTTTGTAAATGAAGACAATTTGGTTTCGTCAATAAAATCAATGGATTGGGATGAAAAATTTGATTCTAAAATAGAAGGTCAATAAACTAAAACTATGAAATTTAAAATACCCTTTTTAATATTGCTGTTACTTTCAACTTTTGCAAATGCTCAGGAAACAATGAGTGTAAAAGGCTCAAAAGGGTATCCGGCGACACAAAATTATACTTTTATCTGTGAAAAATATGCTTTTTCAGGAGAGACAAATGTTCAGGTTGCGAAAACAGAAAAAGGTGGTATTTTAAAATTATCAATTGCTACTGCCAATGCCGAAGCAAGAATTTCCGGAGGTGTTTATGTCGATTTGGCCAATGGCGATGTTATTGCCTGCGTCGACAAAAATATAAAAGAAACTGTCGATGGCAAAACAACATCATACTACTACTTCACTCCTGCCGAAGTGCTCAAACTTAAAAAGTCAGACATTCAGGGAATCAGATTTATTGTAACCGGAACTTCGAAATCTTTTGGGAATCAAACGGGTTATTTTACGGCAGTGAACAAAATCGATTATTTTTCGACAGCATACGATAAATCAAAAAAAACATTTGATACAGCAATTGCAATTAGTGCATTATAAATAAAATATTTAGTATAATTAATCTTATATTTATATTCTAATTTTATTTTAATGAACGCCAACGAAAATTTAATTGCAAAATTTTACACTGCTTTTGCAAATGCCGATGCCAAAATAATGAGTGAATGTTATCATCCAAAAGTTCATTTTATAGATCCTGCTTTTGGTTTACTAAAAGAAGACCAGGTCTCTAAAATGTGGGAAATGTTAATCCTTAAGAGCAAAGGCAATATCAAAATTGAGTTTTCAGCTATTAAAGCAGACGATTTTACAGGCTCCGCAAAATGGGTTGCTACTTACAACTTCAGTAAAACAAATCGAAAAGTAATCAACAAAATTTCAGCTGAATTTGTTTTTCAGGATGGCTTAATTATTAAACATACCGATCATTTTGATGTATGGAAATGGTCCAAACAAGCTTTTGGAGTTTCAGGATATTTGCTGGGCTGGACAGGTTTTTTTCAGGATAAAATTCAAGAGCAGGCCTTATTGTCACTTAAAAAATTTCAGGAATCAAAATAATTTTCATAAATTGAAAATTCAAAATTTGTGATTAGTTAAATATATTTCCGCCTTTATAAAATATCTGCCTCATTCAAGATTTATTTTAGTTGCTTTTATTATTGAATTAATCGTTTTAATTTTCAATACTCATGAAAGAAGTTTTACATAAAAAATTAAATCAATTACAGGCAACGGCAATTTGCGGAAATGACATTAGTTCTTCCTGTTTGTATGTTTCAGCGCTAACTATTTTATATGCAGGACAATATGCCTGGATTTCTTTATTAATTGTAGCTGCTGTATTATTCTTGTTCAGGCGAATTTATGGCGAAGTTGTTGGTGCAATACCTTTAAACGGAGGTGCTTACAACGTTTTATTAAATACTTCTACAAAACGTCTTGCTTCTCTTGCTGCAACATTAACTGTTTTGTCTTACATGGCAACCGCCGTAATCTCGGCATCTGAAGGAATGCATTATTTACATGGAATTTTCGAAGGATTAAATGTTACCATAGCAACCGTAGTTGTTTTGATATTGTTTACCGGACTTGCTATTTTAGGAATTGGAGAATCGGCATTTGTTGCCGTCATTATTTTTCTAACCCATCTTGCAACTTTAAGTCTCCTTGTTTTAGCATCACTATGGTTTTTATTAAATAATGGTCTGGAAACATTTCATGTCAATTGGCAAACTCCACTTGCGTCCGGAAATATAAAAACAGCTCTTTTTCTGGGCTTTTCAGCTGCTATGCTTGGGATTTCAGGTTTCGAAAGTTCTGCTAATTTTGTTGAAGAACAGGAACCGGGTATTTTTCCAAAAACACTACGAAATATGTGGGCAATTGTCAGCTTTTTCAATCCTGTAATTGCCATATTATTAATAAGTGTAATTCCGCTTACTGAAGTGGGTGCAAACAAAGAATCTCTTTTGGCACATCTCGGAGAAACTACAGGCGGATCCTGGCTCGCATGGCTAATTTCTATAGATGCTGTTTTAGTTTTATGCGGTGCTGTTTTAACTTCATTTGTTGGTGTTTCGGGATTGTTAAACCGAATGACCTTAGACCGAATCCTTCCAAATTTTTTCCTGAAACAAAATAAAAGAGGTTCACATTATAGAATTGTAATTAGCTTTTTAGTGCTTTGTATATCAGTACTTTTTGCCACAAGTGGCCACTTAGAATCGCTTGCAGGTGTTTATACTTTTTCATTTTTGGCCGTAATGGCCCTATTTGGAATTGGGAATTTATTACTCAAATTCAAACGCCGAAAATTACCAAGACCCGAGCGTGCACGCGGTATAGCCGTTGTTGTTGCAGTACTTTTCATCATAGCAGCCTTTATCGGAAATATGAAACTGAACATCAATGCTTTTTATACCTTTTTGCAATACATGATTCCGTCTCTAATTTTTATAGGAATTATGCTGAATCGTGTTATGCTCATTAAACTTTTAATTGAAGCTTTAGAATATTTCTATCAGCCATTGCGAAGAATGGTAATTGTGAGCAACCGATATTTGCAAAAAATGAGTGTCGAAATTAATTCTCAGGAATTTGTCTTTTTCACCAAAGGCGATGATATCGCAATTTTGAACAAAGTATTGCAATATGTTGAAAATAATGAGACAACCAAAAAACTAAAAATAGTTCACATCCAAAGTGATGGCGCAAACAACGAAGCTTTAAAGAAAGATTTAGAAGTTTTAGACCGTGCTTACGATGATATTGATATTGAATTCCTTGAAATAAAAGGTGTTTTTGGTCCTGAAATTATAGATGAACTCTCTGAGAAATGGAAAATTCCAAAAAACTTCATGTTCATCGGTTCACCCGGAAATAAATTCTCCTATCGCGTGTCCGACTTAGGCGGTGTTCGTTTAATCATGTAACTTTTGATTTTTCAGGAGCAAATCTATCTGTTTTTTCCAGACCACCCGTCCCGCTTTCGCCTATATCTTTGTTCGTTCCTCTCAAAGGATACCGGCTCTATCGGGGCTAAATTAGAAGTTTAGTTTTCATAATACAGACATAACGCATAATTTAACCGCAAGGTTCGCAAGGTATTTACGCAAGGTTCGCAAAGTTTTGATTTAATCTCGAAAAGAAGCCAAGTCGTAAAGTTTATTTTCAAGTTTTCACCCAAAGCTTTGCGAACTCTGCGTTTATCAACGTTTACAATATAAAAAAACTTTAGCGTACTTTGGGTAAAATTTCTACGATTTAAACCAGCCAGCAACTAATTCATCTTCAAATGAAGTAGCGTTCTTATGAACAAATTCATTGGTTTTATTATTATAAGCATAATCTAAAGCCCAGGTTTCATGATTCTTAGCCAGGTCTTTAATGCTTTCGCAAACATAAGCGATTTCTTTGTCTGTTGTAGTGGGGTGAATAGACATTCTAATCCATCCCGGTTTTTTGATCAAATCTCCAATGGTAATTTCGTTAACCAGTTTATTCGAAGTTTCCTGATCAACATGCAATAAAAAGTGACCGTAAGTTCCGGCACAACTGCATCCTCCTCTGGTCTGAATTCCAAATTTATCGTTTAATAATTTCACACCTAAATTAAAATGTAGGTTCTCAATAAAAAAAGAAACTACTCCTAAACGATTTTTATGTTGTCCAGCCAAAATTTTAATATTCTCAACAGGTTCCAACGTTTCAAAAACATACTCAACAATTTCGTGTTCACGTTGTAGAATATTTTCAATTCCCATTTCTTCTTTCAGTTCAATGGCCAAAGCGGTTTTAATAACCTGTAAGAATCCTGGGGTTCCGCCATCTTCACGATCTTCAATATTGTCTACATATTTATGTTCTCCCCAAGGGTTTGTCCAGCTTACTGTTCCTCCACCAGGACAATCCGGAATCATATTATTATATAATTTTTTATTGAAAATCAAAACTCCTGAAGTTCCGGGACCACCCAAAAATTTATGAGGAGAAAAGAAAATAGCATCCAAATACGCTTCCGGATCTGAAGGATGCATATCAATTTCTACATAAGGTCCTGAACAGGCAAAATCTACAAAACAAACTCCGTTATGTTGGTGCATTAATTTTGCAGCTTCATGAAAAGGAGTTTTCAAACCCGTTACATTTGAACAGGAAGTAATCGAAGCAATTTTTATCGTTCTGGTACTATATTTTTCTAATAATTGTTCTAAATTTTCAAGACTAAAAAGTCCTTTCTCGCATGATGGAATGATTTCAACATCTGCAATCGTCTCCAACCAGGAGGTTTGATTAGAATGATGCTCCATATGAGAAATAAAAACAACAGGTTTCTTTTCTGCCGGAACTGTGGTAAAATCTTTAAGGTTTTCAGGAATTTTTAAACCCAAAATTCGTTGAAATTTATTGATTACACCGGTCATACCGGTTCCATCAGTGATTAAAACATCATCCTGATTCGCATTAGCATGACGTTTAATAATATTTCTGGCATGATGATAGGCTTTTGTCATGGCAGTACCTGACACAGTAGTTTCAGTATGTGTATTCGCTACAAAAGGGCCGAAATCATTAAGAAGTTTCTCTTCAATAGGTCGATATAGTCTTCCGCTGGCAGTCCAATCCGTGTAAATAATCTGTTTTTTACCGTACGGAGACGTAAATTCCTGATTAATTCCAACGATATTTTTACGAAAATCCTGAAAATAAGTTTCTAAAGTGATGGTATTATTTTTGCTATCCATTAGTGTGCCTGAGTTTGATGCAAATATAATGTGTTTTTTATAAAATTGCGAATTTATCAATTGTAAACTTCAAACGTTCAATAACTGATTAGTATATTTAACTAATATGTGATTTTTTTAACAAATTATCATAATATTCTATCGGATTAATAGGACATGTAAAACTTAACAATACTATTCTATGGGAAATTTATCAGTAGCTACATTTGGTGGTGGATGCTTTTGGTGTATCGAAGCTGTAATTCAGCGTTTAAATGGTGTAGTGTCTTTAAAATCAGGTTATTCTGGAGGTTTCATTAAAAATCCTCCGTATCGTGAAGTTTGTACTGGCAGAACCGGTCATGCCGAAGTCATACAAGTTACTTTTAATCCTGACATAATTTCATACCATGACTTAATTTTTATATTTATGACTAGTCATAATCCAACAACATTAAATCGCCAGGGCGCTGATGTGGGAACACAATACCGTTCTATCGTTTTATACCACGATGCAGAACAAAAAGAAATAGCGGAACAGGTTTTTAAAGAAGTAAAACCATTTTACGAAGATCCGATTGTAACAGAATTGACAGCTTTTGAAGTTTTTTATGATGCTGAAGAAGATCATCAAAACTATTACAACAACAATCAGGATGCCCGTTACTGTCAAATCGTAATTGATCCTAAAGTTCAAAAATTAAAAAAAATGTACGCAGACAGATTGGTAAACTAATTTAAAAGCTTTTAACATAAAAATTTCCGCCACGAATTCACGATTTTTTTAATACTACACGCAATCATTCGTGAATTCGTGGCTGTTTTTATAGATATAGCAGTATTTTTAATCTGTGTACTTTGTAGCAAAAAGAAAAAAAATCTAATGAAAAATTTAAAAATAAATAATCGATTTACAGTTGAACTACCTGCTGATCCTGATGAAACCAATGAGATTCGTCAGGTAAAAAACACACTATTTTCCTTTGTAAATCCAACAAAGCCTTCTAATCCAACTTTAGTTCATGCTTCTGAGGAAGTTGCCGAAATGGTTGGAATAACCAAGGATGAAATTCAGTCAGAAGCATTTTTGAATGCCTTTTCAGGTAAAGAAATTCTTCCTGAAACACGTCCGTATGCCATGTGTTATGCAGGCCATCAATTTGGGAATTGGGCTGGACAATTGGGCGACGGTCGTGCTATTAATTTAACCGAAGTTGAACACAATAATGCCTTTTTTACCTTGCAATTAAAAGGTGCAGGAAAAACTCCTTACTCAAGAACTGCAGATGGTTTGGCAGTTTTACGATCTTCAATACGTGAATATTTATGTGCTGAAGCGATGTTTAATTTAGGCGTTCCTACTACCCGATCACTTTCACTTATCTTGTCTGGTGATCAGGTATTGAGAGATGTTTTATACAACGGAAATCCTGCTTACGAAAAAGGAGCTATTGTTTGTCGTGTAGCGCCATCTTTTATACGTTTTGGAAGTTTTGAAATGCTTACGGCACGAAACGAACTTAAAAATCTAAAAGAGTTTGTTGAATATACTATCAAACATTATTTTCCTGAAATAAAAGGAGAGCCAAAAGAGCAATATCTGCAGTTCTTTAAAACCGTTGCAGACACGACGCGTAAGATGATTATCGATTGGCAACGTGTTGGATTTGTTCATGGTGTTATGAATACGGATAATATGTCTATTCACGGATTAACGATTGATTACGGACCTTACGGCTGGCTGGAAAACTATGATCCAAATTGGACTCCCAATACTACAGACTCGCAAAACAGAAGATACCGTTTTGGTAATCAACCTCAGGTCGCACAATGGAATTTATATCAGTTAGCGAATGCACTTTATCCGTTAATTAATGAAGCAGAACCTTTAGAAAACATCTTACAATCATTTATCTCTGATTTTGAATCAGATTATAAATTAATGTATTTAAGTAAATTAGGATTATTTACTTCAACTGAAACTGACAGTAAGCTGATTGAAGGTTTAGAAACTGTTTTACAATTATCAGAAACAGATATGACGCTCTTTTTTAGAAATTTAAGTAAAATAACAAAAACAGATTCTGTCGAAAATGCTATTGAAAAAATTCAGGTTTCTTTCTATTTACCGGAAGAAATTAAAGGAGATATTTTAGATTCCTGGAAAAAATGGTTTACTGTATATCTTCAAAGATTAAATGCTCAGGAAGTTACAGATGAATCCAGAGCAGAAAAAATGAATCAAGTTAATCCTAAATATGTACTTCGAAATTATATGGCGCAATTAGCTATCGATGCAGCAGATAAAGAAGATTACTCTTTAATAAACGAACTGTATTTACTTTTACAAAAACCATACGATGAACAACCAGAATTTGAAAAATGGTTTGCAAAACGACCTGATTGGGCACGTTCAAAAGTAGGTTGTTCTATGCTTTCTTGTAGTTCTTAATTTATTTTGCCACAGATTAAAAGATTTTAATGATTGATCTGTCAAATCTTTAATCTGTGGCAAACTTTTTTTATTTAGAAGTTATGTGATCCACAATCATAGCGGCATGAACACGGGAGTTTTCTATAAACCACTTATGTGTTTGCATTCCACCACAAACTACTCCGGCCAAAAATAATCCCTCCACATTCGTTTCCATTGTTTCGGGGTGGTATATTGGTATTTTTAATTCATCTTCAGAAAGTTGAATTCCCATTTTTTCCAGGAAAGTCAAGTCTGGTTTGTAGCCTGTCAAGGCTAAAACAAAGTCATTTTCAATTGTTACTTTTCCGTTTGGCGTTTCAATTTCGACTTCATTCTCCCTAATTTCGCTAATATTGGATTCAAAATACGCTGTAATACTTCCTTCTGCAATTCGATTTTCGATATCTGGTTTTACCCAATATTTCACTCTGCTGTTGATTTCGTTTTTGCGAATGACCATCGTGACGTTTGCTCCTTTTCTCCAACATTCCAAAGCAGCATCCACAGAAGAATTGTTTGCGCCAACGATTAAAACATTGCGAAAAGCATATTCATGGGCTTCTTTGTAATAATGACGTACTTTTGACAGCTCCTCGCCTTTTACCTTCATTTCAATCGGAATATCATAAAAACCGGTTGCTATTACTACGTTTTTAGCTTGGTATGAATTCTTATCAGATACAATAGTGAAACTTGAATTTTGTTGTTTCTGAACACTAATTACTTTTTCAAACAAATGAATCGAAAAATTAAAGTATCTATGAATATTTCGATAATATTCCAATGCTTCCTGGCGTCCTGGTTTCGGGGCCAGACAGTTAAAGGGAATGTCTCCAATTTCTAACCTTTCGGCTGTAGAAAAGAAAGTCATATACAATGGATAATTGAAAATACTATTTACAATGGCCCCTTTTTCTATAATTAAATAACTTAAATTCTTCTTTTGAGCTTCAATTGCGCAAGCCAGTCCTATTGGTCCGCCTCCAACAATGATCAAATCATATTCTGTCATAGATTTATTATTTTACCCAGGTTTTAAAAGGATTTTTACTCAAATAGGCATTGTAATAACGTTCATCATTTGTAACTTCTTCTCCCAGCCACACTGGTTTCTCAAAAGATTCTGTTTCTGACTCCAGTTCAATTTCAGCCATCACCAGGCCTTCATTTTCACCATAAAATTCATCTACTTCAAAAACATGTTTTCCAGCTTTTATCTCAAAACGTGTTTTCTCAATTTTTCCTTTTTCGCATAATTTTAGCAATTCCTGCGCTTCATCAAGGGGAATTTCATTTTCCCATTCAAATCGGGACATACCACCCTGATGACCAATTCCCTTTATAGTAAGAAAGCCTTTTTGTCCTTTAATTCTAACTCGTACAGTTCGCTCCGGAAGAGAACTTAAATAACCTTGCGCAATTTGATTTTGGGTAAAAGCCTGCTCTTTAAAGTCATTAGATTTTACTAGAAACTTTCTCTCAATTTCTATCATTTTAATAATGTAATTATTTTTACTGCAAGTTACTCAATTTAATTCAGTGTTGAAATGGAGATGAAGATATAGATTGACAAAACAACATCGTTATAACTGACTCAAAACTAGGTAAATAACACAAAAATAACTTACTGGTAACACATTCTGTATTTATTTTTTTGTTAAATTTGATAGAATCTTAACTTCTTTCCTATGTCTAAAAAAGCACTTTATGTATTAGGCATTGCTATAACAATTATTTTAGGTACTTTTTTGTATGTAAAATTTTGTTGCAATTGCAGTATGACAACAACAGCAATCGATACTGAAAAAGTACCGTCGGTCGCAGTAAAGGACACAAACCTTGTTCCTTTTGTTCTTAATGGTTCAGGAATTGATTATCGAACCAATGATAATTTAAAATTCCTTAAAAGCAGCTCGGCAGTTATTATTCCTGTTAGTGATTCTGTTACAATTGGAATTGAAAATCTTAAAACATTTTTAGTCTCAAATCCTAAACAAAAAATTACGATAACAGGTTATGCAACTTCTGACGAAACCAACACAACCACTTTTGAAAATCTGGGATTAGCAAGGGCAAATGATGTGAAAAATTATTTCGTTTCTAAAGGTTTATCAGGTGCTCAATTTGATACTAAAGGTAAAATCATTGAAACGTGGAAAATGAATGCTGATACACTTTTGGGACCTGTCGAATATAACTTTGATACAGTTGATACTACAGCAGTTTCTAATGATGAATGGACTATTTTAAAAGATAGAATCAATGCCGATCCTTTAACGCTGCACTTCAATACTAATAAAACAAGCGACAATTTAACTGGCGTTGAAAAACAAAAAGTGACCGATATTGTAAAATATATGGATCATATTAAAGATGCTGCTATTTTAATTGTTGGACATACAGACAACGTTGGTAATCGTGATGCCAATATTGTTTTGGGGCAAAAACGTGCAGAATTTTCTAAAAACTATCTAAGCAAAAATGGCATTGATGGCACGAGAATTTCTTTGGAATCAAAAGGACCAGATGAACCAATTGGAGAAAATACTACTACAGACGGTAAAGCAAACAACAGAAGAACAGTAATTACAATTAAATAATTAAAATATACTATTATGAATATACCTTGTATCTTAATACCTGCGCTCGTGGGGTTAATCTGTGGAATTTTAGGCTATTTATTGGGAAAAATGGGATCATCCAAAACTGATGATTCGCTTGCTTTGTCCTTACAGGCAGATCTCGATGCCTGCAAAGCAAATACGAAGAGTTTAAATGCCAAGATTTCATCTTTAGAAGCTGATTTGGCTGCGAAAGCAACTGTAATAAATACATCTCATTCTTTTGCCGCAAACACAGCGCCTCTGTTTTTATTTGATGCCGGAGTGGCAGCAACTGCATTTGGCAAGAAAATAAAAGAAAATGATTTAAAAATTGTCGAAGGAATCGGTCCTAAAATTGAAGCTTTATGCAATGCGGCCGGAATTACAACCTGGAAAGATTTGTCTGAGTCTTCCACAGAAAAACTACAAGCTATTCTGGATGCGGGCGGCGAAAATTATGCTATTCATAATCCAAGTACATGGGCCAAACAAGCCTTGTTGGCTTATGAAGGTAAATGGCAGGAACTTAAGGATTGGCAGGCAGGATTGCTTGGCGGGAAAGAGTAAAAAAAGGTTGAATGTTCAAAGTTGCAGAGGGAAGTTTTATTTCCTCTGTTACTTTGATTTTTTTATACTTTTTATAAAAGGTTTTTACTCCAATCTTTAGAGCTATTGTACCATAATTTTCCTTTTGAAACTTCAAGCGGACAATCGAAATTGTTTGTGTATAGCGCACCTGTTCCTAAGCCTTGCGGCATTTTTGAGTGTAAGGTAAAAGTCCATTGTGCAATCGCGTTTAGACCAATATTACTTTCTAAGGCCGAGGTTATCCACCATCCAATATTGTATTTATTTGCTAGATCAATCCATTCCTGGGTTCCTGTAAAACCTCCAACAAAACTTGGTTTCAGAATAATATATTGTGGTTGAATTTTTTGTAATAATGCTTCCTTATCTTCTAATGAAAATACACCTATTAATTCTTCATCCAAAGCAATTGGAAAAGGTGTTTTTTTACACAATTGAGCCATAGCAGATATATTTCCTTTCTTAATGGGTTGTTCAATACTATGTAACTGAAATACTTTTAATTGATGTAATTTATCTAAAGCTTCATTTAAAGCAAAAGCACCATTGGCATCAACTCTGATTTCTATTTGTTCTGCAGAAAAATGGCTTCTGATAAACTGCAATAATTCAAGTTCCTTTTGAAAATCTATTGCTCCGATTTTAAGTTTTATACAATCAAATCCTTGTTCTAATTTCTCTTCGATTTGCGCTTTCATAAAAGAAGCTTCTCCCATCCAAACTAAGCCATTTATTACAATTGATTTAGAATTATTGGTGAAATCAGAAGGAAATAAAAGATAAGGATTTTCGCTTTTAAGAGATAAAAAAGCCATTTCTATTCCAAATTGTATCGAAGGAAATTCTAATAAGGCTTCCAAAAGTGCAGTTTCTCCCAAATGGATATTCTGGCAGGCCCAGTTGAGTTTTTCTTCGTAATCATCGCGATCATCAGCACTTAAGCCTCGCAAAATACCACACTCGCCTACTCCTTTTTTACCATTTTCTTCAAGAACAATAAACCAGGTTTCTTTTTCAGTCATAACGCCTCGTGACGTCCCCGAAGGACGCTTAAATTCGAGCATATATTTGTGGTAAGTCGCTTTCATTTTTTAGGTGCTAAGTTACTAAGACACTAAGATGCTGAGAAACTAAAAACTTAGTGTCTCAGCATCTTAGCAACTTAATTATAGAGCTTTAATACTTTTTCGAAGTCTTTGGATGGTAATCCCGCTTTTTGAAAAATTTCAAAGTCTTTTTTTGTCTTGTCCTTCCAGCTTAAACTGTCTGTTACGTTTTGAGTTTGGTATTTTTTATAGATTACTTTTGCTTCACTATAATCATCACTAACCAAATAAACATGAGCCAAATTTAATTTTACTAATAACTCGGTATCATCTAATTTTTCGCCTTCTTTAAGGAATTTAATGGCTTTTGCATATTGTTTAGTCAAAATATAGCAGTAACCAATAGATCCATAATCAATTGCTGTTGCTTTTCCGTCATTAATAATGGTGTTCAGTTTCTGAATTGCTTCGTTGTATTTTTGGAGTTTTATTAAAGTTGAAGCCTGAACTCTCAAATCGTTATAAACGTTTTTAGAAATATCGGCATCTTTATAACAAGCATTTCCAAAATCTTTATAGACTTTATTTTTTTCGATTGGCAATAATTTTTGAAACTCTGTGTAACGATATTGCTTTATAATTTTATCTAAAATGCAGACACAAAAATCATCAGAATTGGCCATTTTTTGAGCCATTGTTGATGTTTTACACAAACTGATAATTTCGTTTTTATTGTCCTGATTCCAGCCACGGTTTAATTTAGTATCGACCCAAGGCACAACCTCCAAAACAATTTTTTGATTCAGAAGCCAGTTTTTGCTGTGAAAACCAAACCAAATTGTACTGATATCTTGCCCTAAACAAGAAGATTTGTCTAATGATAAGCGTTTTGCATCTTTACTTACTTCGTTTACCTGTGCATAGCATGCTTTGTCTGTTTTTCCATCATCGATGTATTTTTTTGCATTTTCTTCTGAAGTAAAAAGCGCATAAGTACAATTATCGTCTCCGGAAATTTTTGACATTAAAAAAACTGCTCCGGCAGATCCCTGGCTGATTCCGGTTGGGTCTGGAATCGCTTTCAATACTGAAACCAGACTGTTTGCCATTTGCTGGTTTTCGTCTAAAAGTGTAATTCGGTACACAATTTCTGTGGTTCCAACAGGAAGATCTTCTGTTTTTAAAGTGATTCGGTCACGTGCAGAAACTATAATTTCTTTAGTAGTGGCGCGCTCTTTGTCCCAATAACCATCTTTTTGAGCAAAAGCGTTGTATGAAACTGTAATTAAAAGAGATAAAATTATTTTTTTGAAATTCATATTTCTGGTAATAAGTTTTTTAGCCACGAATGCACGAATTAAAATTGGATTATAAATTTATTTTGATCTTTTAATGATGACATATATTATGCCAAAGTAAAAATGCTCTTTTGAAACTAGCTACCCTAGCCCCGATAGAGGCGGTATCCTTTTTTGAGGCGATTTTTCATCGCCTCAAAAAAGATATAGCCGAAAGCGGGAAATAGCTCCTGAAAATTATTACAATTCAATAGATTCTCCGATTCCGAGAAGCATTAAGTCTTTTCCTTTATCGAAAAATTTGCGGATTGATTCTTCGTGATTGATTTCGATATAACCAAAAGTATCAAAATGATAGCCTAAAATTTTATCGCATTCGACAAAATCAGAAGCGATAATAGCATCTTCAACATCCATTGTAAAATTATTTCCAATTGGAAGAATAGCCAAATCTAATTTGGTACGCATCGGAATCAATTTCATATCCATTGTAAGTGCCGTATCTCCGGCGATATAAATATTTTTATGCTCGCCTTCTATTACAAAACCACCAGGATTTCCTCCGTAACTTCCGTCAGGAAAAGAACTGGAGTGAATTGCATTTACATATTTTACTTTTCCGAAATCGAATTTCCAGCTTCCGCCATGATTCATTGGGTGTGCATTATAACCTAGTTTGGCATAATAACTTGTAATTTCTGCATTAGAAACGATTACTGCATTGGTACGATTAGCAATAGCTTCAACGTCTAAAACGTGATCACCATGTGCATGTGTCAGTAAAATGTAATCTGCTTTTAATGTATTTATATCAATTGCCGCAGCCTGAGGATTTCCAGTAATAAAAGGGTCAACAAGAATGTGTTTTCCTCCAACTTCGATACCTAAAGAAGCGTGTCCGTAGAATGTAATTTTCATTTTTTTTAAATTTATAGTTAAACCTTGATTTTATCTTCCGCCAAGGAATAGATTAACAATGATGTCTGAAATTAATGAAATCATACATACTGTCAATAGTATTGAAAGTAAAAAAGTACTTAATGCCACCTTTTTTAATTCCGGATCTAAAAGTTTAGGGTTTTGATTTTTATAAACGGTAATTAAATGTTTAGTTAAAGGAATATAAGCTAATAAAAACAAATACTGATCAAAACGATAATCGCTTAAAATGGCAAAAACTACTACCAAAATCATTGCTGTAATGATTAATGTAAAATGATACATTTTAGCATTTGCATCACCAATTTGAACAACAATAGTGTTTTTTCCAGATTTTCTGTCTGATTCTTCATCACGCATATTATTCAGATTTAAAACCCCCACACTTAATAATCCGATAGCAATTGCAGGTAAAATTAAAAGTGGATCTACTTCTTTAGAATATAAAAAGTTAACACCCAAAGTACTTACCAATCCGAAGAAAATGAAAACAAAAACGTCTCCAAAACCTTTATAACCATAAGCTGAATTACCAACTGTATATCGAATTGCTGATACAATTGCAGCGATTCCTAACAACAAAAAGAAGATAGAATATCCGAAATTAGATTCGCCAAAAGCAAAATAAATCAATACAATAGCAGATAGTAAAGTCAATGCAGCAGTAATTATGATGGCTTTTTTCATGGCCTGAGGGGTAATTAATCCGCTCTGAATGGCACGTTGCGGACCAACACGGTCAGCATTATCGGTACCTTTTACACCATCTCCGTAATCATTTGCAAAATTGGATAAAACCTGTAAACCCAGCGTTGTTAAAAGAGCAAAACCAAAAATTTTCCAGCTAAATACCTCAGTTGGCGTATTGATTGTTGCAGTTGGGTTTGATAAGGCGTATATACTTCCTACTATAATTCCGGAAACTGATAAAGGCAATGTGCGCAGTCTGGCGGCTTCAATCCAATGTTTCATTCTTTCTATTTTGTTTTATTTTGTTTTTTTAGTTTCATGTTTCAAGTTTCAAGTGTTGGGTTTCGTAACCTGAAACCTGAAACTTGAAACAATTTTTAACTTTTTATGGCAACCATTTATTTTCCCCGAAGTTCGGTTTTCTTTTTTCAAGGAATGCATTTCTACCTTCTTTTGCTTCTTCTGTCATGTAAGCTAAGCGAGTTGCTTCACCAGCAAAAACCTGTTGACCAACCATTCCGTCGTCAGTAAGGTTCATGGCGAATTTCAGCATTTTTATAGAAGTTGGTGATTTTTGAAGAATTTCCTGGGCCCATTCGTAAGCAGTTGCTTCCAATTCATCGTGTGGAATCACAGCATTTACCATTCCCATATCCATTGCTTCCTGAGCTGAATAATTTCTTCCTAAAAAGAAAATTTCACGTGCTTTTTTCTGACCTACCATTTTAGCCAGATAAGCAGATCCGTAACCACCGTCAAAACTGGTTACATCAGCATCTGTTTGCTTAAAAATAGCGTGTTCTTTACTTGCCAAAGTCATATCGCAAACCACATGCAAACTGTGTCCGCCACCCACTGCCCAACCCGGAACAACGGCAATAACCACTTTTGGCATAAAACGAATTAAACGTTGTACTTCCAGAATATTTAAACGATGTTGACCATCTTCTCCAACATAACCCTGATGTCCACGTGCATTTTGATCGCCACCACTGCAAAAAGAATATACACCATCTTTAGTTGACGGGCCTTCAGCAGAAAGTAACACTACTCCTATCGAAGTATCTTCTTGTGCATCGTAAAAAGCCTGGTATAATTCTGAAGTTGTCTTTGGACGGAAAGCGTTTCTTACATTAGGTCTGTTAAACGCTATTCTTGCAACTCCATTACATTTTTTATAGGTGATATCTTCAAATTCTCTGGCAGTAATCCAATCCATTTCTATTTGTTTAGTTTTAATAATTATAGTGTAAAAATAAAGCATTTTTATATTTTGACCTACTCAAATCGACCTAAGTCTGCGCTAAAATAACTTTAGAATGTAACAAATACCCTTTACTTACAAAAAATAACATTATTTAACATTGGATTTTAAAAATAATTGAGTAATTTTACACCCTAGAAATCAATGAGATACATTTTATTTCACTGATTTAAGATTGATTTTCTTTCACTGATTTATTAACCTAAAAAATGACTTTTTTTGAGAAAAATTAAAAATTTTGTCGCTCATTTTTTTACGGTTTTTATTAGTAAACCTTTGACTAATGAGCAAATGATTTACGCGTTTGTTAAAACTTCAAAAAGGAGATAGTAACACCTAAGGTTAAATGTTAGAATTGTTTAAGTAATTAGTATAAAATTGATTACGAAAAGAGGAAAAATGCTAACCAAAACATTCTATAAGTTATTTATCAACCAAATGGATTAGCCGTGAAATTGATTTTTTGCTTTTAAGATAAACGTAATGATTGTTTAAAGACATACCAGAGGAAAGAGTGACTTCTAAAATTTTTAAAGTTGTTATTCTTTTGATGGATTCGAATAATTTTATTTCTGTTTTTTTTTAATTACAATTTTTTTTAAAACTGAATAAAAAGAGAAAGGCTGCTTGTAATGAGCAGCCTTTCTTGTTATAATAATTCTTGCGAATAAATTCCAATTTTTTAAATTCCAAATTCCAAAATGGAAATTCTCATTATTTTTAAGTTGGAATTTGGAATTTAGTTTTCTTTTACCAAATAAATCCCGTCATCTTTGATTTCGATAAGTTTATCCTTATACAACGCTCCAATTGCTTTTTTGAAGGTCTTTTTACTCATTTTTAAAACCGTTTTTATGTCTTCCGGATGTGATGCATCATTTAATCGTAAGAAACCACGATTGGCACGTAATTCATCCAAAATCTTTTCTGCATTTGGCTCAATGCTTTGATAACCTTGCACTTGTAATGCTACGTCAATTTTATTATCAGGACGAATGTTTTTGATAAACCCAATCATTCTGTCTCCAGTTCTGATCGCGTCATCATAAACTTCATCTTTATATAGTAAACCTTTATGTCTTTCATTGATGATTACATTGATTCCCAATTCAGTAATATGAGAAACAATCAAATCAACTTCTTCTCCTTTTTCAACGGTAAGCTGATCATTTGATAAAAACTGGTTCAATTTACTTGAAGCCACCAAACGATTGGTTTTTTCATCCATATAAAGGTAAACCAGATAACGCTTTCCTTTTTCCATAGGACGCGCTTGTTCTTTAAAGGGAACCAAAATATCTTTCTCCATTCCCCAATCCATAAAAGCACCTACCTGATTGATGTAATTTACTCTTAAAAGCGCAAATTCATTCAATAATATATAAGGTTCTAATGTAGTTGCAACCGGGCGTTGTTCGTGGTCTAAATAAACAAATACAATAAGCTCCTCGCCTATTTCAAATTCATTTGGCACGTATTTATTGGGTAATAATATATCGTGGATTCCTTCAGGATCTTTTTCAGGATTTCCTAAAAATAATCCAACTTTGGTATCGCGTAATATGGTAAGTGTATTGTATTTTCCTATTTCAATCATTATAATAAGGTTCTGAGGTGCTAAGCAACTAAGTTTCTAAGGTGCAAATGTACGAAGTTTGAAAATGGGAAACAGAAAAATATTTTGGATAAAAAAAAAGCAATAGCGATATCATCTTCGTTTAACCTTTTTAATTAAATTTGAGAACCTAAATTAACTCCAAATCAATGAAAAAAATTACTTTTTACTTCGTTTTCGCCTTTTTATTATTTTCTCAGATGGGTATTTCGCAGGTTGCTGAAGATCCTGAAATTAAAAAGATGATTTCAGAAGTTAAAGCCGAAAACCTCGAAGCAACTGTTCGAAAACTGGTAACTTTTGGAACCAGACATACTTTAAGCGACACCAAAAGCAAAACAAAAGGGATTGGTGCTGCACAACAATGGGTAAAATCTGAATTTGACAAATATGCATTAGAATCTGGGGGAAGACTGACTTCAACAATTGATTATTTTACCTATAAAGCAGACGGAAAGCGAGTAAAAGTTGATAGCCAGCTTGGGAATGTAATGGCGACTTTAAAAGGAACTGATCCTACTGATAGTCGTGTACTAATTATAAGTGGACATCTTGACTCGCGTGTTTCAGATGTAATGAATATTAAATCTGATGCACCGGGAGCTAATGACGATGGTTCTGGCGTTGCAGCTGTTATTGAATTGGCCAAAATAATGAGTAAACGATCTTTTCCTGCTACGATTATTTTTGTTGCTGTTGTGGGTGAAGAACAAGGACTTATTGGTGCCCGACACCTGGCTGAATTTGCTAAAGCTTCAAATTGGAATATTGTTGCGATGCTGAATAATGACATGATTGGTAACAGCTTATCTAGTGGAACTAATTTAAGAGACAATACACAAATACGCGTATTTAGTGAAACTATCCCTTATTTAGAAACGGAGGAAGAAGCTAAAATGCGTAAGTCAATTAATCGTGATAATGACAGCCCTTCAAGACTATTGGCGCGTTATATTAAAACAACTACAGAACAATATGTTGATCAGCTTTCTGTAAAATTAGTGTATAGAAACGATCGTTTTTTAAGAGGAGGCGATCATACTCCTTTTAGCCAAAACGGATTTACGGCAGTACGTTTTTGTGAAATGAATGAAAATTTTGATCACCAGCATCAGGATTTGAGAACAGAAAATAATACTAAATTTGGAGATCTTCCTGAATTTATGGATTTTGATTATTTAAGAAAAAATACCTGTGCCAACTTAGCCGTTTTAGCGAATCTGGCATGGTCTCCTAAAGCTCCGGTAAATGTTGGAATTGAAGTTAAAAATCTTTCTAATTCTTCTACTTTAATTTGGAGTGCTCCGGAAGATAAAACGCAATATGGTTATCAGATTCTAATGAGAGAAACGTCTTCATCGCATTGGGAAAAGACATTTTTTGTAAAAGATACTAAAGTCGAAATCCCTTATTCTAAAGACAATTATTTCTTTGCAGTACAGACCGTTGATGCTTTAGGTCATGCAAGTATACCTGTTTTTCCAATTCCGATAAAATAACAAGTCAGTATAAAAGAAAAGCGCCATCAGGCGCTTTTCTCTTTTTATATACTATTTTCTAAACCAACTCTTTAAAATATTGTTTTAGAATAACATCATTTTGTGCAGTAGGTGTGAAAATTTCTAAAATAACCGGTTTGTCATTTTGTGAATATAAATTATCTATTTCGGTTTCTAGCGATTCTGTATCAGACGCGGTCAAATACCCGAATTGATACATTTTGGCCAAATGCTCGGCAGTTAAATGATGAGAAGTTTCGAAATAGGTATTAAAAACAGGCTTTTCCTCATGTCCCGGTAAAATTCTGAAGATTCCTCCTCCTCCATTATTAATCAAAATAATTTTGAAGTTTTTTGGGATATAGGCATTCCACAACGCATTGCTGTCGTACAGGAAACTAATATCTCCAGTTATAAAAACATTTTGTTTTCCACTTCCTACCGACGCGCCAATTGCTGTTGATGTGCTGCCATCAATTCCGCTCGTTCCCCTATTACAGAAAACCTCTATTGATGGATCGATGTGAATTAATTGTGCGTATCGAATTGCAGAGCTGTTGCTAATTTGTAGCTGACTATTTTTTGGCAAGGATTCGATAACTTTTTCGAAAACTTTAAAATCTGAAAAAGAAGTTTTAGCTAAATATTCACTTCTTCTTACTTTTCTCAAATTGTAAATTTTCGCAATTTTTTTTGCATAATTGCTTTCAGTAAAAGTTGTTTGCGCTAATAAATCTTTAAAAAAATCATTTGGCTGCATTACAAAGTGTTTTGTCAAGGCATTGAATGTATCGTAAGCTCTTAAAGTATCGATATGCCAATGCTCTTTCGGTTTGTGTTTGCGCAAAAATCCTTTTATACGTTTAGACACAATCATACCGCCAAAAGTCACTAAAACATCCGGATTAAGCTCTTTAAAATCAACATCTTCAAACGGTGTAATTAAAGTATCAATGCTATTAATAAAATCAGGATGATGCAGGTTTGAAGTCGTTTCTGTCAATACTACAACAGACGGGTCTTTTGCAAGGTTATCTATAATTTCGTGATCAATAACATTAGCTTCGTTAACGCCAACCAGGATTAATTTTCGTTTGGCTGAATTCCAGATTGAAACAAATTGGGCTACATTTTCGATCGTTTTGGTTCCGAAAATTTCTTCTGAATGCGTAATTTTTGGTTCAACTGAAAGTGTTTCTACCATTTCATACAAAGGTTCTTCAAACGGAGCATTAATATGAACCGGACCTTTTTGAAGAATTGCCGTTTCTATGGCTTTATTGATTTTTAAATCATTTTCTTCAGAAGCTTCTTCGCTTAAATTGGCATTAAAAACCGAGTGATTCTGAAAAACATTTTGCTGACGAATCGTTTGTCCATCTCCAATATCTATCTTATTTTGAGGTCGATCCGCAGAAATTACAATCAGGGGAATCTGACTGTAGAATGCTTCGGCTACAGCCGGATAATAATTTAATAATGCAGAACCTGATGTACAAACAATTGCAGTTGGTTTTTTAGTTTGCTGTGCAATACCCAATGCAAAAAAAGCTGCGCAACGTTCGTCTGCAATACTATAACAGCTAAAATTAGGATTTTGTGCAAAACCAATCGTTAAGGGTGCATTTCTTGATCCGGGAGAAATAATAATATTGGTAATTCCTTTTGCTAAACAAATTTCGATAATGCTTTGTGCAAGCGGTATTTTGGGGTAAATCATTCTTATGGCGTATTATTTTTAAAGAAAATCTAAACTTGAAGATTTTTTTTGATACCACAAAGTTACAAACTTCGCATTTGATTTACTTATAAATTGGGAAGATATTAAGGCTGTTTTTAGAAAAAGGAAATATATTTGTAAAAGCGATTTTTCGATCAAAATAAATTTTATATGCGTTTTATTTATCTTTTTTTACTTTGTATTTCCTTACAAACCGTAAAGTCACAAAATCAATTTGTTCCTGACGACATGTCTTATAAGAAAGCTCTGGAAACTGCAAAAACAGAAGGAAAACCTCTTTTTATAATGCTTTATGCCGAATGGTGTCCGCATTGTAATCAGATGAAAAAAGAAGTTTTTAGTGATCCTGATGTCATGGCTTTTTTAAAGGAAAATTATGTTTGTATCTGGAAAAACATTGAAAAAGAAGAAGGATTAGCTTTAAAGAATAAATACAACACCAAATCACTCCCTACTTTTTTATTTTTGGATGATAATGAAACGCTTTTGTATGCCTTGAAAGGTGAAATGAAAACTGCCGAATTCATGACAGAAGTAAAATATGCATTGAATTCCAAAATGCAATTACCTTATTTAGAAAAGGAATTTCTTTCGGATCCAAGTAATCCAACCAAGTTTTTTGCTTACTTAAATACGTTAAAAAAAGGAAAAGACAGAACCGAATTATCTGTTCCTACACATATTTACCTTAAAACGCAATCTGACGCACAATTGGTTAGCGAAACCAATTGGAGAATTATAGCCAATGGAGTTACTGATATTAATTCGAGAGAATTTCAATATGTCTTAAAACATCAAAAAGAGTTTGCTGCTGTAGCTTCACAAAATCGTGTAGATCGCAAAGTTGAAAGTATTGTGACCGAATTGCTTCGACCGTTAGTTGATAATTTAGATACCGTAAACTATTACAAACAAAGAGAAGTTGCAAAATCAATACGATTGCAAAAAACAGATTCTTTGGTTTTTAAATTTGATTTGACTTTGGCTGAAAGAACTGAAAAATGGCAGTTTTATAAAAAAGTAACACTTGCAGATACACAGAAATTAGTTTGGAACGATGCCAGCTTTTTAAAAGATATTGGACAAACTTATTTGAAACATATTAAAGATACCGAAAGCCTTAAAAAATCTATTTTCTGGGTTAAACATTCTTTAGAACTAAATGATTCTTATGACGGAAATTTACTCGCAGCCAGACTTTACAATAAAATTAAAGACAAAAAATTAGCTTTACAATATGCCAACGATGCCAAAGTTATTTGTACCGAAATGACCTGGAATACGAAAGAAGTTGACACTTTGTTGGCGGAACTGAATACTAAATAAAAAAAGATAGTCACGAATTCACGAATTATTTGAAGAACATAGACAAAATGATTTGTGAATTCGTGGCGGAAAAAATAAAAATATTAAAAACCATGAGCCTTACTCTTAGACCTGCCGTAAAAAATGATTTAGGAAAAATCCTTGACATTGTAAACTATTCGATTTTGCATACTACAGCCAATTATAGCTATGATATTCAAACACTTGAAGTGCAAACAAAATGGTTTGAAGATAAAACTGCAAAAAATCTTCCTATTGTTGTGGCTGATTTAGATGGCGAAGTAGTTGGGTTTGGAAGTTATGGACAATTCCGTGAAAAAATCGGTTACCAATACACAGTTGAGCATTCCGTTTATGTGGTAGATAATGTAATTGGAAAAGGAATTGGATCTCAACTATTAACCGAATTAATTCGTCTGGCGAAAGAACAAGGATATCATGTAATGATTGGCGCTATTGATGCTGATAATGCGGGAAGTATTGCTTTTCATGAAAAATTTGGTTTTGTAGTAACAGGAACAATTCGCGAAGTGGGATACAAATTTGATCATTGGCTTGATTTGGTTTTCATGCAGCTGATATTAACTTAACCGCAAGGGGCGCAAGGATTTTTACCTTAGCTTAAAATGAGAAAACGCAATGTTCACAAAGCTTTATCAATAAACACTTTATGAACTTTGTATAGATGTTTCAAAAATAAAATTCAATCAAAAAAAATATTGGAGATAAATTCCTTATTAGAGAGCGGGTATCTTAAAGTTAGTGAAATTCATGATATCTATTATGAAGTTTGCGGTGCTGTCGATGGCGAACCTTATTTATTTGTGCATGGTGGTCCTGGTGCAGGATTTTCAGAGCAAGACAAGCGTTTTTTTGATTTTAAGAAACATAAAGTTATCTTTTTTGACCAAAGAGGATCTTCAAAAAGCAAACCTTTTGGCTGTATAAAAGAAAATACTACTCAAGATCTTGTTAATGACATTAATGTTCTTTTAAAACATTTAAACATCCATAAAATCAATGTATTTGGTGGTTCATGGGGAACAACACTAAGTCTTGTGTTTGCGATTCAGAATCCCGAAAGAGTAAAAAGCCTTTTATTACGAGGTGTTTTTTTAGGTGACAAAAAATCGATAAATCATTATCTAAATGGTGGAGTTGAAAATGAATTCCCGAAGGAATGGAGCAGATTTAAGCACAATGTTCCAATAGATTCAGCTGTAAGTATATCTGAATATTATTTGGATCAAATGCTGAATGGAACCGTAGAAAACAGGTTTTTTTATTGTTATGAATGGGTATTTTACGAAATATCTATTTTTAAAAAAGGAATCACGGAAAAGGAGATCAAAGCTATTATTGAAGAATTTCCGTTTGAATCCTTAGCGATTATGGAAGCGTATTATTTAAGTAATAAATGTTTTATTGAAGAAAACTACATTCTAAATAATACGTATGTTCTCGATGATATTCCGGTAACCATCATTCATGGACAACAGGATTCAATTTGTCCGGTTGAATATGCTGAAACATTCCATCATAAACTTAAAAGAACTGTTTTGTATATTGAAGATGCCGGACATTCAGATTCAGAACCGGCTATTGAAAAAAGAATTATTGAGGTTTTGAAAGGTTGAAACTGATTAATCGTAAATAAAAAAAATCCACAAACCTGAATTTACATTCAAGTTTGTGGATTTTTTGGTTTAGATCATTTTGAATTAACTTTTAATCCAATTGATTACTTCTGGTTCTGTAACTAGTGTTTTTGGTTTGATCACTTTTACTAACTCTCCTTTTTCGTTGATTAGGTATTTTTGAAAATTCCACTCCACTTCAGAATCCTGTAAACCGTTTTTAGATTTTTGCGTTAAGAATTTATAAACCTCGCACATATCGTCACCTTTTACAGATACTTTGTCCATCATTGGAAAAGTTACACCATAATTTTGTTGACAAAACGTTTGAATTTCTTCATTTGTACCTGGTTCCTGAGAAGCAAAGTTATTTGCCGGGAAACCTACAATTACAAACCCCTTGTCTTTATACTCTTTGTAAACAGCTTCAAGATCTTTATATTGAGGCGTTAATCCGCATTTTGATGCGGTGTTTACAATCATGACTTTTTTTCCTTTTAAAGAAGCAAAATCAAAAGTATTTCCTGATAAATCTTCCACTTTAAATTGATAGATGGTTTGTTTTCCCATAACTTTTTCTGTTTTAGATTTATTGATACTTGTTTGAGCCTGAAGTTGTGCTGCCATTAAAAAGACTGCACTACAAACTAAAAATGCTATTTTGTTCATCGTTTAATTTTTTATAAAATTAGTTAAAATCTATTTTACGGAAAGAATTTGATTGCTTTATTTTTATTAAACATAAGTTAAATAAAAAAACGAAGCCTAACGTTAATCAGACGTTAGGCTTCTCCCCATACAAACAAATCAAACCATGAATTAATATTGTCCTATTTATGTTATAAAATAAAAGTTGGTGCTATCCTGAATCTTATTTTATAGTTACTTTATATTTTATTATAGTTGATGCCTCCCGGTTATATTGAAAATTATTTTAAAACTCTAATTCATATTCCCCAGCTGATCTTTTCTAGTGGCATGTATAAGGAAAATTCTAATTCGTTTTAATCTGGAAAATACAGTCTGCAAATAATTTTCGGGTTGGAAGTCCGAGGACATCAACTATTGAATCTTATGTATTTATTTGAATAAAATCACTTTGACAAACTGAACCATTTAAGACCGAATTATAAAGCCTGACAATTCCTTTTCGGGGATTATGGCTATTAAAATTTGATAACGCCAAAACCGTAGTCAGACCTACAATTAAAATTTTTAATTTATTCAGATTTTTCATAGCTTTCTATTTTTTATCGTTTTTAAACCTAAAAAATTCTTTAAACAAATGTTAAAATAACTATTACTGTTTTATTCTTAACATGCTCATTATAGCGCAACAAAAAGAGCTTTTTATAAAAATTGCTATTTTATCAGGCAGTAATTTTCATGTTATAATAGCATTTACGTAATTGGATTGTTTTTGGTTTAAAAAAAATGAAAAAAAATACTATTTTTTTTAAAACCCCTTATTTTACTAGGGATTTGACTGTTAAAAAAAATGCGTTTTTCAAAAAAAAATCAATTATCTTTATCTCAGGTATTACAATATTGTTTAATAAATTTTGTTTAAACTTAAAAAACCTTAAATCTATGAGTCAAGAAGAATTATTAGTTTTGATCTACAAGAAAGACGAAAGAGCTTTTACCCACTTGTATGATATGTATTCGAAAAGTTTGTTTTCGGTAATTAATGTTTTAATACGTAACAGAGAAGAAGCTGAAGATGTTTTGCAGGAAGTTTTTGTCAAAATCTGGAAAAACATCGATTCATATAATGAAAGCAAAGGCCGATTTTATACGTGGATCCTTAATATCGCTCGTAATACCTCTATCGACAAGTTAAGATCTAAAGATTTTAATAACAGTCAAAAAAACCTTCCCTCAGATAATTTCGTACATCTGTTAGACGACAGTAATAAATTAGTGAATAGAATTGATACTATTGGAATTCAGGAATTCGTCAAAAAACTGAAACCAAAATGTATAGAAATAATTGATTTATTATTTTTTAAAGGATATACCCAACAAGAAGCTTCAGAAGAATTGGCAATGCCATTGGGAACTATCAAAACGCAAAACAGAAACTGTATTAACGATTTACGTAATTATTTAAAAATATAATGGAAGCACAAGAATATATTGACTCAGGAATTCTAGAACTATACGTTTATGGTTTGTTAACCGAAACTGAAAATATAGAAATAGCTGAAATGGCTAAAAAAAATCCGGAAATGGATCAGGAAATTATTGCGATAGAAAAGGCTATTGTAGCTTTATCATCGAGCTTCTCTCCTTTCCATTCGGTAGCCAATTTCGAGAAAATCAAAGCACGTTTAGAACTGAAACATGGTAAAGTAGTCGAAATGAAGCCAACTTCTAAATGGTCACAATATGTGGGCTGGGCTGCTGCAGTTTTATTACTTTTAGGACTTGGATACCAAACTTTAGAACTAACAAAAACCAAAGATGCAATTGCAACTGTTGGTAATGAAAAAAATAAAATTGAAAGAGATTTTGCTTACTTAGATCAACAAAATAAAGAAACCGAGAAAAATTTAACCATCGTTAGAGATATTAAAAATACCGGAGTAACTCTTGGTGGTCAAACAGTTTCACCAACATCATTTGCAAAAGTATATTGGAACAAAGACACTAAAACTACTTATATTGATGCTGCAGGTTTGCCAAAACCACCAAAAGGAATGGTTTACCAGGTTTGGGCTTTAAAATTAAGTCCGGTGCTTACGCCAACGAGCATTGGTTTATTGAGCGACTTTGAAGGAAACTCAAATAAAATCTTTGCTGTAGATCGCACCAACGAAGCTGAAGCCTTTGGAATTACGCTTGAACCAGCCGGAGGAAGCTTAACACCAACAATGACACAATTATATACTTTAGGAAAAGTTTAAAAACGTAGCCTGGCAAAATTCAAAACGCATATTAATTTATTTAATGTGCGTTTTTTTATTATTTTTAATTCCACTAACAAACAAAAATAAATCATGAACGGAACTTTATTATTAAGAATTGCTGTTGCCATAATACTTTTAACCCATTCCGTTTTTGGAATGTTTAATAATGGAATAAATGATTTCGGAAATTTATTTTTGAATCAGATAGGCTTCGCTCCTTTTGGCGTATTTCTGGCCTGGTCAATTAAATTATCACATGTTGTAGCAGCAGTGCTTTTAATTCTGAATAAATTTATAAAACTGGCCGGATTTGTAACCATCTTTGTGTTGATTATGGGGATTATTACAGTTCATTTTAAAGAAGGCTGGTTTGTTGTTGGTGGAGGAAGAAATGGTATGGAATATAACTTTTTACTAATTGTAGTACTATTGGCAATTATGTTCCCAAATGGCTGGAATAAAAATACGATCAAATAATCCGAATTAAAAAAAATAGAAACAGAATGGAAATAAACTGCAAAAACTGTCATCAGGTTTTCACTGGTCATTATTGCAATAACTGTGGGCAGCCTGCTGATACACATAAAATTAATGCACATTTTTTGTGGCATGATATTCAACATGGGTTGTTACATTTTGATGCAGGAATTCCATATTCTTTAAAACAGCTATTTACAAGACCAGGACATACCATCAGAGAATTCATTGAAGGAAAACGTGTCAAACATTTTAAACCTTTATCATTAGTTGCAGTTCTTGGGGCTTTTTATGGTTTTCTATTTCATTATTACCATATTGATTTATTTCCAAAGGATACTGATTCAGGTGTAGACTTACATGATTTTGGCGAATGGACTGCCAATCACTTTGCATGGACAACTATTGCAACTATTCCTATTTATACCATTGGAACTTATATAGCATTTAGAAAACAAGGTTACAATTTTTTTGAATTTTTTGTTCTGAATACCTTTAAAGCTTCACAAAGACTTTTTGTGCAAATTTTGACATTTCCGATCTTATTGTATTTAAATAGTACACATCATGGGGAGAAGTTTACAACGATAACTTATATAATTGGCCTCCTATTAATCTTTTGGACCAATGTTCAGTTTTTTAATAAAATGTCAAAAACAAAAGCCTTCTTTTTGACCATATTAAGTCATATTATTTTTTGGATTTGTTTTTTAATTATCTTGATTACAGCACTTGCAATTATGGGAAAACTTCCGAAATAGATTTTGAGTAAGAATAAAAAAAGAAAATAAAATATTATTTTCTTTTTTTATTTCTATCAATATCGTAATATTGCAATATAAATATAAAACAATGGGAGCAAGTAAATCTGATCATTTTACGGATCAACAAAACGAATTAGCTATTCTGACAAAAGCATTAGGTCACCCGGCGCGAATTGCTATTATAGAATATCTGTTAAAAGTAAATACCTGCATTTGTGGTGATATTGTAAACGAATTGCCTCTTTCGCAGCCTACAGTTTCACAACACCTAAAAGAACTTAAAAATGCCGGCTTAATCAAAGGTAACATTGACGGAAACGCGATTTGTTACTGTATAAATGAAACTGGTTTTGAAAAAATAAAAGGTTTCTTTCAAATTATCACGCTTCATATTGAGAAAAATAAAAAAGAATGTTGTTAATTATTAAATCAAATTATTATGAAACTTTCAGAAATTAAAAAATTACTTACTACTGTTGAAACAGTAAATTTTCAATTACCAAACGGAAGCTTTGTTCCGGAACATTTTCATGTGACCGAAGTCGGTTTAATTACTAAAAACTTTATTGATTGCGGCGGAACAGTTCGAAAAGAAACCGTTGTGAATTTCCAGCTTTGGGATGCTAATGATTTTGAACACCGTTTAAAACCACAAAAATTAATTCATATCATCGAACTTTCTGAAAAAGTTCTGGGCATAGAAGATTTTGAAATTGAAGTGGAATATCAGGATACTACTATTGGTAAATATGATTTGGATTTCAATGGAAAAAATTTTGAATTAATCAATAAAAATACTGCTTGCCTGGCACAGGAGCAATGTGGAATTCCATCAGAAAAATCAAAATTTAAACTTACGCAATTAAACGCCGCTACTGCTAATTCTTGCACACCTGGTGCCGGATGTTGCTAATTGATTCTATAAAAATGTCAAATTCAAGCACCTTATTTCCTGAATTAAATGAAATCGTTTCTTTATTTGATTTTGGACAGATTACAACAGAAAGAAAAGAAACATTACAACCTTTGATTGATTTTATCCAGTCGAAAGCAAATGATAATCTCGAAATTAGATTAAATTTTATTTGCACTCACAATTCAAGACGCAGTCATTTATCTCAGATTTGGGCACAAACAGCAGCTTATTATTTTGACGTGAAAAATGTTTTTTGTTATTCCGGCGGAACAGAAGCTACTGCTCTATTTCCAAAAGTTGCAGAAACCCTGAAAAAATCAGGGTTTCATATTGAAATACTTTCTGAAGGAAATAATCCTGTTTATGCTATCAAATTTGCAGCAACACAATCTCCGGTTATCGGATTTTCAAAAACATATGATGCAGTTTTCAATCCGGAAAGCGGTTTTGCCGCCATTATGACTTGCTCACAAGCTGATGACGGCTGTCCTTTTATTGCGGGAGCAGAAAAACGTATTCCAATTACTTTTGAAGATCCAAAAGCTTTTGATAATTCACCCCAACAAACTGAAAAATATCAGGAACGAAGCTTGCAAATTGGAACTGAAATGTTTTATGTTTTTTCTGAAATAAAAAAATGATATGCCCCTAAATCATTGTAAGCCAGTCGCAGTGGAGGTTCCAGCTTTAATTGCTTTAGTAAATGTTGCTTTTTGGTTTAGAAAAAAATATTTCTCTTAAACATTCAAAACCTATTTTTTCATTAAACAAAAATAAGTTTGCCTAAAAATAATTCATAAAAAAAGGTTCAACATTGCGTTGAACCTTTTTTATGAATTAATAATTACTCCGAAATAATTATCTATTTTTTGACTTTTTTAGTTTTGTAATATTTACGGTATTTTGGATAAGTAACAATTCCAATTAAAGTAATTGTTCCCAATGAATAATAAACCCAGCTTAATGAATGCGCTTCTCCACTAGCGTAGGAGTGTAATCCAACTAAGTGAAAATTTACTCCATAATAGGTAAACAAAATTGAAACAAAAGCATACATCGTCATTAGGTTAAAAAACCATTTTCCTCTCAAAGATGGTACAAAACGTGCGTGAATTACAAACGCATAAATCATAATCGAGATTAAAGCCCAGGTTTCTTTTGGATCCCATCCCCAGTAACGTCCCCAGCTTTCGTTAGCCCATTGTCCTCCTAAGAAATTACCAATAGTCAGCATGATCAAACCAATTGTAATTGACATTTCGTTGATATAGGTTATTTCTTTGATGTTTAATTCCATTTTGGCTTTGTTTTTCTCATTAGTGAAGAAAATCAATATCAGGGACACAAAACCTAAAATCATTCCAAGTGCGGTAGGTCCGTAACTTGCCACAATAACGGCCACGTGAATCATTAACCAATACGAATTCAAAACAGGTTGTAAATTTGCAATTTCAGGATCAATCCAGTTTGCGTTTGATGCCATGAAAATCATTGCCGTCACAAATGCTGCAGATGCTACTGTAAGTTTTGATTTGCGATCGAAAGCCAATCCAAAGAACATTGTCGACCACGCCACATATACAATTGCCTCATAAGCGTTACTCCAAGGTGCGTGACCTGAAATGTACCAACGTCCAATTAAAGCTACAGTATGAAACGCAAATATGATTCCTATTAATATATGAAAACCATTTACGGTGATACGCAACCACTTTTTATCAAAAAAGATACTAAAAAGTGTAAAAATCAACATAAAGATTCCTGCAAGCGAATACCAATAGAACATTTTTGGTAAAATATTGTATTTGTTATACGCAATTTCAAGATCAATTTTTTGTTCACTTGGACGTACTTTACTTCCGAATTTCTTCTGAAAACCGTTGATGCTTTCTACTAATTGATCGGCAGTTTTAAAATCTTTTGAAATTGATCCATTATTTAGTGCACTGAAATACAAAGGCAGAATTTGCTTCACATAAGTGGCATCCATTCCTTTTAAACCAGCGTGTTCAATCTCTAAATAAGAAATCCATTTGTTATTTGGGTCGTTTGGAATCGGGAAAATTTTCAAAATACTTCCGCTTAATGCCGATTCCATCAAGTTTACTTTTTTATCTGCTTCGATAAAGTCTTTCTCAAAACTATTTGGATTTCCTGCTTTATAAGCAGCATCTAAATAAGGTGCAAGTTTATAATTTCCGTTTTCATCAAAGAACTTTACAAAAGGTGCTAATTTCATCCCTTTTTCAATACCAATAATTTTACGAATACTATCATCTTTTGTATTAAGATAAATGATCGGAACTTGTATCCAAACCTGGGCATATTGTGTCATAGACAAAAATACCTGATCAGAATTCATTCCGTTATAAGTATCGCTTTGACTTACCTTTCTCAACAATTCAGATGAAAACGTATTTATTGGTTTCATTCTACCTCCGGCATCCTGAATAATCAAACGGCCAAATTTGGCTGCATGCTCTTCCGGAGCTTTGTAAATTGACAATAATGAATCTAGTTGCTTTTGACTTGGTGGTGCGGTAACATGATTAGCATGATCGTTTGGATCTGCAGTATGATTGTGATCATGACCAGGAGTGTGAACGTGTGGTGCTTGTGCAAAACCACTCAAACTGATCATTAAAACCAAAATAGTAATCAGTTTTTCTTTTTTCTCTTTTACTTTCTCTAATTTTCTTTTTAAATCTGTAAAACGAGAACCTTTGGTAAACATAATGGCCATCAATCCAAAAAATAACATAAAATATCCTAAATACGTAATTGAAGTTCCCCAGAAATCGTGGTTTACCGAAAGTACTGTTCCTTTTTCATCCGGATCAAATGAAGATTGGAAAAAACGGTAACCTTTATAATCTAAAACGTGATTCATATAAATTCTGGCATCAAAAGTTTCAGCAGAATCCTGAACAGTAACTTTACTTTCAAAAGAAGAATAACTTTTTTCTGTTCCCGGATATTTGGTAGCAATAAAATCATTTAATTTTACCTTAAACGGTAAAACATAAGCTTTACTTCCGTAGAATAAACTATATTCAACTTTTCCAATTTTAACGGTTTGTGGCTCTCCTACTGAACCTTTAGAACCTAAAAGGCGTACTTGTTTTTCTTCTCCGTCTGCTTTTACAGTTACAATTAAAGCATCGTGATGTGATTTTGCTTTAAAATCATTATTTGATTCATAGTCAATAACCCCTCTAACCGCAGGATCAGGAAAAACAATTCGGATATCGCCAATGCTGTATAAAGAACGCATCATTAAAGGCTGTACATTATCTTTTGTAACAGTTCCCTTCAATTTATCTGCCATTCGCATAAATTCTCCTTCAAAAGGTGTTTGAATCGTATATTTTTCTCCCGTTGTAGTGATATTGATTGCACCATCAGTATGCTTATTCAAAGCAAATAAAACATTGTGAATATTCTGAACTTCACCTTCTTTTAAGTAATGTTCTTCACGTCCGCCTGCTCCGGCTTCAACCAATTTAATATATAAAGTTCCTTTAGGATCTGGTTTCACGGTTTCTTTAGCTCCCATTATATAGTTTACGTACGAAACTTCAAAAGGAGTTTCATCAAATTTTCCTGAAAGCGTAAAATCATTATTAGTAACAG
The DNA here is from genome assembly GCF_002217275.1 of Flavobacterium frigidimaris. Taxonomy (NCBI): domain Bacteria; kingdom Pseudomonadati; phylum Bacteroidota; class Flavobacteriia; order Flavobacteriales; family Flavobacteriaceae; genus Flavobacterium; species Flavobacterium frigidimaris. Next base: position 78,835 of record NZ_MUGV01000006.1, read on the forward strand.
GTGAAAATAAAAGACTTTTCTCAAAAACCCTGCGTTTCATTTCTCCTTTATATTCTCCGTCTGCAAAGACAGTAAGGAAGGTTTTGTCTGAATAAATTTGATTTTCTGCAGCGCCTTCACGAATGGGCATCATACCTTCATAACTAATATAGCGCGTAATAAAAGCTCCTAAAAGAATAAAAATAAAGGCAATATGTAGTAATAATGTTGCCCATTTTTCCTTTTTTAGTAATTGGTAACGTTTGATGTTTCCGAAGAAGTTGATTAGGAAAAAGACCATTATAGCCTCGAACCACCATGTATTGTAAATTAAAATTCTGGCAGTATCAGTATTGTACTTACTTTCGATAAAAGTTCCAACACCCATTGCGATTGCAAATGTTAAAAAAAGAACGGCCATTAATCGTGTAGAAAACAAAAAAGAGAATATTTTTTTATTCATTTCTGAGGAATTACATTGTATAAAAGTGCCACAAAAGTACTTAAAAATGTTGAGTTTCAATATTTGCCTTTTGTTAATAAAAACCAAAAAAGAATACTTTGATATTTAAATTTCATTAACAATCATAATGTAAATACAGTTTAATAATTTCTTTGATACTAAATATTTTTTATTAGATTTGTGTAATCGATTACATTATGTATTTGTTTTTTATGCTAGTTATTTTTTTGATATTACTAAAAAACAAACTCATTTATAAGAATTAGCTACTAACAACCAACCTTCATATAATTAAAAGCATGAAAACAAAACCAATTAACTTCCTCTTTATTGCCCTGACCGTTTTGCTGTCAAACTGGTCAATGAATGTAACTGCCCAAAATTCAAAACCTTATGATTCTTACGAAAACATTGAATTTAAAATGGCAAAAATTCAGGAACCAAAAATTCCAAATAATACAGTAAACATAAAAGATTTTGGAGCTATAAATGGCGGGTATACCTTAAATACTAAGGCTTTCGTCGATGCCATTGATGCCGTTTCAAAAAAAGGTGGTGGAAAAATCATTATCCCACCAGGAATCTGGCTGACTGGCCCAATTATTTTAAAAAGTAATATAGAATTGCATGCCGAAACTGGCGCCCTAATAAAATTTTCAACGGACAAGAGTTTATATCCGCTTATTCAAACCAGTTTTGAAGGATTAAATACGTGGCGTTGCATCTCTCCTATTTATGGTAAAAACCTTGAAAATATTGCCTTTACGGGAAATGGTGTCTGGGATGGTTCCGGAGAAGTTTGGAGACAAGTTAAAAAAAGCAAACTAACTGAAAGTCAATGGAAAAAATTTGTCGCTTCAGGTGGTGTTTTAAATGACAAAAAAGAAAGCTGGTATCCCTCTGAAACTTTTATGAAAGCTTCTGTTGGTGCAGATCAAAATGTACGTCTGGATTTAAAAACCAAAGAAGAATTTGAAGCCATTCATGACTTTCTTCGTCCGGTAATGGTGAGCATTCAAAATAGCAAAAGAGTTCTTTTTGACGGACCTGTTTTTCAAAATTCACCAGCCTGGAATATCCATCCTTTGATGGTAGAAGATTTAATTGTTCGTAATGTTACGGTCAGAAATCCTTGGTATTCTCAGAACGGAGATGGCCTTGACGTTGAATCCTGCAAAAATGTACTGGTCGAAAATTCTAGTTTTGATGTTGGTGATGATGCCATTTGCATCAAATCTGGAAAAGATAAAGATGGTCGTGAAAGAGGCATTCCATGCGAAAATATTATTGTGAAAAATAATATTGTATATCACGGTCACGGCGGTGTAACTGTTGGAAGTGAAATGTCCGGTGGCGTAAAAAACCTGCACGTTTCGAACTGTACTTTTATGGGAACTGACGTTGGACTTCGTTTTAAAAGTAACAGAGGTCGTGGCGGAGTTGTTGAAAACATCTTTATTTCGGATATTTTCATGACTGATATTCCATCTCAGGCAATTTCTTTCAACCTTTATTATGGAGGAAAATCTATCGAAGAAACATTGGCCGAAGGAGATACGAAAATTAAAACTCAGGTAGTTCCGGTAAATGAAGAAACACCGCAGTTTAAAAACATCTCCATAAAAAATATTACTATTAAAGGTGCCCAACAAGCTGTGTTTTTACAAGGTTTACCTGAAATGAATCTTCAAAATATTGAGCTGTCTAATTTGATTATTACCGCTGAAAAAGGTTTTTCTATAATTGATGCGAACGGAATTAAAATTATGAATGCAAAATTAGATATTAAAAGTCCAACGATATTTGAAATCTATAACGGAAAAAATATGACGTTAAAAGATGTTGAATTTAACTCTACTTCGCCAAAAGCCGTTACAATTGATGGTGCTGCGAGTGAAAAAATAGAATTGATTTCTTCTAAAAAAACAGAGTATGCTAAAAAAACAACTATTAGCGAAGCCGTTTCAAAAGGAGCCGTAAAACTTTAATTACACTAAAATTCAGAATAAACCCGTTACTTATAAATAGTTAAGTAACGGGTTTTCTTTTTGTATAAAACCTAAATTAATAAACAGGTTTTTAAACGTAAGACAAACCGTCTAAAAGCAATCCACTTTAAAAAAAATAATGTTAATTTTGCCATATGATTCGAATAACGTTAATTGGTTCCGGAAATGTTGCGCAGCATTTAATAAAGGCTTTCTCTAAAAGTGAAGCCGTCGAAATTGTACAGGTATTTTCGAGGAAAAAAGAAACTTTGAGCTCTCTTATTGATTACGATAAAATTGTAAATGATTTTGAAGATTTAAAAGAAGCTGATCTGTACATTATTGCTGTTTCAGATAACGGCATTGCCGAAGTTTCACAAAATTTACCTTTTAACAACCAACTTGTAGTGCATACTTCAGGTACTGCTTCACTTAATACTTTGGATAATAAAAACCGCAGAGGTGTTTTTTATCCGCTGCAGACTTTTTCCAAAAATAAGGATATTGATTTTTCTGTAATTCCGATATGTTTAGAAGCCGAAAACACCTTTGATTTTCGTATTTTAGATACGGTCGCCAAAAGCATTTCAAATGCCGTTTTTCCAATAAATTCAGAACAACGAAAAGCATTGCATGTAGCGGCAGTTTTTGTGAATAATTTTACGAATCATCTTTATCAGATAGGTCAGGAAATTTGTGATGCCAATCAGGTTTCATTTGAAATTTTAAAACCACTAATTCAGGAAACGGCTGAAAAAATTAAAACTTTAGATCCAATTGATGCACAAACCGGACCTGCGAAACGCAATGATTCTAGTACAATTGAAGCACATTTGGAGTATCTAAACAATGAAAATCAAAAGAATATTTATAAAATACTAACACAATCTATACAGCATAATGGCAAAAAGTTATAAAGAAATAATGAATGACATCACAACGTTTGTTTTTGATGTTGATGGCGTACTTACAGACAGTTCCGTTTTTGTAACCAATGAAGGAGAAATTCTTCGCACAATGAATATTCGTGATGGTTACGCCATGAAAGCAGCTGTAGAAAGTGGCTATAATGTTTGCATTATTTCTGGCGGAAGCAATGAAGGCGTTCGCATTAGACTACAAAATTTAGGAATTACCGACATTCATTTAGGAACACCTGACAAAGTTGAAACCTTTAAAGAATATACCAATATTAATAGTATCAAACCAGAACAGGTATTGTATATGGGAGATGATATTCCGGATTTTCATGTTATGAAATTAGTTGGATTACCAACTTGTCCGCAAGATGCAAGCCCTGAGATCAAAAATATTAGCCGCTACATTTCACACGTTAAAGGAGGCAGAGGCGCTGCAAGAGATGTAATTGAACAAGTAATGAAAGTGCAGGGAAAATGGATGGAATATTTTAATGGGAAACACGATTAAAAATAATTATAAATTAGTTTCATTGTCAATCACAATTTAGTAAAAACCTAAGAATCTTAGCAACTTAGCCCCTCAGAACCTTAAATATGAAATACCTCAAACTTATTCGATACCAAAATTTATTGATGCTTGCTTTTATGCAGCTTTTATTTCGTTACTCGTTTTTAAAGCAGCAAGATATTCCTTTGGCTTTGACTGACTGGCAATACGGATTATTAGTTTTGAGTACCGTTTTATTGGCCGCAGCAGGATATGTAATCAATAATATTTTTGATGTTGCCTCAGATAGTATCAATAAACCTAATGATGTTATTATCGGAAAAGGAATTTCTGAAACCAGAGCTTATAATATTTACTTCGGATTAAATATTACTGGCGTTGCTATTGGATTTTATTTGTCAAATGTAATAATGAGACCTGGTTTTGCTACAATTTTCATTCTGATTGCTTCTTTGCTCTATTTCTATTCTACAACCCTAAAACAAATCATGCTTGTTGGGAATTTCGTAGTAGCTTTATTATTAGCATTGAGTGTTATTATCATTGGTGTTTTTGACATTTTTCCTGCAACGAATGCAGACAATCAGGCGCAAATGGCTAGTTTGTTTTCAATATTAATTGATTATGCTTTGTTTGCTTTCATGATTAATTTTATTCGTGAAATAGTTAAAGATATAGAAGATGTAAATGGAGATTATAACCAAGGAATGAATACGTTGCCAATTGCAATAGGAATAAGTAGAGCTGCAAAAATTGCATTAGGATTTGCAATTATTCCATTTATTTTATCGCTGCTTTATATCAACAAATATTTCATGGAAAACGATCTTTTAATCGTTACACTATATGCCTTTGCTTTTGTACTGGCGCCACTTTTATATTTTATTGTAAAAATATTTGGTTCCAAATCTCAAAAAGAATTTCACCATTTAAGTATGGTTTTAAAATTGATTTTACTTTTCGGAATTCTCTCAATTCTGGTAATCACCATAAATATTAAGTACAATGCTTAAAGAAAAATTAAAAAAATATACCCTAATTCTGGCTTCGGGTTCACCTCGCAGACAGCAATTTTTCAAAGATTTGGATCTGGATTTTGAAATCAGACTTAAAGATATAGAAGAAATTTATCCGCCGGAACTAAAAGCAGTTGAAATAACTGATTTTTTAGCCGAATTAAAAGCCAGTGCCTTTGAAGGAGAGCTCAAAGAAAATGAAATATTGGTTACCAGCGATACCATTGTTTGGCATCAAAATAAAGCTTTAGGGAAACCAAAAAGTGCAGAAGAAGCTTTTCAAATGATCAAATCGATGTCAAATACTACTCATGAAGTAATTACATCTGTCTGTTTTAAAACAAATACTGCTTCTACCCTTTTACATGATAGTACAAAAGTAACTTTCAATGATTTATCAGACGAAGCTATTTTATATTACATAGAAAACTACAAACCTTATGATAAAGCGGGTGCATATGGTATTCAGGAATGGTTTGGTTTTATGGCAGTTGCAAAAGTAGAAGGTTCTTATACTAATGTTATGGGACTACCGACAGCCAAAGTTTACGAATATTTGAGTACTTTAGTGTAAAAATTAAATATGTTTTCTTTTAAAGAATATAGTCAGGAAATCTTAACAACAATAATACTTCTTGTGGCCTTAGTGGCTTTAAGGATGATTATTGCCAAACTGATTCGTCGTTACGCCAGCAGCAGTCAATTGTTAGAACACAGAACAAATTTGGTAATCAAATACATTCACATTTTAATGAATATTTTGGTCACTATAAGCTTAATCGTAATTTGGGGTGTTGACACAAAAGATATTTTTATTACTGTTTCATCAATCGCTACGGTAATTGGTGTTGCCATGTTTGCGCAATGGTCTATTTTGAGTAATATAACTTCAGGAATGATTTTGTTCTTCTCCTTTCCTTTCAGAATTGGCGATACGATTAAAATTCACGATAAAGATTTTCCAATAGAAGCTGAAATTGAAGATATCAGCGCTTTCCACATTAATTTAAAGACTAAAGAAGGCGAACGAATTATTTTTCCGAATAATTTGCTACTTCAAAAAGGAATCTCAATAATGCCAATAAAATACGAAGACAAAGAGTTTTTTGATTAAAAAACAGAATGGGAATTTTGTAACGTTAACATAGAAACGTAGAACGTTTTTTTTTGAAAAAATAAAGAATTTTGTTTTGATCTGTTCAGATTATTAAACCTAATTTTTCTACCAAAATGATTCGTTCAATACAATTGCCATTTTATGCTAAACTTTCCCTTATACTTGTAAGTTTAATTTGTTTTGCTGCTATATTCTGCCTAGGAAAAGATATCATTACCCCTGTTTTAATGGCTTTTTTATTTGCTGTTTTATTACTCCCTATTTTTACTTTATTAAATGTAAGATTTAAATTTCCCCGGCATCTTGCTGCGATAATTTGTGTGCTTATATTCGCTGCATTTATTGTGGGCATATTAGTTTTCATCTCTTATCAGGTTAAGGATATTGCAAACGATTTTGATGCCATAAAAAAGAATACAAATTACTTCATCACAGAAGTGCATAAATTTGTAAAAGAGAATTTTCACATAAGCATTGGAGAGCAAAAAAAATATATTGACACGGTAACAAAAGATTCAGTAAAAAATGGAGGTGCCGTTACGGTTGGTTCGGCTATTTTATCTATTACTGATTTACTTATAGATTGTACTATAATTCCAATTTACACCTTTTTGTTTTTACTATATAAAGACCATTTTATTCTTTTTCTGGCAAAATTAGTTAATAAAGAAGACCATGCTGCCTTAAAAGATATTTTGTCGCAAATAAGACTTTCAATAAACAATTACATTGTTAGTTTGTTATTAGAAATGGTTGTCGTCTCAGTTCTAACAGGTTTAGGCCTTTGGATTGTTGGTGTTAAGTATTTTATTCTGTTAGGATTAATAACCGGAATCTTAAATTTGATACCTTATATCGGGATTGCAATTGCTGGCGTTATAACCCTTTTAGCTTCTTTAACCGGAACTCCGGAAATGTCGATAATTTTGAGCATTTTGCTCGTTAACGTTGTGGTTCAGTTAATTGATAATAATTTGCTTGTGCCACTTATTATTAACTCGAAAGTTGAGATCAATGCCTTTGTATCGATTATGGGAATCATTGTTGGAGGTGCAGCAGCAGGAATTTCGGGTATGTTTTTAGCAATTCCGTTATTGGCTATTTTGAAAATTATTTTTGAGCGAATTGAGTCCTTAGAACCTTGGGGTTATTTGATGGGCAACCATATGCCTCGAAAATTTACCTGGCGGGTTAGAAAACCTAAAATTGAAGTAAAAGTAAACCCATAATAATCGTATCTCTCTTATTTTACTTATATTCATACAAAAATCATCCATTATATAGCAAAAAAACTACCTGAATGTCTCTAATTAAAAAAATAGTATTTTTTATCTCATTATGCTTCTGTATGCAAATTGCACAAGCACAGGTAGATTCTAAAAAAGAAGACAGTAAAGGTAAAAAAGACAGTACTGAAATTTATACTAAGATTAGAAATTACTCTAAGAAAAATAAATTTACGCAAACACTTCATAAATTACTTTTCAGAAGTAAAAAACCCCGAAAGAAAGAAGATTTAATTATTCCACATGATTCAGCTGACTATAACGGTAAAATCATTAGAAAAATAAACATTATTACTTTAGATCCTTTTGGGCATTCACTTACCGATACGACTCAGGTACCCAAAAACTGGGGAGAAAGAACAGGAAACCGGCTGCATTTAAAGACGAAAAGAATTGCGATTACAAACTTATTGTTATTTAAAAAGAATTCAGCTTACGACAGTTATAAAGTGCAGGAATCGGAGCGTTTAATTCGTGCTCAAAAGTATGTCACTGCAGTTAGGGTTACACATGAATTAGTTGGTGTAGCTTCTGATTCTGTTGATGTTACCATTAGGGTTTTAGATTCATGGAGTACAATTCCGAGATTTTCAATCTCCAGCAACCAGGTTTCAGTTGGATTTAAAGAAAAAGATTTTTTTGGGTCAGGCCAACAATTAGAATATCGTTTTACAAATCGTTTCGACGACGGACGAAACGGTAATGATGTAACCTATACGGTTCCGAATATTAAAAACACTTATATCGGAACAACCCTTCATTATGATATGGATCTTGACAATAATTATAAAAAGACCATAAATATTGAACGTTTGTTTTATTCTCCATTAACAAAATGGGCAGGAGGAGTATATGTGGGACAGATCTTCAGGAAAGATACTTTGCAGGCTCCAGATATGACTTATGAATATCAGCCTTTCAAGTACAATTTTCAGGATTTTTGGGCAGGACACGCAACGAAGGTATTTGAAACCGAAAATGGCGGCATAACAAATCTAATTGTATCAGCACGTTTTTTAAATGTGAATTTTAGCGAAAGTCCCTCCGATCTATACGATCCGACACACTTTTATTCGGACGAAAAGTTAATACTATCCGGAATAGGACTTAACACCAGAAAATTTATCAAAGACAGTTACATTTTTAGAAATGGACAAACAGAAGACGTTCCCATTGGTCGAATTTATGGGATTACACTCGGCTATCAATATAAAAATACAATGTGGCGACCTTACATAGGTGGACAATTTTCTTTTGGAAACTATTATAGATGGGGATTTTTTAGTACTAATTTTGAAGCAGGCACTTTTTTTCATCAGTCTAAAACTTATGAAACAGCCTTTGCAATTGAAAGTAATTATTTTACAAAACTCTATAGTATCGGAAAATGGAAACTACGACAATTTGTTAACCCAAGAATTGTTATTGGGGTAAATCGCGAAGATATTGTAGGTGATCAATTGAATATAAACGAGCAAAATGGTTTAGCAGGATTCGACAGTGCCATATATGGTACAGATAAAATGGTTTTGTCGCTCCAAACTCAAACTTATTCTCCTAATGCGCTTTGGGGATTTCGTATGAATCCGTTTTTTAACTATTCGATTGCTGTTTTAGGAAGTCCAAATAATGCAATGGGACGAAATAAAGCGTATTCTAAATTCACTCTTGGTTTAGTAATCAGTAATGACTATTTAGTTTTCAGTTCTTTTCAATTGTCACTGTCATACTACCCTACTATCCCTAATGACGGAGACAATGTTTTCAAAACCAATACGTTTGAAACAACAGATTATGGCTTACAGAATTTTGAACTTGGAAAACCAAGAGTTGTCGATTATAAATAGAGATAAAATATTTTAAATTTTATTTCATTTTTCAAACTTTTCAAAACAATTTAAAAATCAAATACTTAAATAATACTTAGCGAATTAAAAATCGTTAAAGTGTGTATTTTATCCGACCAAATACATTTCGTTTTCATTTTTGGCACAGTATATGAATATTACTAAACAAGAGTAACATTAAAACTTTAAAAAAATGAAAACAATAAAAATAGCAATCGCCGGATTATTCCTTTTGGTTGCAAATGCCACGCAAGCCCAAGTATCTATTAATGTTAATATAGGAACACCTCCAGCTTGGGGTCCTGCAGGATACACAGAAACAGAATTCTATTACTTACCAGACATTGAAGCTTACTATGATGTTAGAGCATCACAATTTATTTATTTTGGTGGAGGAAGATGGGTTAGAGCAACTTACTTACCAAGACAATATAGAAATTATGATTTATATGGAGGTTATAAAGTAGTTTTAAATGATTACCATGGAAGAACACCTTACACGTATTTTGATCGTCATAGAGTAACTTACTACAAAGGATATCATGGTGCGCCTCAAAGACCTTACAGACCAAGACCGGTTTATGGATATAATGACCGTCATGATTATCACAGAGATTACAAACATTATGATAAACACGATCGCGATGATCATCATGATAAACATGATAAGCATGATAATCACGGACATGGACGAAGATAACAAATTGCTAAATAGCTATTTTTCAACACAAAAGAGTATCAAAAATTTGATACTCTTTTTTTATGCATGCATAGTATTTTGTTAAAATGTTAATTTATTAAACATTACATATAAATACATGAAATACAAGTTGTTAAGTTAAAGTATTCCTAATAATTAGCTTATTATACTATAATTATGGCGTATCTTTGCACAATATTTGAAACCAAAATTGAAATTATGAAAAAGAGCGTTTATTTATTTTCGTTTTTAGCTATGTCACTTTTCACATTCTGTGATAGCAATGATGACAAAACTAATGATAACCAGGCAAAAGAAAATAATATCGAAATCAACAGTGATATTACATCTTTGAATAAAAGATTAGATTACACAAATTCTGGAGTTATTACAATTACAAATACTTCAACATCAAAATTATTAAAAAGCAGTCAGTCAACTACTGATCTTCCATTAGTACAAATTGCCGAAGTAAATCCACCAACAGACAGTAACGGAAGAACTTTACAAGCAAATCACGTAGCTGTAAACGGAAACTATGCTTATGTAGCTTATACAATGAGCGGTGATGCTTATTCTGGTGCAATTGATGTGATCGATGTTTCAGATCCTTATAAACCTAAATTAATAACATCAGCATTAATTGCTAATACTGATATTACTTCGCTTACTTATTCTAACGGAAATTTAATTATTGCCGGAGCAACAGATATTGACAAGAATGCTACTTTAACAAGTCCATCAATTGTAATCAATATGCAGTTGAGTTCAGGTTTGCTTACTGATAAATATACTATTAATAACCTTGAAGGTAAAGTTACAACTGATGTTGCTGCAAATTCATCATCTTATTTTGCTGTAACCGGAGATGCAGGAAGCTTGTTTAAAATTAATAGTTCATCTAAAGCTATTGCAGGAAAAGTTGCGTTGGCAGATTTGCGTTCTGTAGCCGTAAGTGGTGACAAAATTGTTACTTTAAGCGGAACTAAAGGTGTAAATATTTACAACGAATCAAGCTTAGCTTTGCAAAAAAGCTTTACAACATCTACAGATGTTAGCGCTGCAAAAAGAACAATGGATTTTGATGGTACAAAATTATTAGTTTCTGAAGGATATAATGGTTTAGGTGTATACGATATCAACAGTGGTTCTAAACTACAAACTTTAAGTATAACAACGGCTGGTGAAGAAAATGTAACCAATGCAGTATCTGTAAATGATGGTTATGCTTTTGTAGCAAATGGTGCTGCTGGATTAAATGTTTACAAATCAGGTTCACAACTTAGTTTAGTTGGAACTGTGGGAATTACAGGTTCGTCAAATTATGTAAAATCTAGTGGTGATTATATTTATGTTGCCAGCGGAAAAGGTGGTTTGAAAATCATAAAAATGGAAAAACCAAACGCTACATTTGCAAATTGTTCTAATTACGGAACTTATAATCAAGGTCAGGATTTGATTTTGAATTCAAATGAAGTAAAATCATTTTCAGGCTCAACAGCTATTAATTCTGTAATTGTGAATTCTGGTGGAGTATTAACACATTGTGGTTCTATATCAGTTCAAAACACGCTAATTTTAAACAGCGGAGGAACTTTTAATATGAGAGGAACTTTAGCACAAGGTAAATACCAACAACAAAACCCAACAGAATTAATTATCAATAGTAATGCGACATTGCAAATTGAAGGTTCTGTCGTGATTTGGGGAGATTTAAGATTAAATAGCGGTGCTAAAATTAACTTTATCGGAAACGACTCTTCTATTACCATTTACGGAAAAGTAACAAAAAACAGTGGTGTAACCATTACTGGAAATTATAAAGACACAGAAAACAAATTGAAATAATTTCTGTAATCCTAAGAAATACCACATGATTTAAATTTTTAGATCAATTCTCTTAAAAGCTGCCAGATAATATCTGGTAGCTTTTTTTTTTGGAATAAATTTTGTTGAAAGAAATTCAATAACTAAACATTAACATTTCATTTAAATCGTGTTCAACAATATAATTACTATTTTTGAACCTCTTTCAAAAACACCACAACACGCTATGCGAAAAATTCAGTTACAAATTCTTTTCTTTTTTTTAACAGGGATTTCTATTTCTTTTGCACAACAACCACAAAAACCAAGTTCTGTTGAGATTTACAATCAAATAAAAAAATTGAACTTTTTAGGTTCCGTTTTATATGTTGCCGCTCATCCTGACGACGAAAATACACGTTTAATTTCGTATATGGCAAACGAAATGAATGCCAGAACAGGTTATTTGTCACTGACGCGTGGTGACGGAGGTCAAAATTTAATTGGACCTCAATTACGTGAATTACTTGGTGTTATTAGAACGCAGGAATTAATCGAAGCCAGAAAAATTGATGGTGGAGAACAGTTTTTTTCAAGAGCAAACGATTTTGGCTTTTCAAAAACTCCAGATGAAACTTTACAAATCTGGGATAAAGATAAAGTGCTTGCGGATGTAGTTTGGACAATCAGAAAATTTCAGCCAGATGTAATCATTAATAGATTTGATCACCGTTCGCCAGGAACTACACACGGGCATCACACATCATCAGCGATGTTGAGTGTCGAAAGCTTTAAATTGACAAATGATCCTAAAATATATCCGGAACAATTAAAATTTGTAAAACCATGGCAGGTTAAAAGTCAATTTTTTAATCCATCATGGTGGTTTTATGGAAGCCAGGAAAAATTTGATGCAGCCAATAAATCAAAATTTACCAAATTGGAAACTGGCGTTTATTATACCGGAATTGGAAAATCAAATCAGGAAATTGCAGCTTTAAGCCGAAGCCGCCATCAATCGCAAGGTTTTGGGAGCACTGGTGCTCGTGGTGAAGAAACAGAATATCTGGAACTTATAAACGGCGAAACTCCAATAGAAAGAGATAATTTATTTGATGGAATCGACACTTCATGGAATCGTGTTAAAAACGGAAAACCAATTGGTGAATTAATTTCAAAAATAATTTCAAAATACGATTTCAGCAATCCTTCGGCAAGCATTCCTGATTTAATAAAAGTATACACAATGATTGAAGCTTTAGAAGATGATCATTGGAAACCTTTAAAAGCTACAGCAATAAAAAATATTATTGCTTCGTGTTCTGGTTTATATCTCGAAGCAGTTGCTACCGAACAGGAAGCAACACCCGGAAGTATAATCAAATTAAGCCTTGAAGCAATTAACAGATGTTCGGTTGAAATGCAACTGATAAGCGTAACTTCTTTGCCAGACAATAAAACAACCGTTCAAAACAGCATTTTAAAAAATAATAACGACCAGAAAAGTATTCTTCAAATTCAGCTTCCTGAAAATTTAGAATACACGCAACCGTACTGGCTTAAAGAAAAAGCAAGTGTCGGAATGTATACGGTTTCAAATCAGGAAAACATTGGAATTCCGGATATTATCAGGCAAGTAAAAGTTGTTTTTAATATAAAAATCAATGGCGTTGAAGTTCCGTTTGAGCGCACTGTTGTTTACAAATATAATGACGGCGTAAAAGGCGAAATGTACAATTTCCTTGATATTGTACCTGAAGTTACCACTGCAATTTCTGAAAGAGTATTGATCTTTAAAGATACCAAAAGCAAAATGATTCCGGTAAAAGTTCGTGCCGGAAAAGATGCTATTGCAGGGAATTTACAATTAGATTTACAAAAGAGCTGGGTTATTTCTCCAAAACAAATCCCGTTTTCTTTAAGCAAAAAAGGAAATGAACAAACATTTTACTTTGAAGTTACACCTCCTGTAAATCAGGAAGAGACTATTGCAAAAGCAGTTGCCATAGTGGATAATAAACGTTTTGACAAAGATGAAACGATTATTGATTACCCTCATATTACCAAACAAATGGTTTTAAAACCGGCTGAGTCAAAATGCATTCGAATCGATTTAAAAACTTCTGGTGATGCCATTGCTTATATTATGGGCGCTGGCGACGAAGTTCCGGAAAGTCTGGCTCAAATGGGCTATAAAGTTACCATTTTGAAACCCGAAGAAATTACGCCCGAAAGACTAGACTCTTTTAGCACTGTTATCACCGGAGTTCGCGCTTACAATACTGTAAATGCTTTAGCCAACAAACAAAAAATACTTTTTGATTTTATAAAAGGCGGTAAAAATATGATTGTGCAGTACAATACTTTCGGCAGAATGGTAACAGATCAGATTGCACCATATCCTTTAAAAGTTTCAAATGATCGTGTAACGGAGGAAAATGCGAAAGTAACTTTCTTAGCGCCAAATCATCCCGTTTTAAATACACCAAATAAAATCAGTGAAAAAGATTTTGAAGGATGGACACAGGAACAAGGCTTATATTACCCAGATCAATATGACCCTGCCTTCACTCCTATTATATCGTCACATGACAAAGGAGAATCGGCTAAAGATGGTGCTTTATTAGTCGCACCATATGGAAAAGGATATTATATTTACACAGGTCTAAGCTTTTTTAGAGAATTACCGGAAGGTGTAGCAGGTGCTTACAGATTGCTTTCGAATATTATTTCGCTGAAACAACCAATAGAAGCTCCTAAACAAGAATTAAAGAAATAAAAATCACAAAACATGGAAGCCAAAAAACAAAAAAAATGGAAGAAAAGCTACACGTACGTTTTGGTGGCCAACGCCATTTACATCCTGATTTTTTTCTTAATCATGCAATTATACTCATAACCTATGCAACTATTTGATTGGATCGTACTGATTGTCACGCTTTTATTCATTGTTGGTTATGGTTCCTGGAAAACCAAAGGAAGTAAAAACGTTGAAGATTTTATTTTAGGAAACAACGAAACGCCTTGGTATACGGTGGGACTTTCTGTGATGGCAACTCAGGCCAGCGCGATTACATTTTTATCTACACCTGGTCAGGCTTATCATGACGGAATGGGATTTGTACAATTCTATTTTGGTTTGCCAATTGCAATGATTGTGATTTGCGTGACTTTTATTCCGTTATATCATAAAAATAAGGTCTATACCGCTTATGAATTTTTAGAGAAACGTTTTGATGTCAAAACCCGTTCATTGGCTGCTATCCTATTTTTAGTGCAAAGAGGTTTAGGAACCGGATTGACTATTTATGCTCCGGCCATTATTCTGTCAGCACTTTTAGGATGGAATTTAACGATCATGAACATAATAATCGGGCTTTTGGTTATTATTTATACTTTTTCAGGAGGAACAAAAGCGGTCAATGTAACTCAGAAACAACAAATGTTTGTGATTATGTCCGGAATGTTTATCACCTTTTTCCTGATTTTGCATTATCTGCCAAACGATATGACCTTTACCAGCGCCATGCATATTGCAGGTGCGAACGATAAAATGAATATTGTTAATTTCTCTTTTGATCCGGAAGAAAAATATACTTTTTGGAGCGGAATCACCGGTGGTTTTTTCCTGGCCCTTGCCTATTTTGGAACAGATCAATCTCAGGTTGGTCGCTATTTATCCGGAAAATCAGTTCGCGAGAGTCAGATGGGATTAATCATGAACGGCCTTTTAAAAGTTCCGATGCAGTTCTTTATTTTACTGACCGGAGTTATGGTTTTTGTGTTTTTTCAATTCAATCCTGTTCCGTTAAATTTTAATCCGAATAATAAAATTGTTATTGAAAAATCGGCTTATAAAGAAGAATATCATGCCTTAGAAAAAAAATTGATTACACTTTCAGAAGATAAAAAGGTTATCAATTTATTGTATATCGATCAGCTAAATCAGGATTATGATAATCCGATTTTACGAAAAGAATTAGTAGCATTATCCAATAAAGAAAAGGATCTGCGTGATCGTGCCAAAGAAATTATTTTGAAAGCGGATAGCAATAGCGAAACCAACGACAAAGACTATGTTTTTTTCCATTTCATTCTGCACTATTTGCCAAAAGGTTTAATTGGTCTATTGTTAGCAGTAATTCTATCGGCAGCAATGTCATCAACAGCTTCAGGATTAAATGCTTTAGCTTCAACAACAGCAATTGACATTTACAAACGAAACCTGAAAACGGAGAAATCGGAGAAACATTATTTGAACGCAACCAAATTCTTTACCTTGCTTTGGGGAATTGTAGCCATACTTTTCGCCTGCGTAGGAACTTTGTTTGAGAACCTAATCCAGTTGGTAAACATTATTGGATCCATTTTCTATGGAACCGTTTTAGGTATCTTTTTGGTCGGATTTTATTTGCGCAGAGTTCAGGCAAAGCCAATGTTTTACAGTGCCATTATCAGTCAAATTACCATTTTTATTATCTATTATTTTATGATTGCCATTTACCCAAGTGGTCAGGAAAAACTTGGTTATTTATGGCTGAATTTTATTGGAGCAATTTTGACAATAGTATTGGCGTGGTTGATGCAGGTTTTGTTTTTTAACGGAAAATCGGATGTAGAGGAAGTAGTTCTGGAATAATTAAACAGCCATTCATGACAAAGCAAGATTTCTTATTCCATCTACAAGGAGCTAGTTTTATAGCACTAAAATTTGCTGAACGTTATGTTAAAGATAAACTTATTACTGATTTCAAATACAATGTAATTTTTACTCCCTCACATCACACTATTTATCCAGATCATTTTGATTTTTATCCGAAAGATGAAGGAACTATAAAACTAAATCTAACTGATAATGAAGTAGTTGATTTGCTTTATCGAAATAATAAAATCCCAATTTGGATAGACATAAATGTTATTAAATCAAGTAGAAAAAGTACAACATTTAATCTTCTTTGTGCCGGAAGATATTCCAATAATAAAGAAGAGTTTTATTATAAAGACAATGGATCGGCTCCGTTTGGTATAAAAAGCCCCCAATTACCTATTAATTATAAGGAGGGTAAAAAATTTGGATTGTAAAAATTGACTAACGAATGAAAAAGAAACATCCAATCCTAAAAATAGTAAAAGGAATATGGTTTCTTATTGCCATTTCATTTACAATTTGGTTGGTCTATTCTTATCAATCTAAAGGCATTTCGGATTCATTATTAAAAAGTAATGCTGAAATTTCAGTTGAAAGTAAAGATGATTATTTTCTATTTGAACCCAAACAAAAATTTAATAAAGTCTTTATTTTTTATCCCGGTGCCATGGTTGATCCAAAAGCTTATGTTCCTTTGTGCAGAAAGATTTCTGAAAACGGAATTAAAGTTTATTTGATTAAAATGCCCTGGAGATTGGCTTTTAAAGGATATGAGATTCCAAAACAACTTCATTTATTTGCGGATGCATCCAAAACCTATATTTTAGCCGGACATTCTCAAGGCGGCAAAATGGCGGCACAATTCGTAAAAGAAAATCCAGGTTTGATTGATAAACTAATTTTAATTGGAACCACACATCCACGAGATATTTCGCTTGCCGACAGTACAATTCCAATTCTAAAAATTTATGGTTCATATGATGGTGTAGCCGATCAAAAAACAATTCTTCAGAATAAATCAAAACTTCCCGCAACTGCAAAATTTGTAAAAATTGAAGGTGCCAATCATGCTCAGTTTGGTTACTATGGTTTTCAGTTTGGAGATAATTCTGCCACTATTTCTCGTGAGAAGCAACAATCAGAAACTTTGAGACTTATTTTGAATTTCATTAACTAGATTTACAGAACCAAAAAAGTAAAGTTTCGATATGCTACTTATTCTAACACCATACATTTTAGTTCCTTTCATCATAACATTCCTTTTTCGACAATTTAATTTGGAGTCCAAAAAACTAACTTATCTTATAACAGGATTACTAATGTTTTTTTATCCTATTTTATTTTTCTGGATAAAGGATTTAATTGATCCGCCAACTTCCGGTTTTAGATGTGGAAATCCTCAAATGGCATTTATATTTTTAAACATAATATTTTTAATGCCACTTTCATTACTATTTCAGCTCGCTTTTAATAAATCCTATTTATAAACAAAATCTTAAAAATGGCTATTAAAAGCTTCTTTTTGTGTAATTTAAAATCTTTATCTTTGAGATACTAACTTTAGTCAGTATGAAAGATCTTAAAAAATATAGTAATAAAACAAAAGCGGCTTTCGTATTACTCATTGTGATGTTGATCATCTTACTAAGTAATTTCAATACTTTGCAAAACTCCAAAAAAGTAAACGAAAACATCAATGCCATTTACAACGATCGTTTGATGGTTTCACATTATATTTTTCAATATGCTAAAGAACTTCACTTTATAAAAAGCGAAGCTGAAAAACTGGATTTAAGTGACAATGTTAAGAAATATGAAATCATCAATACTTTAAAAATCGTTCATAGCATTGATGATTTGTACGCCAAAACAGTTTTAACGAATAAAGAGAAAGAGCATTTTGACACTTTTTTAGCTGCCTGTAAAGAAATAAATAATCAGGTTGAAAATAAAAACTGGAGTAAAATTGCATACTCCAGCGGTGAAGCTCTAAAAACCCTGGAATCATTATCTCAAATTCAGATAAAAGAAGGCAAAGCTAAACTAGCCAGCGCAAATAAGATGTATAACGACAATAATAGTCTTGGACAGCTCCAGATTGCATTGTTGATTATTTTAGGAGGCATTACGTTCTATCTTTTGATTGTAAAAAAAATCAAAAGAAACATCAGGATTCCAGAACCGCCGAGTATGAATTAATTATTACAGTTTTCGATCTTTCTCCTTAATTGGAAGATCATTTATGCTGGCAAATCTTTTTTGCATTAAACCGTTCTCATCAAATTCCCAATTCTCATTACCGTAGGCTCTAAACCAGTTTCCGTTAAGATCTTGATATTCATACTCAAATCGAACCGCAATTCTGTTTTCTGTGTGTGCCCAATATTCTTTTTTTAATTTATAATGGCTTTCTTTTTTCCATTTTTCAGTTAAAAAAAGAACAATCTCTTCTCTTCCATTTACAAACTGATCTCTGTTTCTCCATTCGCTATCAATCGTATAAGCTTTTGAAACGCGTTCAGGATCCTGACTATTCCAGGCATCTTCAGCTAACTGAATTTTTTCTTTTGCCGTTTCTAAAGTGAAAGGTGGCAATGGTAATTTTTGTTCCATTTTTATGCTAGTAAAGTTTGTATGATTTCTTTTGATTGTTCGATGAGCTGATTTGATTTGAATAACTGACTTTCGATTATGCAACTCTCAAACAATAAATAAATATGATCGGATAACAGTTTATCCACTATTATATTCTGAAAATAAACTCTCAAATCCTGTTTATGACTTTGAAGTACACTCAGAATTTTAGTATTGTCTGAAGGAATTTCAGAAAGTATATTTAAAAAACTACAACCTCTGAAATTCTCCTTTTCATTCATAAAAATTAAAAAATCGAACGAAGTCAACACTTTTGTTTTTGGTTCTTTTTCTTTAGAAGTAAACTGTTCCAATTGCTTAAACCAGTAAGAATGACGTTCGTTTAAAAAGGCAACACACAAATCTTCTTTTGATTTAAAATGCTGATAAAAACTAGCCTTGGCCACTTTTGCCTCCTCAATAATTTGATTAATACCAGTAGCATTGTAACCCCGCTGGTGAAACAAAATAAGTGTTTTTTCTAAAATTCGCTCTTTTGGTGACATGTACTAAATTTATGAATCACAAAGATATGATTTTTTTAAAAAAAACAGACAAGTCTGTCTGTTTGTTTGAAAAAAAATTATTGAACCGATATCTTTGTCAAAGTTTTAAAATTTGACAAAGATTACTCAGAACAAAAAAAATCCAAATTCCAAAGCTTTTATGAGCTTTGGAATTTGGATTTTAAAAATATTGGAATTTTGAAATTTAAAGCATTATCTGCTCCACTCCGCAATACTATCTTTGTTCATTTTTACGTAATCCTGATTGTTAGCCGTTTCTGCAGCTGCCAAAGAAGCTTTTGCTGTTTCGATTGCTCCTTTTTTATCACCTTGTTTTGCCTGAATTAACGATTTCAATCTTAAGATAAAGTATGGCTTTTCAGCACTCATTTCTAGAGATTTGTCAACGTATGTTCTTGCAGTTTCAATGTTTCCATTGGATTGGAATAAGTATTGAGCTGAAGCAAAATAGTCATTTGCAGATGGGCCGGCCAAAGTTTTCTCGATACTTGTAGTCGCTGTTTTTGCTGTAGGAACTTCAAATTTTAAGGCTACATGAGAATTTTCCCAAGACATTTCTAAGTAAGCAAAATTCGGATCCAAACCGTTAATTCCAATTGTAAAAGTCTCAACCGGTGTTGGCAACGCATTTTCTTTAACCGTAGTTCTTAAAGCTACATATGAATCGCTCCAGTTTTCCGGCAATCCCCAGTTGTCTGTAGAAAGATAGAAAATCACTTCCCAGCTTTCGATTTTAGGAATAGTATAAATTGCATATTTTCCTTTTTTTAATGTTTTACCATCGATAACAACATCATCACTAAAATTAATAATTGTGTTTTCGTTAGCCCCTGTTCTCCATAATTTACCAAACGGAACTAAATTTCCAAATACAGCTCTTCCTCTCGCACCTGGTCTTGAATAGGTAACTTCAACATCTGTTAAACCAACAGTTTGTTTAATATAAGCTTTAGGACTCGCCTGTGGTGTTTTTATTTGTGCTTCTGTAGCAAAAGGAGCTATAATAATAGCTAATGCAATAAGTAGTTTTTTCATTATTAGGTTTTATTTGTTTGTTCAAATTTACAAATTCAATTAGGGAACAAATGTTAAATTTAACTTAATTCAGACACCTAAGTGTGATATTTTTTCTGCATTCAATTCGTGGAAATTATTGATAATTAAATCTGCATCTGATAAATCTTGCAGTTTAGAATGATGGCTGTTATAGCCCACGCAATAAATCCCTGCTGCTTTTGCTGCTTTGACCCCATTTGTACTATCTTCAATTATAATACAATTTTCTTTTGGGGCAATTGACAAAGAAGCCGCATGTAAAAAAATGGCAGGATTTGGTTTCGACTGAGGAAAATCTTCACCGCTAACAATATGCGTAAAATATTGACGCAAATTAAACCTTGAAAAGACACGTTCAATCGTAACTTTTGCTGCGGAAGAAGCCAGAATCAACTGGATTCCGCTTGCATATAAATCTTTAATTAAATCCTCAACTCCTTCTAATAAGTATAAGTCTTCTTTAGTATCAAAAGCTTCATTAAAAATACTTCTTTTTCTCTTAATCAAATCTTCCACTTCATGCTCAATAGCCGGGAAAAATCCTTTTAAACTCTGAAATGTATTTCGGGTCGAAAAACCAGTAAACGAAGTATACATTTCTTCAGGTACTTCAATATTTAATTCTGAAAATTGTTTGTAATAGGCATAACGGTGTACAGGTTCTGTATCAACGATTACACCATCCATATCAAAAATTACTGTTTTTATCATTTTTTTTAAGTTGCTAAGGTTCTGAGATACTAAGATTCTAAGGTTTTTGCTTTGCTACATATTCTCTGTTGACTGTAGCTTTGTCAAAGTTTTAAACTTTGACAAAGTTGTTATAAGTATTTTTTTTTAAGGATAAGAAATTAAGAATCAAAGTATTTTCAGATAAAAAACCTTAGAATCTTAGAGTCTTAGCATCTTAGTACCTATTTTTTAAGTAAGTGACGAATTACGGTTTCAGCTGCGTGAAGGCCAAATAATCCGGGCATATAGCTATTAGTTCCGTAGAAGGATTTTTTGAAGTTTTTTCCGTCTGTTAGTTTTAAGCTTTTTTCATCCTGAATTTCAGAAGAGAAAACCACTTTCAGTTTGTTGATTTTTACCGCTTTTAATCTTTTACGAATTGCTTTTGAAAAATAACAGTTTATAGTTTTAGAAATATCGGCAACTTTAACTTTCGAAGCCAGCATTTTTCCACCAGCACCCATACTGCTTATAATTTTTACTCTTTTACGTTTTGCTGCGATAATTAAATTCAATTTTGGCGTAATGCTGTCAATACAATCCAAAACATAATCAAATTCTGGAGAAACGATTTCAAAAGCTCTTTCCGGAGATAAAAATTCCTGAACTCTTGTTAGTTTTAATTCCGGATTAATATCCATCAAACGATCTCCAACAATAGTAATTTTAGGTTGTCCTACAGTTGAATGTAATGCAGGTAATTGTCTGTTAATATTAGTAATATCAACAACATCTCCATCTACAATTGTCATATTCCCTACTCCCGCTCTGGCTAAAAACTCAGCCGCAAACGATCCAACTCCTCCTAAACCCACTACCAAAACATTGGAGTTTTTTAAGTTTTCTAATCCTTCTTTTGTAAATAAAAGCTCGGCTCTTTCTGTCCACTCTGCCATAAAATCTTTTGTTTATTTTGTTTTTCTTGTTTAAAGTTTCAGGTTTCAAGTTTCAGGTTTCAGGTTTCAAGTTTTGTTGCGTACCTATCTTTTACCAGTTACTCTATATTCTATACTCTTTATTCTATGCTCTATATTCTATATTCTATATTCTATACTCTTTATTCTATGCTCTTTATTCTATGCTCTTTATTCTATACTCTTTATTCTATACTCTTTATTCTATACTCTATTTTCTATACTCTATATTCTATACTCTATATTCTATATTCTTTCAACCACGAAATATCCTTTCAAAATTACTTGAGATAATCTCTTGTAACTCTTTAATTGTTATGTTTTTATATTCTGCTGCTAAATTATAAACTTGCTGAATACCTTCTTCTATTGTATCAGTTTCTAATAAAAATCGATTGTTTGGAATTTGCTGAAAAACCGTTTTTAATTCTGGATTTTTAAGCAAATATTTTCCAAATGAAATATAAAAGCCTGCTGCAAGTAGTTGATTGGCCAATTGACTGTTTTTCGAAAATCCGTGAATGATCATCGGAACTGAAATTTTCAATTTCTTCTTAATTTCAATCACTTCCTGGAAAGCGGCAACGCAATGAATAACCACAGGTTTCTTGTGTTTTTCGGCTAAAATCAATTGCTTTTCAAAAACTATAATCTGTTGTTCCAGTGGAATTTCAATTCTTTTATCTAAACCACATTCTCCAATAGCCAGACAATTTTTCGTCTGCAACTTTTCTTCTATAATTCTCAGATCAGCATCAATTCTGTCTTCAACAATATACCATGGATGAATTCCGATTGAATAAAATGGAATCGAAGCATCAAATTCATTGGGATACTGATTGACCAACTCCAGAATATCGGGTTGATTTGTAAATTGGTGCGTATGAAAATTAAAGAATTCCATTAGTGAAAAGTTTTAACTCCCGCTTTGATTTCAACATTTAAGTCATTTTCTAATGGAACAAGCGGACAAGAATATTTGTGATTATAAGCACAATAAGGATTGTAAGCCTGATTAAAGTCTACAGCAATAATATTTCCTTTTGGAATTTTCAAATCAATATACCTTCCTCCAATGTAACTTTCTTTTCCTGAAGTTAAATCTGAAAAAGGCAGAAACAAATGATCTTTGTATTCTTCCGTTTTCGAAAGATCAATGCTTCTGTATACATTCAATTTCAGGCTCGTGCCATCCAAAGTAAAATATAGTGTTCCATATTTTATGTATTTTGGTGTTCTTGTTCCTGTCGTTTTCATTTCAAAAACCTTTTCATTTTTGGCTTTTACAAACTTAGCATTCACAAAATATTTAGCATTGATTGGATAAAAATCTAAAGTTTTAAAAACTTTTAAATCTTCTTCCATTAACGGACTCGTCTTAGGATCAGCATATTCTGAATTTATAGTCTTCTGAAATTTTTCAGTTTCTTTTTTATCAAATTTCTTTTGACTGAAGCCAAAATTAAAAGTTAATAATAAAGTAAGAAATGCGATTTTTTTCATCTTGGAAATTTTGAACAAAAATAGTTTAAAAGTAACAAAGCAGCAACCGCGTTACGTGACAAAGTTTCCTAACTTTGTTGCAAATAACATATTTTTATAATGCTCAAAACTGCAGCCAACCACTACATCAATAATTTTAGAGGATTTTCAAGAGAAATTTGGATACTTACACTGGTCACATTCATCAATCGCGCCGGTACAATGGTACTTCCTTTTTTATCAAAATACTTAAAAGAAGACCTACACTTTTCTTATAATCAGGTTGGTTGGATTATGGTTGCATTTGGTTTGGGATCAATGTTAGGATCCTGGCTGGGCGGAAAACTTTCAGACAAAATCGGGTTTTATAAAATCATGATTTTTAGTTTATTTACCAGTGGAGTTTCCCTTTTCTTCGTACAATACATAACGACATTCTGGGGATTATGTATTGCAATGTTCCTTTTAATGGTCATTGCTGATATGTTCAGACCCGCAATGTTTGTATCTCTGGGTGCATACGCCAAACCCGAAAACAGAACACGCGCCTTAACTTTAGTGCGTTTAGCCGTAAATTTAGGTTTTGCGGCCGGACCAGCTTTAGGAGGATTGATTATTATGGGAGTTGGTTATGCCGGATTGTTCTGGGTTGACGGAGCTTCTTGTATTGTATCAATTTCGATTTTTGCTTTACTGGTAAAAGAAAAGAAAAAAGTAGCACACGATGATAAAGTAGAGAGTGGTTCAGATAAAAAATCAGTTTTTCATGATCGCATTTTTTGGGTTTTCTTATTTGTGAGCTTTGTAACGGCTATGATTTTCTTTCAGCTTTTCACAACACTTCCTTTGTATCATAATGAGAAATTCGGTTTAAGTGAATTTCAAACCGGTTTATTAATGACTTTAAATGGGCTCTTGATTTTTGCTTTAGAAATGCCAACCGTCGGGTTTATGGAGCGAAAAGGATTTCCAAAAATTAAAATTATTATTCTGGGTTCCTTTGTTATGGCTTCCAGTTTCTTTTTGCTTCTTATAAATGTTTGGGCGGGAATTCTGGTTATTAGTATGATTTGTATCTCAATTGGAGAAATTCTGACTTTTCCGTTTTCGAATGCTTTTGCTTTAAGTCGTGCGCCACGTGGTCAGGAAGGGCGCTACATGGCATTGTATACGATGAGTTTTAGTTTAGCTCATATTATTAGCTCCAAAGTAGGCTTTGAAATCATTACCCGATTAGGCTATCAGATCAACTGGTTGTTCATGGCTTCTATTGGAGTTGTAGCAACACTTTGCTGTTTTTGGATTAAAAAAGCGTTGCTTCTCGAAAAAAAACACTAAACATCTTTAACCCTTAAATCATTAAAATTCAATTTATTAACTTTAAATTTGAATTGCATTTCTATGCTCATAATTCAAATCAAACTTAATTTTTAGTTAAATAACTATTTTTATAGTTGTGTAACTAGAAAAATAGTTGTAGGTTTGAATTAAAATTAGAAAACATGCAAAAGCTAACCAACAAGGAAGAAGAAATCATGCACATTTTATGGAAGCTTAAAAAAGCTTTTGTAAAAGAGGTTCAGGCTGAAATAACAGAAGATCAACCACATTACAACACACTTTCAACTATTGTTCGTAATCTGGAGGAAAAAGGTTTTGTAGCACATAATGCGTTTGGAAATACACACCAGTATTACCCGCTAATTACTTTAGAAGCCTACAGCAAAAAGTATATGAAAACAGCTATTGATAATTACTTTAATAGTTCTTATAAAAATATGGTTTCGTTTTTTGCCAAAGAAGAAAAAATCTCTGCTGCTGAATTACGCGAAATCCTTGCCATGATCGAAACTCCAAAAGAAGACAAATAAAAATCATTGTTTATGGAAGCACTTTTTATTTATATCGCAAAATCAGCTGGCTTAGTTATATTATTTTATTGCGCTTACTTTTTTTTATTACGCAAAGAAACTTTTTTCAATAGTAACAGATGGTTTTTATTAACTGGCTTAATCACTTCTGCACTATTACCACTTGCCGTATATACGAAAGTAATTTGGGTCAATCCTACTCCGCTTTCAAATCTAAATTATTCATCGCTATATTCTGCTCAGATCGAAAAAGATGCTTTTGAAATTAATTGGAGTTTGATTTTATTAGCCCTTTACGGACTCGGAGTTTTAGTTTTACTAATAAAATTTGCTTTTGATTTTTACAGTTTAAATTCGATTTTAAAAGGAAAACAAATAAAACAACAAGCTGATTTTAAATTTGTTGATATAAACGAAAACATAGCTCCATTTTCTTACTTCGAATATATAGTATACAACTCATCAATGTATACCGCTTCTGAGTTAGAAAGTATTCTGGAACATGAAAAAGTACACAGCGATCAAAACCACACTATGGATGTTTTGATTTCAAGAGCTTTCTCCATACTATTTTGGTTTAATCCTGTCATTTGGCTTTACAAAAAAGCCATAATCCAAAATCTTGAATTTATTGCTGATGCGGCAGCAGCACAAAAGATATCAGACAAAAAAGCCTATCAATACACGCTTTTAAAAATTACAACTCATGAGAGTTGTCTATCAATCACCAATCATTTTTATCAATCATTAATCAAAAAACGAATCGTTATGTTAAACAAAAATCAATCAAAAAAGAGAAATTCATGGAAACTATGTTTAATAATTCCAGCACTGGTAGCATTTGTATTATTATTTCAAATTGAAGTAATTGCTAAAGAAAAAGGAGAAATTTCAAAAAAAGAAGTCAATAAAAAAGAGAGTTCTTTAGACGTTTACAAAATCAGCAAAACAACAACGGACCAGGAACTAAAAGAAATGGCTGAAAAAATGAAGCTAAATCATAATGTTGACGCAAAGGTTTCTGATATTGAAAGAAACTCAAATAATGAATTAACAGCCATTAGATTTGATCTTAAAAGAGGCTCAGAACAATCACAATCTTACAGAGTTAAAGGAAGTACAGCAATTAAGAATTGTGAAATTGTTATTGAAACCGAAAAAGACGGGTCTAAGAAGATAGGTCTAAAAACGGATAATGAAAATGGTAACGTAAAGGTTATCAATAAAGAACATAAAATTAAAATAAACAAAGTTGTAAACTCTAATATTAATTCTAATGCTGAAACTACTGATAATACTAATACAAACATTAGTACAAATACTAGTACAACTACTAATGTAAATACGGATATAAATACGGACGAAAATACAAATGTAAAAGTTGGCCTTAGTAAAGATTTAAAAAATCCTGCTAAAATGACAAACAGCATCAGTATAACAACTAAAGGAAATGGTAATCCTAAACCATTAATTATTATAGATGGAGAAATTGTTTATGATGTAGATATCAAGGATCTTGATTCTGACAACATTAAGTCAATTCACGTATATAAAGATTCAGAGCTTATAAAAAAATACGGAGACGAAGGTAAAAATGGCGTAATTATAATTGAAACTAAATAATACTTTTCGATTCTTTTAAAAAACTAACCAAAGCCATGCAAAAACTAACCAACAAAGAAGAAGAAATAATGCATATTTTATGGAAGCTTAGAAAAGCTTTTGTAAAAGAGATTCAGGCAGAAATAACAGAGGATCAGCCGCATTATAATACGCTCTCTACTATTGTTCGAAATTTGGAAGAAAAAGGATATGTGAATCACAATGCTTTTGGAAATACGCATCAATATTATCCCATTGTAAGTATTGAAGATTACAGAAAAGGTTTTATGAGTACTGCTATTGATAATTATTTCAACAGTTCTTATAAAAGTATGGTTTCATTTTTTGCCAAAGAAGAAAAAATTTCTGCGGATGAATTACGTGAAATCTTAGCTATGATCGAAGAACCAAACGAAGATAAATAAGCATTATGGAAACACTTTTCATTTTTATAGCAAAATCAAGCGGGTTAGTCATACTATTTTATTTCGCTTACTTTTTTTTACTTCGTAAAGAAACTTTTTTCAGTAGCAACAGATGGTTTCTGTTAGCCGGTCTTATAACTTCATTAGTTTTACCTTTTGTGGTTTATACCAAAATTGTATGGGTCGATCCTACTCCAATGCCTGCTGCTATGAATTATGCTGCTGCTTTTATTCCGAATACTAATACTATTCCGGAAGAGACCTTTGAAATCAATTGGAATTATGTCGCTCTTGTTATTTATAGTATTGGATTTTTAGCACTTATAATAAAATTTGCAACTGATTTTTACAGTTTGAACTCTGTATTGAAAGGCAGAGAAATACAACAGGAAGCCGATTTTAAATTTATAGATATTAAAGAAAACATTGCTCCATTTTCTTATTTTGATTATATCGTATACAACTCATCACTGTATAGCGCAGCAGAATTAGAAAGTATTTTAGAACATGAAAAAGTGCATAGCGATCAAAATCATACAGTAGATGTGATTATTTCAAGAATATTTTGTGTACTGTTTTGGTTCAATCCAATTATTTGGTTGTACAAAAAAGCAATTCTTCAAAATCTTGAGTTCATCGCTGATTACGAAGCTTCCAAAAAAATAGCAGACAAAAAAGCGTATCAATACACGCTTTTAAAAATAACAACACATGAAACTTGTGTTGCCATCACCAATCATTTTTATCAATCATTAATCAAAAAACGAATTGTCATGTTAAACAAAAATCAATCAAAAAAAACAAATTACTGGAAATATTGTACCATAATTCCGGCACTTGCTGCATTTGTATTTTTATTTCAAATAGAAGTCATTGCTCAGGAGAAAAAAGAAACTCAGGAAATTGCTAAAACGACTGCAGATGATGTTTACAAAATCGAAAAAACAACAACAGATCAGGAATTAAAAGTAATTGCTGAAAAAATAAAACAAAAGCACAATTTTGATGTTGCTATATCGAATGTAAAAAGAAATACAAATAAGGAATTAACGGCCATTAAAATGAATATTAAAAAAGGAACTCAAGAGGTTCAAACTATTCAGATTGATGGAGAAGAAGCAATAAAAAGCTTTGGTCTGGTAGTATCAACGGAAGGTGATAATATAAAAAAAATTGGTGTTGTTACAGACGGTGAGACAAACAAATCAATGATGCTTCAGGATCGCATCGCCGATGTTGATGAAGTAAATAGTCAAGATGTTAACGAAATGCATGTTGCACCTCCTGCTCCACCTGCTCCTCCTGCAAGAATGGGTAATATTGCACCTCCAGCACCACCGGTAGCACCAGCTTTTCCTGGAGGATCTATGCCAAAATTACCATCTATAGACATGTCTAAAATGCCGAAAGCGCCAGCACCACCAGCAAACCCAAGGGATAAAGTAGCGATGGCAAACTTTGAAAAAAAAATGGCTGAATTTGAAAAAAAAATGGAAGCATTTGAACCAACTCTTTCTGCCTACGAAAAACAAGTGAATGAAATCATGTCTAAACATGAAGCATTATATGGTAAGGATATGGAAAAGTATGAAATTGCCATGGAAAAATTCAGCGTAGATATGGATAAATACGCTAAATACATCGAAGAAACAGTTGGAAAAGACATGAAGGATTACGAAAAAAACATGAAAGAATACGAAAAGGACATGAAAGCCTATGAAAAAGAAATGAAGAAACTGGATAAGGAAAGTAGAAAATCTTAGTTTTTTTAATTATTCAATTTCTAAAATTCATAAATGAAAAAATCCTTTTTAACCGTACTTCTCTTCGTTTTAAATCTATCGTTTGGTCAAAATAAACAAAGTAATTCTATAGAAGAGGAAATTGATCATTATATAAAAAATGTAATTGAAATAAACCAAATTCCGGGAGTGGCACTAGCTGTTATAAAAGACGGAAAAGTAATTTATGAGAACTATTTTGGGAAAGCCAACTTAGAAGAAAATAAAGCAGTGGATAAAAACACTGCTTTTAAAATTTTCTCGACAACCAAATTAATAACAACCGTGGGTGTTTTTCAACTTATCGAAACCGGAAAGTTATCTTTAGAAGATCCAATTTCTAAATATTTAGATAATCTGCCAAAAGAATGGCAGGAAATACAAATTAAAAATTTACTGACACATTCTTCTGGCCTTCCAGATGTTGTTCAGTTTGATGATATTCCGTTTACATTGCCGTATACTGAAAAGATTTCTTTATTAGCAAAAAAACCAATGCAATTTGCTACTGGAAATCAATACCGCTACAATCAAACCAATTATTTATTTTTAGCTAAAATCATTGAAAAAATTACAGGTTTAACTTTTGACGAATATATCCTGAAAAATCAATTTCCAGAAGCAAAATCTAACACTTTCTTTTTATCTGATTTTGGGCAACTTACCCCAAATGGTGCCGTTCGCTATAATTACAATATTGAAAATAAAAAATACGAGAAAAATAATTACAACAGCGGCCCCGATTCACATTCAGCAAATGGATTAAATATTACATTATCTGAATTTATTAAATGGAATGAAAATTTAGATAAAGATGTCTATCTAAAAAAAGAAACCAAATATTCGATGTGGCAACAATTTCATTTTGCCAACAATACAGATCGTTTTGCTTATGGGTGGGAAATTATTCCCGTAAATAAAATTCTTTCGTATGGTTTTACCGGAGGTAATGAAACTGCTTTTAGAAAATTCACAAATAATGATTTAACCATTATCTTTTTATCAAATGGTCATAAATATTCTAATTTATATGTGCAAAGTCAGGTTATAAATCATGTTGCTGCAATTGTAGATAAAACACTAAGAGACGATTATCTTTTAGCCGGAGAAAAAATAAATCAGGATTTTTTGAAATTAAAAATTTCAGCGTCAGAGCAAAATTATTTGACACTTAAAAAGAACCATCCAGATTGGAATTTTGAATATCGATTAAATATCATTGGTTATGCATTAATGAACGATGGCCGTCTAAATGATGCTATCAAAGTTTTTGAATTGAATGCAAAAGAAAATCCCAAATCAGGCACTGCTTTTGACAGTTTAGCTGAAAGTTATTTTAATAATAAGCAATTAGAAATAGCCAGGAAAACCTATGAAAAATCGCTAGAATTATCGCCTGATAATTCGAATGCAAAAGAAATGCTCGAAAAAATAAAAATACAGCTTTCTAAAAAATCATAATAACGCCTATAAAATCCTAAAAAAGACTTTGCACAACCGCAAAGTCTTTTTTTATATCTTTGAAAAAAACAAACCTACTATGTTTAAAATTTTAGCCAAAATAAATAAACTTCTTTTACCGAGTTTTACCAAACAAGGATTAGATATTTCTAAAGCAAAAAAATGGCAGATGGCGATTATTGGTTATCGCGCTTATGTTACAAAACGTGCTGTAAAATAACATACAACTTCCTTTGTAGTTGCTTCCTTGCAACGCATTTTTCTATTTGAAGTAAGTAGAAATGTCTCCTTCAAAACTTATTTCGTAGTTTTGCAATCCATTTCAATTTCTTATGAAAAATAAAGAATTCAACATCCCTCCTGTTCCGGCAGTACTCTTAGCAATTATTAGTGTACAATGTGGTGCGGCAATCGCTAAAACACTTTTCCCAGCAATTGGTGCAGCAGGAACAGCATCGATTAGAATCGGAATATCAGCATTAATTTTATTATTGGCGTACAGACCAAATCTAAAAGCAATTACACGTGAACAATGGAAAATTGTAGTTCCCTATGGCTTGTCTTTGGGTGCTATGAATTTAATTTTTTATTTTGCAATAGAAAGAATTCCGATTGGACTGGCTGTAACTTTAGAATTCATCGGCCCATTATTAGTTGCTATCATAGGATCAAAAAGAGTAATCGATTATTGCTGGGTTTTGCTTGCTGCAATGGGAATTGTATTAATAGCTCCATGGTCAAATGATAAAGTCGATTTACTAGGAGTTTTATTTGCTCTTTTAGCAGGAGCACTTTGGGCAGCGTATATCGTTTTAGGTGGAAAAATTTCTAAAATTATGAATAGTGGTCAGGCAGTTTCTACCGGAATGTTGTTTGCGGCTATTTTAATTCTGCCTTTTGGTCTTTTCGAAAATGGACTTGCTAATCTTACCACGAAGTTTTTCGGAATGGGAGTTGCGTTGGCACTTTTGTCTAGTGCTATTCCGTTTACGCTTGAAATGAAAGCTTTGGGTCAGCTTCCTCCACGTACTTTTAGTATTTTAATGAGTTTAGAGCCTGCCGCTGCAGCAATTTGTGCATTTATCTTTCTGCAGGAAAAGCTGAGTTTTTATGAAGTTTTAGCAGTAGTTTGTGTTGTTGTAGCGTCAGCCGGATCAACTTTAACAGCGAAACGATAAAGCTATAAAATCTTCAAAATAAAAATTCCAAATTCCACTTTTAAAGTTTGGGATTTGGAATTTTTAAAAATAGGAATTTGAATAAGTATTACATTTTAGGTAATAAAACAGTATCTACTACGTGAATTACACCATTTGACTGATTCACATCTGCAATTGTAACTTTAGATTTGTTACCGCTTTCGTCGCTAATATATAACTCTTTTCCATCCATCCAGGCAGTTAAAGTTCCACCACTTACTGTTTTAAGAGTTGCTTTTCCTTTACCAGCTTTAATTGCTTTAGCGATATCAGAAGAATTCATTTTTCCGGCAACAACATGATAGGTTAAAATCGTTTGCAACGTTTTGATGTTTTCTGGTTTCAATAAAGTTTCAACAGTTCCTGCTGGTAATTTGTCAAATGCTGCATTTGTTGGAGCAAAAACGGTGAACGGTCCTTTACTTTGCAATGTTTCTACCAAACCTGCAGCTTTTACGGCAGCAACCAATGTTGTATGATCTTTTGAATTTACTGCATTTTCAACAATATTTTTATTAGGATACATTGCAGCTCCACCAACCATTACTGTTTTTTGTGCAAAAGATGTAAATGCAAATCCAATTGTTAAGATTGCTACGGCTAAAAAATTTCTAGTTTTCATAATTAATATTTTAAGTTATAAGCTCATTTACGGGATAGTTTTCGTTTTGGTTTTATTAAAAATTTAAAAAAGATTAAAAATCATTACAAAATCTTCAAGAGCAACTGTAAAACAAGCCTTTAAAGCATAAATTTATTTTCGAATCATTTTGCAATTAGCGAAGAGTTCATTGTGTAATTATTACTAATTTTAAGTAATAAATCAATTTTGATGGAAAAAGAAAACCAAAATGGTCATGGTACAAAACATATTATCCAAAGCTTATTAGTAAATATTGCAATAGCCGCATCAAAAGGCTTTGCTGCTTTTATGACTGGATCGGGAGCAATGTTAGCAGAAACTATCCATTCGACAGCCGATTGTGCTAATCAACTTTTACTTTTACTTGGTCTAAAACAGGCAAAAAAAGATGCTGATCAGGAACATTCTTTTGGCTATGGAAAAGCAGTTTATTTTTGGTCGTTCATGGTAGCAATGCTTTTATTTTCAATTGGCGGTATGTTTTCAATTTATGAAGGGGTTCATAAATATAATAATCCAGAACCTGTGCATAATATTGGTTGGGCGATTGGGATAATTATTTTTTCTATCGGAATGGAAGGTTATGCATTGATTTCGAATATTATCGAACTTCGTAAACGTAAAAAATCCATCCCTTTTTTCCGCTATCTCCATGTTACAAAAGACAGTGATTTGATTATTATTTTTGGAGAAAACGCCGCGGCTGTGTTAGGCCTTATAATTGCCTTAACTGCATTATTGTTATCACATTATACTGGCGATAGTCGTTATGATGCTATTGGTTCGCTTGCAATTGGCGTAGTTTTGATTGCGGTAGCAATCTTTTTAGCAAGCGAAGTAAAATCTTTGTTAATTGGTGAAAGTGCTGATGCTATAATTATTGATACTATTAATAAAATTGCTGCTGATAATAGCAACATTACAGAAGTAATTAATTGCAGAACCGTACAACAAGGTCCGGCAGAAGTGTTGGTTTGTATTAAAATAAAAATAATTCCGGATCTTACAACTCAAAAAATTAGTGTCTTAATTAATGATTTCGAAAAAGAGCTTCGCACACAGCATCCTGAAGTAAAGTATTTATACATTGAACCTGATTTTCAGGAATGGAAATAAATTAGAATTATTTCAATTTACAGTTCTTATTTCATATATTTATATAAATTTTAACTATTAAATAGAAATATTTTCATAAATATTATTAATTTAAAGCATTACTATTAGTCGCGATGTCAAATATAAATACTACAAAAGTAAGAAGTAAAAAGTTAAGCACAAGAGTCGATTTAACAGCTATGGTCAGCATATCATTTTTATTGATTATATTTTTTATGGTGACGATTGAGTTGTCGAAACCGAAAGCTATTGATTTAAGTCTGCCTGATAATGATGTAACTTGTGGTGGATGGCATGGCTGTGGCGAAAATAGAATTATAACAATATTACTAGGAGAAAATAACAAATTAATATCCTACATGGGTATTTTAGAATCTCCTATATCGCCTGCAAAAGAAATGAAATATGGAAAAGAAGGAATTCGTAAAGAACTTTTAAAAAGAAATAAAAGTGAAAGCGAATATTCTAATAGTCTTGGAAGGCCAAAAAGAGGTGCAATCGTAATTATAAAACCTAGCAAAAAATGCAACTTTAAAAATTTAGTTGATATTCTTGATGAAATGAAAATTGCAAATATTAACACGTACGCAATTGTAAATGAATTTTCTCCAGAAGAAACAAAACTAATAGCTTCAAAATAAAACATTTTTAAACCATGGAAATTTTACCTAAAAAAGTAAGAAGTAAAAAGTTAAGTACGAGAGTTGATTTAACTGCAATGGTCAGCATTTCGTTTTTGCTTATTATCTTTTTTATGGTGACAATTGAGTTAGCGAAGCCTAATGGTTTAGATCTCGGTCTTCCTGATAAAAATCCAACTTGTGGAGGATGGCATGGTGGATGTATTGATGGTAATCGTTTGTATACAATTCTATTAAATGATAATGATCAAATAATAACCTATTCGGGATTATTAGAATTTGAAAATAATGTCGTAAAAGAAATTGATTATAGTAAAAATGGAATTCGCAAAGAAGTATTTCGTAAGAAGAACGAAATAAGTGAGTATATGACCGCTATGGGAAAGCCTAAAAGTGGTGTAATTGTAATCATCAAACCAAGTAATAAATGCAATTATAAAAATTTAGTAGATATTTTAGATGAAATGAAAATTGCAAATATTAACACGTACGCAATTGTAAATGAATTTTCTCCAGAAGAAACAAAACTATTAGCTTCAAAATAAAACATTTCAAACTATGGAAAATTTACCTAAAAAAGTAAGAAGCAAAAAATTAAGTACAAGAGTCGATTTAACTGCTATGGTCAGCGTTTCGTTTTTGTTGATTATATTTTTTATGGTGACAATTGAGTTGGCAAAGCCCAAAATGATGGAGTATGAATATGGTTATCATGGAGGTTGTGGTCCTGAACCTGAATGTAACAAACCTGATGAAAATCGTATTCTTACTGTCTTACTAGATGATAATAATAAAATGATTACCTATATGGGATTATTATATGCTCCAATCCAGGAACCTAAACAAATTCATTATGGTAAAAACGGAATACGAAAAGAATTATTAGTCATTGATAAAAAGGTTCATGAATATTCAGCAAGCTTTGGAAGACCACAAATTGGAGTTACAGTTATTATTAAACCAAGTAAAAAATCTAACTATGGTAATTTAGTAGATATTTTAGATGAGATGAAAATAACAGGAATAAAATCTTATGCAATAGTAGATTATTATACTCCTGAAGAATCAAAATTGTTGGCTGAAAATAATCAAAACTTCTTTTGAAAACTACTGCCCTAGCCCAGATAGAAGGGAAAATCCTTTTGTGCCGGTGTTCGGCATAAAAGATTTGGAATGATAGCTGGAAATAGCTTCTAGTTTAAATTAAACTTCAGTTTTAAATTCCAACTGTTACAAATTTCTCGACTTCGGTCGAAGTGACATGATTGTGAATAATGCATTATCGATTTAGCAAATGAGATTGCTTCGTTCCTCGCAAAGACAAGAATAAAAAAATCTGTTTTAATCTGCGTTTTCGCTTGCGAATCCGTATCATCAGCGTTCCATTACAAAGAAAACCTGAAACTAAAAACATAAAAAAAGTCCCACATTGCTGTGGGACTTTCTATTTAGAGGAAACTAAGAATTATTTTTTCTCAGTTTTTTCCATTTTAGCTTTTAATGCAGCTAATACATCATTGTTATCTCCTAAAGTTGCAGCTGGTGCATTTGTGTTAGAAGAGTTAGATGAAGTATTTTCAGTTGCAGCTTTCACGTTTTTCTCTTCTTCTTCACGGAAGATAGCAGTGTGAGAAGCAACTACTCTTTTGAATTCTTTGTTGAATTCGATTACTTTGAAATCAGCAGTATCACCTTTTTTCAATTTCTTTCCGTCTTCTTTTTCAAGGTGACGAGTAGGAATGAAAGCAACGATATCATCTCCAAATTCTACAGTAGCTCCTTTGTCAACGATTTCAGAAATTTCACCATTGTGGATAGTTCCTACAGCGAAAGAATCTTCGTATTGATCCCAAGGATTAGCAGTAGTTTGTTTGTGACCTAAAGATAATTTACGTCCTTCAACATCTAATTCTAATACAACTACATCAAGTTTCTCACCAACATTTACAAATTCAGATGGGTGTTTGATTTTCTTAGTCCAAGATAAGTCAGAGATGTAAATTAATCCATCAATTCCTTCTTCTAATTCTACGAAAATACCAAAGTTTGTAAAGTTTCTAACGATACCTGTATGTTTAGAACCTACTGGGTATTTAGAAGTAATGTCAGTCCATGGATCTTGAGTCAATTGTTTGATACCTAATGACATTTTACGGTCATCTCTATCTAAAGTTAAGATAACAGCCTCAACAACATCTCCAACTTTTACGAAATCCTGAGCAGAACGTAAATGAGTTGACCATGACATTTCAGAAACGTGGATTAAACCTTCAACACCTTCAGCAACTTCGATAAATGCACCGTAATCAGCGATTACAACTACTTTACCTTTTACTTTATCACCAATAGTTAAATTAGCATCTAAAGCATCCCATGGGTGAGCGTTTAATTGTTTCAATCCTAATTGAATTCTTGTTTTCTCATCATCGAAATCAAGGATTACAACGTTTAATTTTTGGTCTAATTCAAGAACTTCACTTGGGTGGTTGATTCTACTCCAAGAAAGGTCAGTAATGTGAATTAATCCGTCAACACCACCTAAGTCAATGAACACACCATAAGAAGTAATGTTTTTAACAACACCTTCTAATACTTGTCCTTTTTGTAATTGACCGATGATTTCTTTTTTCTGTACTTCGATATCAGCTTCGATAAGCGCTTTATGAGATACAACAACGTTTTTGAATTCGTGGTTAATTTTTACCACTTTGAATTCCATCATTTTGTTTACATATACATCGTAGTCTCTAATTGGCTTAACGTCAATTTGAGAACCAGGTAAGAAAGCTTCAATTCCGAAAACGTCAACGATCATACCACCTTTAGTTCTGCATTTTACAAAACCATTAACGATTTCTCCTGTTTCATTTGCAGAAATAACTCTATCCCATGATTTAATAGTACGTGCTTTTCTGTGAGATAATACTAATTGACCTGTTTTGTCCTCACGGATGTCGATTAATACTTCTACTTTGTCACCAACTTTTAAGTTCGGGTTGTAACGGAATTCGTTTAAAGAAATAACACCTTCCGATTTTGCATTGATATCAACGATAACGTCTCTATCTGTAATTCTAACAACTACACCTTCAACTACTTCTTCTTGATCTGTAGCGATGAAAGTTTTTGATACTAAGTCTTCGAATTCTTGTAAGTTTTTCTCATCTACTGCATCGATACCTTCTTCGAAGTTATGCCAGTTAAAATTTGCTAAAAACTCTTCTTGTGATTTTAATTGTTCAGACATGCTGATAAAAAATTTGTATTCTGTTTTCCTCGAGTTTCATAAAGCAGTAGAAAAAACAGAAGTTGTTTTACATAAATAGTTGATACCTAAAGGAAACTCTTCTTTGCCAAAAGGTTTGCAAAATTAATACAAATATTTGTAATAGCAAAACAATTCTAAATGATTATCAGCCAATTGTTCAGGAGCAGAAGATTTTAGGTTTTTAAGACGTTCAGTCCCGCTATCCGTTTCAATCTTTTGTGCCGAACCCCGGCATAAAAGGATTTCCACTTCTATCGGGGCTAGGCAAGAACGATTAGTAGTTTTTCACACCTTTTGCTTTCGATTAAAAACAAACCCGACAGATTTTAAAAACCTGTCGGGTTTACTATGTACAACTATCTTCTATGCGCGATTTACCTTTGTCAAAGTTTTAACCTTTGACAAAGGTCTACTTGAAAGGTCATTTAAATTTAGAAATATGTTTGAGAAGTTTTTTCTCGTATTTGTCCCTTTCTTTGGTTCCAATTTTCCCTATAAGTTTATCTTTCATTTCAGAAAGAGAATATAATTTTATTTTTGTCTTTGCCATAATATTCATTTATATAATTCATTTAACAAAAAATACCACAATGATTTCCGCATATAGAAATCATTGTGGTATTTGTATTTATTTTTTATTCTAATTTTCAAAACTAAAAGTCTTGAAAAAAACTTTTTCTTAATGACTCAAATTCTCCAATTCCTTTGGATCATGTTTGTATTTAAATAAAAATGCAAATAAAATTAAAATTACAAAAGCATATCCTGCAAATGAAAACCAAACCTCTGGCCACTGAACTCTATTTCCAATAGTAAAGTAACTCACTGTTCTTCCTGCAAATTCCCCACCTAAAATAGCACCAATTCCATTGGTCATCAACATAAATAATCCTTGTGCGCTTGACCTTATTTTACTATCTGTTTCTCTCTCAACAAATAAAGAACCAGAAATATTAAAGAAATCAAAAGCCATTCCATAAACGATCATTGATAATACAAGGAAAATAACTCCTGAACCTGGATTTCCAATTCCAAATAAAGCAAAACGTAATACCCATGCAATCATACTAAATATCATTACTTGTTTGATTCCAAATCTCTTTAAGAAAAATGGTATAGTTAAGATAAATAATGTTTCGGAAATTTGAGACAATGAAATTATAAAAACTGAATGCTCTACACCAAAAGTACCATGATACTCCGGATTAGAACCAAAATCTCTAATAAATGTATCCCCAAACATATTTGTGACTTGTAATGCCGCACCTAATAACATTGCAAAAACAAAAAATACTGCCATTTTCTTTTGTTTAAATAACACAAAAGCATCCAATCCAAATTTACTTGACAAAGATTGATTCGTATTTTTATTTTCTGCTGGCACATCAGGCATTGTAAAAGAAAACAAACCTGTAATTATCATAGCTACTGACGCAAAAATAAATTGATTTGTATTTGATTTCCAGTCTGTTAAATCAGTAACCCACATTGCAATTATAAACCCTACTGTACCCCAAACACGAATTGGAGTAAAAGCTTCTTGTACATTAAATTTGAACTTATTTAAAACAGCGTAGCTTACAGAATTATTTAAAGCTATAGTTGGCATATAAAAACAACTAGTCGCAAAAATAACCCAATACATTTCAGTAGAATTAGTTGCTTTTGTTGCAAAGAAAATTGCGACTCCAGCGACTATATGAGCAATACCCAAAACTTTTTGCGCACTAAAATATTTATCAGCGATTATACCAAGTAATGCAGGCATAAATAGACTTGCCCATCCCATTGAACCATATGTCCTTCCTATTGATAAACCAACACTTCCACCTTCAATTGGACCAAAAACCTGCCCCATATATCCTCCCAATGAAATCAACCAAACTCCCCAAACAAAAAATTGGAGAAAATTCATAATTGTCAGTCTTAATTTAATTCCCATATGATGAAATTGTCTTTTAAATAAAATGAAGCGGTAAAACTACCATTAAAAATGATATCTGCAAAAAATTATACGGTTTTAACAACGTCATTTATCAATTCTAAAACAGCTGCAAATTGCTCT
This sequence comes from Flavobacterium frigidimaris, assembly GCF_002217275.1. Classification (NCBI taxonomy): domain Bacteria; kingdom Pseudomonadati; phylum Bacteroidota; class Flavobacteriia; order Flavobacteriales; family Flavobacteriaceae; genus Flavobacterium; species Flavobacterium frigidimaris. Next base: position 118,530 of record NZ_MUGV01000006.1, read on the forward strand.
TCTCTGGTTAAGTAAGAATTATCTATTTCAATTGCATCATCAGCAATAACTAAAGGTGAATCTTGGCGGTGTGTATCTATATAATCTCTTTCTACTACATTCTTCAAAACATCTTCATAAGATACATTATCGCCTTTTTGTTGTAGTTCATCAAAACGTCTTTGCGCACGGGTTTCGGCGCTTGCAGTCATAAATATTTTTAGTTCGGCATCCGGAAAAACAACAGTTCCTATATCTCTTCCATCCATTACGATCGCTTTGTTTTTCCCCATTTCCTGTTGCTGTTCTACTAATTTAGAACGCACTTCAGAAACTTCGGCTACTTTACTTACAAAATTCGAAACTTCAATAGTTCTGATTTGTTTTTCAACGTTTTCACCATTCAAGAACATTTCAGCAAAACCTAAATCGGCATTAAATTTAAATTCCAATTGAATTTTTGGCACTGAAGCTATAAGTGCTTCTTTATCAAAAGAATCAGCTCCAATAAATTTATTCTCCATTGCAAACAAAGCTACTGCACGATACATGGCTCCTGTATCTACATAAACATACTCCAACTCTTTTGCTAATTGTTTTGCTAAAGTGCTTTTTCCTGTAGACGAGTACCCATCGATTGCAATCGTTATTTTTTTCAATTTTTTATATTTTAAATTTAACTTTACGTGTTTCAGGTCCTCTCTAGTAATAAATACTCATTACAATATTAGATTCAGAGCCGTCAATTATTTTAGCGGTTCTTTCAAAATATTCTTTATTGACCATTGGGCAACCAAAACTGTTGCAAATATATCCTTTTTGCTCTTTATATGGAACATCAAAATAGTAATGAAAAACAATATCGCGATAAAATGCATTGCTATTGGTCTTATCTAATCCGTATAATTTATAGGCTTTCCCGAACTTCCCGTAATAAGAATTTCCAATATAATATTTTCCTATTGAAGTACTTAATGAATTTGGAACATTGCTAAATTTCAATTTCCCTTTCATATTGGTTTCAGAGCCGGAACCATGAGCAACCAGGCCTCTATCTATAATTTTATTGGTTTTTAAATCATAAACGAAGAAACGATTCTTGCCAGACGGCATTTTCATATCAATAAAAAATGCAATTCTTTTATTGTATTTTTTATTACTTTCTACCAGCTTCTTAACTGCATTTATCTGCTTAAGTTCAACAATTGCTGTAACAGATGAAAAACGTTTCTTTTCTTTATAAAAAAAATTATAGCCTATAAAAACAAAAAGTATCATAAGAAAAACGATTAAGATCTTCTTCATATGATACTTGCTATTAAATTATAAAATATTAAAACTAAATGAAAATGTCTGTCTAATAATAAATATCCAAAATGATTTTCGATTTAGAACTATCAACAATTTTTTCGATTCTTTTAAAGAATTCTTCGTTAACCATTGGGCAACCGTGGCTGTTTGAAATATAATAATCTTGTTCGTCTAATGGTACTGCAGAATAATGATGTAACACTATAGCTCTTTTTAAAGCATTATTATTTGTTTCATCTAATCCATTTAAGCGATAGGCTTTTCCGAATATTCCAGTGTAGCATTTCTCGATTGAATATCTGCCTAATGCAGTGCAATTGGAATTTGGTGTATTGCTAAATTTAAGTTCTCCTCTAATTCCGGTTTCAGATCCTGATCCGTGAGCTACAAGTCCCTGATCTAAAATTTTGTTATTAACAAGGTCATAAACAAAGAAACGATTTTTACCAGACTTGATTCTCATGTCAACTAAAAATGCAATTTTAGTATTATACTGAGGACCGGCGTACACCATTTCTCTTACCGTATTTACGTGATAGTTGATTCTTTCGATTTCAACATCACTAAGGGATTCATCTTTAAAATTAAGCTTTGAGGTATTAAAAAGACCTGCCGTGAAAAATAAAATTAGATAAAATAGTTTCATAAAATTACCTATTGAAAGTTTAAAATTAGTCCAAAAAGACTCGTGTTTGCCGCCAATGTATATCGTGAATATGAATAATTAAATTTTAAACGATTCATTTTCAAACCGAAACCTAAAGAAATCCCTGAGAAATTACGTTGTTCATTTATTCTCAATTCTTCTGCCCTTCTAAAATTGTAACCTAACCTCAAATTGACTGCCTTTTGAGGGAAAAGTTCCACACCAAAAACAACATGTCGCAAAGCATTATTTACAAAGGAAACTTTTTCCTCACTTGTTGTTCCATCAATATTGGTTTCTCCGCGAACAGGGTTCGAAAAAGACACATTCCATTGTTGTAAATTTTCTAACGATAGATGCCAACGAAGCGGGACATGTTCTAATTCTTGTGATACACCAGCAATGATTTCAAACGGTAAATTCTCTTGTATTCCTGAATAAGTTGTAAACTGCGTCCCTATATTACGAAATACTACGGCCAAATTTACATTATTTTTTTGAATTTCATACATAATTCCCACATCAATTGCACCACCAATAGAATTATAACTTTCTAAAGTCGAAGTTATTAACTTAGCATTTGCACCAATATGCACATCTGTAAAGGGAATATTATAAGCGTAACCCAGAGAAAGCGCACCTTCACTTCCTGAGAAATCTGAAGTTGACTGACCATTTTCGTCATAACCTTCGAAGGTTCCATAATTAACATAACTTACTCCTGCATAAAAAGTTTGGACATGTCGATCATAGGTATAAGCATATGAAGCAGTTCCGTAAGAAGCTTCTCCATAATAACTGCCATAATTCATTGCTAAATGGTTATCCATATCTTCATTTAAAGCAGCAGGGTTTGCCATTGCCTGATTAACGTCTTCATCATAAATTGTTATGTTTTCGCCTCCTAATGCTGCCTGTCTTGGTGACGAGGTCAGATTAAGAAACTGATAAATGTAACGCCCTCCAATTTGCCCGTAGGAAATCGAGCAAATAAAGATAAAAAAAAGTAAAACAAATCGTTTTAACATGCTTTTGGGGCGATTCCTATATGGGAATAACGCAAATGCGAAGATAAAATTATATAACGGATAAAATAAAATTAACCTTTAAATAAATTACAATAAAAAAAATCCAAATTCCAACGTACTAGGTTTGGAATTTGGAATTTAAAATATTGGAATTTACTTTAAAATTTATTTTAAAGTTTTTGCATTTTTTACATTTTGATCTGTTAAGGCCAAAGCCAGAACTTCACTCATTTCTTTCACATAATGAAATGTCAGGCCATCTAAATATTCGGCTTTAATTTCATCAATATCACTTTTGTTTTCATGACATAAAATGATTTCTTTAATCCCGGCTCTTTTGGCAGCAAGGATTTTCTCTTTAATTCCGCCAACAGGCAAAACTTTTCCACGAAGTGTAATTTCCCCTGTCATTGCCAGGTTTTTCTTTACTTTTTTCTGAGTTAATAAAGAAACTAAAGAAGTCAGCATCGCAATACCTGCACTCGGTCCGTCTTTTGGTGTTGCACCTTCAGGAACGTGTAAGTGAATATTATATTTTTGGAACAACTCTGTATTTAAACCTAACTTTTTGGCATTGGCTTTAATATACTCTAAAGCAATAGTAGCCGACTCTTTCATTACAGTTCCTAAATTTCCTGTAATACTTAAAGAACCTTTTCCTTCAGAAATTAAAGATTCAATAAATAAAATATCTCCGCCAACACTTGTCCAGGCTAAACCTGTAACTACTCCGGCAACATCATTATTCTCATATTTATCACGCTCTAATCTTGGCACACCTAAAACTGTTACAATATCTTCATCTGTAACTTTTTTGTTGTACTCCTCTTCCATCGCCACTGATTTGGCAGCGTTACGAATTACCTGAGCAATTTTGGTTTCTAAGTTACGAACACCAGATTCACGAGTATAACCTTCAACGATTTTCTCTAATTGTTTTTTACCAATTGTCAAATCTTTCGAAGTTAAACCATGCGCTTCTAATTGTTTTGGAAAAAGATGTCTTTTTGCAATTTCTACTTTTTCCTCAATGGTATAACCTGACATTTTAATCACTTCCATTCTGTCACGCAACGCTGGCTGAATCGCTGACATATTGTTTGACGTAGCGATAAACATCACTTTAGATAAATCATAACCCATTTCAAGGAAGTTATCATAAAAAGCATTGTTTTGTTCCGGATCTAAAACTTCTAATAAAGCTGAAGACGGATCACCACTGTTTCCGCTTGACAATTTATCAATTTCATCTAAGATAAAAACAGGATTTGAAGTTCCGGCCTTCTTTAAACTTTGAATAATTCTACCTGGCATTGCACCTATATAAGTTTTTCTGTGTCCGCGAATCTCTGCTTCATCACGTAATCCTCCCAAAGAGATACGCACATATTCACGACCAAGAGCTTCAGCAACTGAACGCCCAATAGATGTTTTTCCAACTCCCGGAGGTCCTGTCAAACAAATAATTGGCGATTTCATATCGTTACGAAGTTTCAATACAGCCAAATGTTCGATCATTCTTTTCTTAACTTCTTCAAGTCCAAAATGATCTTTATCTAATATCTTCTGTGCATGTTTTAAATCAAATTTATCTTTAGAATATTCGCCCCAAGGCAACTCTAAAAACAACTCTAAATAGTTACGCTGAATTCCAAAATCTGGCGATTGCGGATTCATTCTGCGCATTTTAGATAATTCTTTTTCGAAATGTTTCTGCGTTTTTTCATCCCATTTTTTGGTTTTCGCTTTCTGCCCCATTTCGTCCATTTCCTCTTCTTGCGAAACGCCTCCCAATTCTTCCTGAATGGTTTTCATTTGCTGGTGCAGGAAATATTCACGTTGTTGCTGATCTAAATCAAAACGAACTTTTGACTGAATATCATTCTTCAATTCTAATTTTTGAAGTTCAACATTCATATAACGTAATGTTTCTAAAGCACGTTCTTTTAGTCCGTTTATCGATAACAAGCCTTGTTTTTCTTTTACCGATAAATTCATATTAGAAGAAACAAAATTGATCAAAAACGACTGACTTTCAATATTTTTAATCGCAAAAGTAGCTTCTGAAGGAATGTTTGGACTTTCTTTTATAATTTGGATAGCCAATTCTTTTACAGAATCTAAAATAGCTGTAAACTCAGTATCATTTTCATCGGGACGATCTTCAGAAACTTCTTTAATCGTTGCTGTAATATAAGGCTCTTCTGAAACTACTTCATCAATTTCAAAACGTTTTTTTCCTTGTAAAATAACCGTTACGTTTCCGTCAGGCATTTTTAAAACACGAAGAATTCTCGCAACGGTTCCAATTTTATGAATATCATCTTTAGACGGATCTTCATCTTCTTCATTAATTTGAGAAACCACACCAATAATTTTTCCGCCGGCATTGGCATCGTTTATTAGTTTAATAGATTTATCCCGTCCGGCAGAAATTGGAATAACAACTCCCGGAAATAAAACAGTATTACGTAAAGGTAAAATAGGCAACGAAAGCGGAAGCTCTTCGTTATTCATTTCCTCTTCGTCTTCTGGAGTTAATAATGGAATTAATTCTGCTTCTGAATCAAATTCCTGAAGTGACAGATTGTCAATAGTAAGTATTTTATGATTTGACATAATAGTATATAAGTCGTTTTGTCATTAAAAGTTGAATGCAAGTTGTAAATTTAATCTCAAATACTCTAGTTTTTTGTAGAACTATAAGAAGTGTTTCATTTACAACACAGGCGGTAAAAATAGACAATCATTATGCCAAATGCAAAAGAGTCAGTTTTGAAATTCATTTTTAATTGACAAATCTAATTATTTCAAAAAAAATAAAATTAATTTTATGAAAAGTGTAACATATCAAAAAAAGCAAAGTCCTTATAAAAAACTAGCAACCATTACTTGAGTATAACCAATCAAAATATCGAAGAATTAATCGCGCTTTGTAAAAACAATAATCAAAAGGCACAATTTGAAATTTACAATCGTTACAGTAAAGCCATGTACAACGTAGCTTACAGGATTGTAAAAGACGAACATTTTGCACAAGACGTCATGCAGGAAGGTTTCTTGAAAGCTTTTACAAAAATAAACGATTACAAACAGGAAGTCGCTTTTGGCGCGTGGCTTAAAAAAATTATTGTCAATTACAGTATTGATTTTTACAAAAAGAATAATGCTTTTCAGGTCGAAGATCTAAGCAAGACACTTTATAAGATCGAAGAAAATGACAGTTTTTTTTCTGAGAATATTGATCTGAATTCACTTAAAGTAAAACAGGTGTTAGATACTATTTCAGGCCTCAAAGATAATTATCGAATGGTATTAACACTCTTTTACATTGAAGGCTACGATCAGGAAGAAATTTGCGAAATTTTGAATATAAGTTATGCCAATTGCCGAACAACATTGAGCAGAGCAAAAGAAAGTTTACGAAAAAAATTAGAGGAGCTATGAAATCGCCACTTTAAACAATTTTGTAGCAACAAAAAACAAATAAAAAGGCGATACCCTATATCACCTCTAAAAAATAAAAAATTGGATACATGAAAAAGGAAAATGACAGTTTAGATCAATTATTTGAAAAATTTGAGAATCAATGGGATGTGCAGGAAATGAATTCTGACCATCAGGTAGATTTTCTCAATAAATTGAACAATAAGAAACAGCCAAAAAGAAAAAACTATTGGTTCGTAACCGCTATTGCCGCATCGATCGTATTAATGTTGGGAGTCTCTATATTTTACAAGAATGAAAAGCCAAAAGAATTCAAATTTGCCTCAAAGGAAACACAGCGAACAGATTCAATTTTTAGCATTTTAATAGATAATGAACTTGTAAAATTAAAAGAAAAGAGCTCACCGGAAAACGAACAAATCATAAATGACGCATTAAAACAAATGAAAGTTTTTGATGCCGATTATCAAAAAATCATTAATGAATTACAAAAGAATGGCGAAAACAAACAAATAATTTACGCCATGATCAGCAATCTGCAAACCAGGATATCATTTTTGCAGACTGTCTTAAAAAGAATTGAAGAAAACGAAAATCTAAAAAACACCACAGATGACAAAACATTATAAAATAGTAATTCTGCTCCTTTTAATTCCTTTCCTGGGATTTTCAAATGATGACATTTTTATTTCAAAAGAAAAAAATATCAAAAAAACCTATATAGTAAACTCGAATGCCGGAATTGATATCGACAACAAATACGGAAACATTTCAATATCAACCTGGGATGAAGATAAAATTGATATTGATATTACTATAAAAGTAACTGGAGGAAATGAAAATTGGGTAAACGAAAGATTAAACAGCATTGATATTGATATTATAGCCTTAAAATCTATGGTAACCGCCGTGACAAAATTGGGTAGCTCATCTATAAAAAGCAAAGGGAGTAATAATAGTTTTGAAATTAATTATGTGATAAAAATTCCAAAAAACGGAACTGTAAAATTGATGAATAAATACGGTAATATAAACATTCTTACTATAGAAGGTGCTTCCGATATTACCTGTAAATATGGAAAAGTATCAGTTGGAAAATTAAATAATACTGACAATAGGTTTCAAATTGAATATTGTCAAAATTCTACAATTGATTATATTAAAAATGGAACTGTTGAAGCTCGCTATTCCGGATTAAAAATAAATGATTCAGGCAATTTGAATCTTGATACAAATTATACTGATTTGGTTGTTGCTGATGGGCAAAACATTAAATATGATTGTAATTACGGTACTTTGAAGTTTCAGAAAATAAGTTCTTTTTCAGGATCTGGAAATTATCTTACCATTTCTATTGCCGAAATTTCAAACAATGTAAATGTCGACGCCACGTACAGCAAAATAAGTATCTCTAATATAACAAGTAAAGCAAATAATGTAAATATCAAAACTGATTATACTGATATTTCCCTAGGATATGATGTGAATTATGCTTTTGATTTTGACATTAACACGAAGTACGGAAACATAAAAAGCGATCATTCTTTAGAGGTCTCAGTAACTGAAACTAAAAACGCCTCGAAAAGAATCAGCGGCTTTAATAAGAAAAAAGGACAAAATAAAGTATTAATAAATTCTAATTACGGAAACGTAACACTAATCAAAAAACAATAACCTAAAAATAAAAAAATGAAAAAAGCAGTTCAATTATTCGTTTGCAGTGCATTTCTATTAAGTTTTGCAGCAAACGCACAATCTTCAGGTAGCAGAATTGATGGAAATGGAAAAGTGGTAACCCAAACAAGAAATACAGCTGAGTATGATGCTATTAAAGTTTCCGGCTCTTTTGATGTAGATCTGGTTGCAGGAAAGGAAGGAAAAATCACCATTAAAGGTGAAGAAAACATATTGGATCTTATTGTAGTTGAAGTAGAAGACAATACACTTAAAATTCAGGTGAAGAAAAACACAAATATACACTCCAGTATGGGTAAAAAAGTTCACCTTACTGTACCATTTGAGAAAATTTCTGAATTAAATTTATCGGGTTCTGGAGATATTCAATCAAAGGATGCTATAAAAACTGATAAATTCTTAGCAAGGCTTTCCGGTTCAGGAAATTTTAACTTAGCTCTTAATGCTGCTGCTTTAGAACTTAATTTAAGCGGTTCTGGAAATGTACGCCTTAAAGGTTCTGCTGATAGTTTTACAACAAAACTTTCTGGTTCCGGAAACATAGATGCGGGAGAATTAAAATCAAAAATCGTTGATGTTAATGTTTCCGGATCGGGAGATAGTAAAGTTAACTGCAGCGAAAATTTAACTGCAAGAGTTTCAGGATCAGGCGATATTAAATATACTGGTAATCCAGAAAAACGAGATGTAAAAGTTTCTGGTTCGGGAAATATTTCAAAAGCATAAATTTTCATAGAGGCTCAATAATAAAAGAATTTCAAAAAAATCATCTAATCAAAATCAAAAAATGAACAGAATTACCCTTCTTTTATTATTGAGCTTTACCATTTCAATCTTCAGCCAGCAAAAACAAAATACATTATCGGAAAATGAAATTTTTTCAATAATGGATAAAAATGCTAATCTCTTACTAAAAGATTCAAAAGCCCATTCTGTTTCAATAGCTATTATTAGTAATGGCAAACCTCATACGAGGCATTATGGTGAAATTGACAAAGGAAAAGGCAATAAAGCAAATGATACTACTTTGTTTGAAATAGCTTCTGTGACAAAAGTATTTACCGGAACTCTGGTCGCTAATGCCGTCTTAGAAGGAAAGATAAAACTTGATGACGATATTAGAAAATACTTAAAAGAACCTTTTTCTAATTTAGAATACAAAGGAAATCCGATACGAATTAAAGATCTGCTTACTCACCGCAGTGGTATTCTAACTCCTTTTCCAGATACTAAAGAAATTCGTCAAAAATATAGTCCTGATAGTTTTTTAGTTCATAAAAACAGACTTGATAAATCGTATACCAAAAATGATTTTTTTAATGCGTTGAGAAAAGTAAAAGTTGATACATTGCCGGGAACAACTTTTAAATACGGTGCATTAGGACCTGAATTATGTGCGCAAATTTTAGAAAACGTTTATCAAAAAGACTTTGAAGATCAATTGCGTCAGGTGATTTTTGATAAATTAAAGATGAATTCAACAAAAATCAAACTGAACAAAAATGATATAGCCGCAAATGGTTACAATGAAAGTGGACTACTAATGACTTCCTTGTCAAGTAATCTTTGGGGTGCATCAAAAATGCTTAAATCTACTATTGGAGATTTGACAAAATTTATCAAATTTGAATTGGATCGAAATAACAAAGTAGTTGTAGAGTCACATCGAAAAATTGCCTCAAATCCTGACATGGGATATTTTTGGGAAATCCAAACAGACAACAACGGAAATATAAGTTATACAAAAGATGGTGGTTCAAACGGTACTCAAAACATATTAAAAATATATCCTGACTCTAATTTTGGCTTTATTATTCTTATGAATCAAAGTGATAAAAATTCCGGTACATATCTGGAATCGGCAGTAAATAATTTAATGAATGACATAAAATCTTATGGTATTACAATAAGATAAAATTTCACTTTTTAATTTATTGTGTTATTCCTCATATCTTTTATCAAAAATAAATGCCAGGCAAATGCTTTTTTTAAAATCATCTGTCTGGCATCTATATAAAATAATATTGTTTCTCTTTTTTACTAATTCAAAATCTCCTTTTTAGGAACTCTTCTTAAAAGAAAAATTGCCATAACAAAGAAGATTCCTAAAATTGTAAAAGCGATACGTGGCCTTCCTGTTAATTGATCCACAATTCCGTAAAAACACATTCCTATTACGATTCCAATTTTCTCTGCAACATCATAAAAACTAAAAAATGATGCTGTATCTTCTGTTTCAGGTAATAATTTTGAATAGGTAGAACGTGATAAGGCTTGTATTCCTCCCATTACAAAACCTGCCACCGTTGCCATAACATAAAAGTGAATTGGCAATGTAATAAAAAAAGCAAGTCCACAAGAAACAGCCCAAATAGCATTTATTACAATTAAGGTTGGAATGTTGCCAAATTTGGAGGAAGCCCGAGATGTAAGAACAGCTCCAACTACCGCCACTAATTGTATAATTAAAATACAAGTAATTAATCCGATAGTACCTTCTTCTTTAGAAGCCCATTGAATTTCCTGCGCCCCAAAATAGGTAGCAACAAGCATTACTGTTTGTACCGCCATACTTGAAACAAAAAAACCTCCTAAATATCTTTTTAATGGAATGTTTTCCTTTAATAAAGCCCAAACTTTTTTCAACTCCTTGAAACCGTTAAAAACCACATCATTTGTTAATTTTTGCCCATTTTCCTTACTTCCCTTTGGCAAATAATAGTACGTATATTGACTAAATAATATCCACCAGACTCCAACCATAATAAAGGAATATCGCATAGCCTTCATCGCAGCTTCCCCATCAGTTCCCGTAATTCCAAAAAGTTTTGGTTTCATGATCATCGCTAAATTGATAATCAATAAAATTACACTTCCAATATATCCTAGTGAATATCCTTTTGCGCTAATTTTATCCTGCTGTTCTTCAAAAGCAATATCTGGTAAATAGGAATTGTAAAAAACTAAACTTCCCCAATATCCTATTAATCCAAGGAAATAAAATGCCAATCCGATATAAATATCATCAAGATCAAACCAATATAATCCCACACATGATAAAGCTCCTAAATAACAGAAAAATTTCATGAATGCCTTTTTATTCCCGACATAATCGGCAATTCCAGATAATAATGGAGATATAAAAGATACTACTAAGAATGCACCAGCTGTAGTAAAACTGATTAAAGCAGAATTTTTTAAGTGAAACCCAAAAACATCAATATAATGATTATCCTTTGGAAATAAAGCTTCGTAAAATATTGGAAATACTGCCGAAGCAATCGTAAGTGTATAAACTGAATTTGCCCAATCATAAAATGCCCAGGCATTTAATAATTTCTTATCTCCTTTTTGTAGGTTTTTCATAGAAATGGTTTTGTTAATGCGCTACGAATTTATCTATTTTTTATCATAATCAAATAGAATTTATTTAATTCCTGTATTATTAAATTATAAACAACCAGAATTTGCATCAAAAAAAAACCACTCTAAAAAGAATGGCTTTTAAATATTTTTGAAATTGAATTATCTGATTGTACCTACCTTTAGTGCGGTTGCTTTTGCTTCAGGAATTAATTTTTTCAAATTAGCAATTCTTGTTGCATCAGAAGGGTGTGTACTCATAAATTCAGGAGTTCCTCCCGCACCTGATTTGGCAGACATTCTGCTCCAAAAAGCAATAGCATCATCAGGGTTGTATCCTGCAATTGCCATTAATGTTAAACCAATTTTATCAGCTTCACTTTCATTGCTTCTACTAAAAGGAAGCATTACTCCTACTTCTGAACCAACTCCATAGGCTTGTGAAAATATTTGCCTTGTCGATTCTGATTTATTACTTGTTGCAGCGTCTAAAGCCACACCTCCTATTTGCTGTAATTGCGCAGCAGACATTCTTTGCGCTCCATGATTTGCCAATGCATGAGAAACTTCATGCCCCATAACTGTTGCTAAACCTGCTTCATCCTGTGTTACAGGTAAAATTCCAGAATAAACAACAATTTTGCCTCCAGGTAAGCACCAGGCATTAACTTCTTTATTATCAACTAATTTATACTCCCAACGATAATCTTTTAAATATTGAGTCTGACCTAAATAAGTTAGATATTTTTCTGCCGCTGCTTTAATTTTACTACCAACAAGATCAACTCTCTTAGCATCAGCAGTACCTGTTATTACTTTATTTTCAGCTATAAAAGCGTTATACTGTTGAAACGAAGTTGGAAAGAGTTCACTATTCGAAACAAAATTTAAATTTTGCTTTCCTGTGATTGGATTTGTCGCACATGCGCAAACTAATAGTGCTGCGAAAATTCCTATAGGTAAATACTTTTTCATTATTTATAAATTTTAAAATACTAAGTAAAAATACAAATATTATAATCTGATTTTTTTACACAATTAAATTAAAAGATATCATAATTTCATCATTCACCAATTATATGAAGTTCATTAAATCCTTTATCAACAAGTAAAACGTGACTTGATTCAAATACAATTTTATCAAATTCTACTTTTTCATTATCGATTTCGATTTCAGTAACTTTAAACGGCAATCCAATTAAGTTAATTTTGTATTTACTGTAAGGAGTATCGTATTTCCCTTCTTTATGCAATTGAATAATCAGTTCTTTTTCTTTTCCTATGGTTCTAAAGGATAAATAGCTGTAACGGCCTTTTTTATAGTCGTATCCATCTTGCGCATCTTCATATACAAATGACTGTTCTTTGCCCATTTTAAAATATAAATCAAGTGTCAATTCATCAAATTCAAGTTCACCAACATACTGCTGAACTGGATATTTTGGAATAATAGCGCCAGCTTTTACAAAGACTGGAATTTCATCAAATTTAGTATCAACCCAAACTTCTCTTCCACCAATTGCAAACTCATTTGTCCAGTAGTTATACCATTCACCTCTTGGAATATACATGCGTCTACCTACAGCATTAGGTTCAAGAATTGGACATACTAAAATTTGATTTCCGAAAATAAACTCGTCATTGCGATAATGCGTTTGAATATCTTCCTGATCATAATAAACAAGAGGTTTTAACATTGGAACACCTTCTTCAATATATTGCCAGAACATGGTGTACAAATAGGGTAATAACTGATAACGAAGACTCACAAACTTTCTGGTAATATTGATTACTTCCTCGTCAAAAGCCCAAGGTTCCTGATTTCCATGATCACCTGAAGAATGTGTTCTGCAAAAGGGATGAAAGACCCCTAACTGAATCCAACGAGCATATAACTCTCCTGTTGGTTGTTCTGCAAAACCTCCAATGTCTGAACCTGTGAAACCCATTCCTGAAATACACATTCTCTGAACCTGAATATTAGCAATCCACAAATGTTCCCAGGTCGCGACATTATCACCTGTCCAGGATGATGTATAACGTTGTGCACCTGAATAAGCAGATCTGGTTATAACAAAAGGTCGTTTAGGATAGGCAAAACGTTTTACGCCATGATACGTAGCTCTCGCCATTTGTGTACCGTATATATTATGCGCTTTTCTATGGCTACAAGGGTTTCCATCATAAACATGACGAACATCCATTGGGAAAGTCTTATTCGGGACCTCCATTACCGCCGGTTCATTCATATCATTCCAAACTCCTTTTACCCCAATATCTGAAATTAATTCTTTAAATAATCCTGCCCACCATTCTCTAACTACGGGATTTGTATAATCTGGAAAATTACATTCTCCTGGCCAAACTTTTCCTTTCATATAAGGTCCATCGGCCCTTTTGCAGAAATAATCTTTTTCTAAAGCTTCTTTGTAAACCCAGTAATCTTTATCGATTTTAATTCCGGGATCGATAATAACAACCGTTTTAAAACCATCTTCGGCTAATTCGGCCACCATTTTTTTTGGATCGGGAAAGTATTGCTTATTCCAGGTAAAACATCGAAAACCTTCCATATAATCGATGTCCAGATAAATAGCATCACACGGAATTTTAAGTTCTCTAAATTTTGAAGTAATTTCTTTTACTTTACTCTCCGGATAGTAACTCCATTTACATTGATGATAGCCCAAAACCCATAAAGGCGGTAATTCAGGTTTACCTGTTAAATCTGTATAAGTCGTAACAACATCCTGCATCTGCGGGCCGTAAATAAAATAATAATTCATTTCACCGCCTTCAGCCCAAAAGCTGGCTACATTTCTTCTTTCCTGACAAAAGTCAAAAAAAGTTCTAAAGGTATTATCAAAGAAAATACCATAGGATTGTTTATTCTGTAACCCAATATAAAAAGGAACTACTTTATATAATGGATCCTGTTCTTTTTGAAAAGCATATTGATCAGTTGCAAAATTTTCCAATCTTTTGCCTTTTAAATTCATTTGAGTGGCTTTGTCACCAAGCCCGTAAAAACATTCTCCATCTTTAGAAGACTTACTCATTTTTACAATATTTCCGCCATATTCATAGCTTTCTTCCCAATGAAAACCAAGTTCATCTTCCAAAATCAAAAGATCACTTAGATCATAAATTGACAAACGAAGATCTGCTTTTTGAATTTTGCATTTTACTTTGCTGGTTCTTATCAAAAAATAAGTTTCCTCTTCAGTAAGCTCCAGAAAATTATAACCGTGAAGTTGCGTTTTATCAATTGCGTATGAAAAGTCATTACTAAAATAACCTTTAGTGGTAAAACGAAACCGAATTAAACTGTCTCTAAGAATAGTGACTTTTAAGATTACTTTATTATCTGTATGAAAGAAAATGGAATCGCCTTCATGTTCATACGAGACAATTTTTGATGGATATAAATCGCCTTTATATTCTAATGATGTATTTGTAATCATATCGCTAATGAATTAATTATTCTAACTATATCGCTATTTCAAACATACAAAAAAACTACATAAAGCGCTATGAATATGAGGTTTATTCACGAAAACGTTTTTTCTGTCTGAGTAACAAATTACATCTCAAAAAATCAACAATTCGGTAATATTAGAATCAAAAAATGATAAAATGATATTCTGAAAATTAATACAGAAATTTTATGTAAATGAATAAACAGTGACACTCAACGGAGGCAAGGTTAATTCTACAGAATAATCGCGGCCATCATAAGGTGAAGATTCAATTTTTAAATTGCTTGCATTTCCAATGCCGCTCCCTCCATAAATCGCAGCATCAGTATTAAAAATCTCAATTAATTTACCTTTCTGTGAAATTCCAATTCTATAATTTTCACGAACAACTTGTGTGAAATTTCCAACAATGACTAAATTTTCTTTGGCATTATTTCCTTTTCGAATATAAGACAAAACGGCATTTTGATGATCAGAATAATTGATCCATTCAAAACCTTCACCAGTAAATTGCTTTTCATACAATGCAGGTTGTGATTTATATAATTGATTCAAATCTGTAATTATTCTTTTTATACCTGAATGATAATCATACTGAAGTAAGTGCCAATCTAGACTTTTCTCAAAATTCCATTCATCGCTCTGTCCAAATTCAGATCCCATAAATAACAATTTAGTTCCCGGATGTGTAAACATATAACCGTACAACAATCTTAAATTGGCAAATTTCTGCCATTCATCTCCTGGCATTTTATTGGCAATAGATTTTTTACCGTACACTACTTCGTCGTGAGAAAACGGAAGCATAAAATTCTCTGTAAAAGCATATGTCATAGAAAAAGTCAAATCATTTTGATGGTATTTTCTATAAACTGTTTCTTTTTGAAAATATTTTAACGTATCGTGCATCCAGCCCATCATCCATTTCATTCCAAAACCCAAACCTCCTGTAAAGGTTGGCCTTGAAACCATTGGAAAAGAAGTGCTTTCTTCAGCAATAGTTTGAACTCCAACAAAATTAGCATAAATTACTTCATTGAATTCTTTAAGAAAACTTATAGTATCCAGATTCTCTCTTCCTCCGTAAATATTCGGTTCCCACTCACCTTCTTCTCTTGAATAATCAAGGTAAAGCATTGAAGCAACAGCATCAACTCGTAATCCGTCTGCATGATAATGGTGTAGCCAAAAAACAGCGTTGCTAATTAAGAATGCACGAACTTCATTTCGTCCATAGTTAAAAACCAAGCTTTTCCAATCCGGATGATATCCTTTTCGGCGATCCGGATGTTCATATAAATGCGATCCGTCGAAGAAACCCAAACCGTGCGCATCATCTGGAAAATGGGAAGGAACCCAATCCAGAATAACTCCAATTCCGGCTTGATGTAATTTATCAACCAAAACCATAAAGTCTTGCGGTTTTCCAAAACGAGAAGTTGGCGCAAAATATCCCGTCAATTGATATCCCCAAGAGGGATCATAGGGATACTCCATAATAGGCATAAATTCCACGTGTGTAAATCCGGTTTCTTTCACATAAGTAACTAAATCATCAGCAAGTTCTAAATAACTTAAAAACCTGTTATGATCACCTCGTTTCCATGAACCTAGATGCACTTCATAAACAGAATAAGGTTTATCTAAACCGTTATGATTTTGGCGCGATTGCATCCAATTTTCATCTTTCCATTTATAATCCAAATCCCAAACAACAGAAGCTGTATGAGGAGGATTTTCACAATACAACGCAAAAGGATCAGCTTTTTCAGTTACAATTCCATTTATATTCGATTGAATTTTGTACTTGTACAAAGCGCCTTTTGTAATCTCAGGAATAAAGCCTTCCCAAATTCCGGAAGAATCCCAGCGAACTTGCAATTGATGTTCATTTCCTGCCCAATAATTAAAATCACCTACAACAGAAACTGATTGCGCCGTTGGTGCCCAAACGGCAAAATAAACACCTTTTACTCCGTTAACTTCAACTAAATGCGCTCCTAACTTTTCATATAATTTGAAGTGTTTTCCTGCTTTAAATAAATCAATATCAAAATCAGTAAATAGAGAATGCGTGATTACTTTATTCATATTTGGTTTTTATGGCAATAATTAATTTTTATAATTTATTCTATTCTGAAATTATCAGAGAGCACCGCTCCTTTTTTAATAACTACAATACCATCTTTTATACTGTACAACTCGTTAGTAAAATTATCTAAATGCTTACCTCCGCTGATATGAACATTGTTTCCAATGCGCACATTTTTGTCAATCAGAGCGTTTTGTATAAAGCAGTCTTCACCAATTCCAACATGAATTTTATTTATATTAGCTTCGTGGTTTAACTCATCAAGATCCTGATAGAAATCGTTCCCCATGACATAACAGTTTTCAAGCACAGTTCCTGATCCAATTCTGGAACGAATGCCAATTACAGAACTCTTAATTTCTTTGGCATTAATAATACATCCTTCAGAAATTAACGATTGATTGATAATGGAATTTCTAAACTTTGAAGGCGGTAATAATCTTGGTCTTGTGAAAATTTTGTTGTCATTATCAAATAAGTTAAATTCAGGAATATCAGCTGTTAAACCGATATTTGCTTCAAAAAACGATTCGATATTTCCAATGTCAGTCCAATATCCTTCGTATTGATAACTTAAAATTTTATGCTTTCCAACAGCTTGCGGAATGATTTCTTTTCCAAAATCTTTTGTGTGAGGATCGGCCATTAAGTCTTCCAATAATTGACGATTGAAAATATAGATTCCCATTGAAGCAAGATATTTTTTACCTTTCTCTTGCATTTGCTCGCTTACTTCAGATTCCCATTGTGGTAAAAGAGAAGCATCCGGCTTTTCTATAAACGATTCTACACAATTTTCATGATTCGTTTTCAGAATTCCAAATTCAGGCGCGTCTTTAGCATTTACAGGCAAAGTGGCTATTGAAATAGCTGCCTCTGCTGCAATATGCGCTTCCAGCATTTCGTTAAAATCCATTTGATACAATTGATCTCCTGATAAAATTAAAGCGTAATCGAACTCATGTTTAAGAAAATGCGACATACATTGCCTAACAGCATCCGCTGTACCCTGAAACCAGGTAGGATTGTCCGGAGTTTGCTCTGCTGCCAAAATATCGACAAACGATTGACTGAAAATACTAAAATTAAAAGTGTTTTTGATATGTGCGTTTAATGATGCTGAATTAAACTGTGTCAAAACGAATATTTTGAAAATATCAGAATTTATACAATTTGAAATAGGAATATCAACTAACCGGTATTTTCCACCAATTGGCACTGCTGGTTTAGATCTTGTTTCTGTTAATGGAAACAAACGCGATCCTTGTCCTCCTCCTAAAATAATAGCAACTACATTTTTCTTTTTAAATTTCATTTTTCTCAATTATTAGGTTGTATATCTCAATATATTCTTGGCAAACTCTTTCCCAGGAATGATCTGTTGCCATTCCTTTTTTTATAATTTCATTGAAATATATTTTATCATCATACAATTTTACCGCACGATTTATAGAATAACAAATATCTCCAACAGAAGCCTGATCGTGGCAAATTCCGTTTCCATTATCACCAAAATCAATTACAGTATCTCGCAATCCACCAGTCCTTCTAACAATTGGAACTGTTCCGTATCGCAAAGCATACATTTGATTTAATCCACAAGGTTCAACTCTCGAAGGCATTAAAATATAATCAGAACCTGCATATATTAAATGAGCCAATTCTTCATTATAACCTATAAAAACATTGTAATTTCCATTATAATCAGTTCGCAATTGTATTAATTGCTCTTCAATAACTGAATTTCCAGATCCCAAAATCAAAATATTAATATTTTCAAAATTTTCAGATAAAGCCAAAGCCGATGCCTGTGGCAATAAATCTCCTCCTTTTTCCTCAAATAAACGCCCAATAAAACTAAAAAGTGGTTTTGTTGGATCTAATTCAAATTGCTCACACAACTTTTCTTTATTCTTTTGTTTTCCATTTTCAAAACTTGCTATTGAATAATTTTCGACAATCATTTGATCTTTTGAAGGATCCCAAACTTCAAAATCAATACCGTTTAAAATACCTTTTGATTTGCTTCTAACCAATTTAAACAAATCTTCTAAACCATTTGCGGCAATATTTATTTCATTCAAATAACTAGGAGAAACAGTTGTAACAGCATGTGCACACTTTACTCCAACAGCTAATGAATTGATAGAATTATTCCATTCTAAAAATCCAACATGAATCAAATCAAACTCTGGTAAATAATGAAGTTTATCAAACCCAAACCAGCCCTGATATAAACCATTATGAATAGTAATAACAGTTCTTACACTTCGTAAACTTTCATATTTATATCCATACTTCAACAAGAATGGAATTAATCCAGTATGATGATCATGACAATTAATCACATTTGGAACGGTTTCACGAGCGATAATCCAATCCAAAGTTGCTATTTGAAAAGATAAAAATCTTTCAATATCATCTTCATATCCGTATACGTTTGGTCTATCAAATAGTTCTTTAATCTCTATCAGATATAGTTCGTAACCTAATTTATTAGTTGTTTCTTTTAAAACACTAAACGGAAAATCGAAGTTTCCCAACTTAACATTTCCCCAATGAACGCATTCAAAAACATTTTCCTTTTTAAATTTTGTATCATAGCAAGGAATAACAACCCGAACCTGATGACCAGCATTTGTCTGATATTTTGGCAATGCTCCAACAACATCGGCTAAACCGCCAACTTTTGCCATTGGGTAACATTCTGCACTGATATGAAATATTTCCATTTTAGAAATTTATAAACATCTATTTATTGTACTACATTTATGTTTCCTAAATTTAGGAAAAAATAAGCAACATTTAGCCCTCATAAAAAATTTATTAATATGGCAAAAAAGGAAACTAATCCTACTAAATCATTAAAAATTCCGCAACTTATAATTTTATCTGCTAAATTATGTGCTTTTATATCCACTAAATTAGCAACCACTTATGCTGCCAAACTATTTACAACACCAATAAAACATAAAGTTCCCAAACGAGAACTTGAGATGGATTCCAAAAGTATCAAAAAGATAATAAATGTTCCTGCTATTGACAAAAATATAGTCACCTATGAATATGGAATAAGCGAGCAAAAAATCCTGTTAGTTCACGGTTGGTCCGGGAGAGGTACACAATTATTCAAAATAGCAGATGCATTGTTAAAAATTGGATATTCAACCATTAGTTTTGATGCGCCAGCTCATGGAAAGTCGCAAGGAAAAACTACTATAATGTCTGAATTTATTCATTCGATATTAGAAATTGAAAAACAATTTGGTCCTTTCGAAATTGCAATTGGCCATTCATTAGGAGGAATGTCAGTTTTGAACGCTATTAAGGATGGCCTACAAGTAGATAAAGCCATTATAATTGGAAGCGGTGATATTGTACAGGATATTTTGGATGAATTTACTGCGAAATTAGGCTTAAAATCCGAAATGAGCATAAAGTTACGCAATCATTTTGAAGATAAATATGAGGTAAAAATGGATGATTATTCAGCTTATAAAGCAGCTCAAAAAGTAAAAATTCCAGTTCTGGTAATACATGATAATGATGATCCGGAAGTATCTGTAAAAGCGGGCATTCACATTCATAAAAATTTAGTAAACGGATTATTATTTTTAACTGATGGTTTAGGTCATAGAAAAATTCTTGGAAATCAGAATGTTATAAATAAACTTATTAATTTCATTAAAACTAACTAATTTTGTGGCAGTTACATGCTTTTTATTTAATTCTAAAGAAATATAAAAATGAATTTATTTGGAGAAACATCAGATTGGGAACTGAAATTACAACCCATTTTGGAAAAATATAAAGGAAAGAAACATCCACTGGAATATCAAAATACATATCAATTAATGATCATGGTAATTTTATCTGCACAAGATTCAGATGCCAATATTAATAAAATTGCCCCATCTTTATTTAAAGAATTTCCCACTTTGAAAAGTTTGTCGCAGACAGATTCTGAAACTTTAATACCTTTCATCAGTAAAGTTCGAAATTATCCAACAAAAACACAATGGATTCTGGAAATTGCAAAAACGCTGAAAGAAGACAAAAATATTCCTTTAAACATGAAGGAATTAACCAGTTTGAAAGGAATTGGAAGAAAATCAGCTAATGTTATTTTAAGAGAAACAAACCAACCAGCGGAAGGAATAATAGCTGATCTTCACGTTATTAGAGTATCTCCAAGAATTGGAATTATAAAAGAAAGCAAAGACGGAACTAAAGTTGAAAAAGAACTCATGCAAGTTCTTCCAAAATCGATTTGGTCCGAAATTGGAATGGCGATTTCCTTTTTAGGAAGAGAAACCTGCAGGCCAAAACCAAAATGTGAGGAATGTGTGCTAGCAGATATCTGCCTTTATTATGCAACTCACGTGGCATAATAAAAGATTATTTTCTTCTCGTATCAATCAGATAAATAATTTACAGGAATCCTTTTCTTTAAATAAAGTAAAAGTATTCACACCTGAATGACTAAATTTATCATTTTAATAAAACTCATATGGCGCCCAAACATGCGCCATTGTGCCATCAATTTAAATAGTACAACTTAAAATTTTCTCTTCAAATTTCAAAGTTGACGAAATTGAAGCAATCGATTTATAAATTCTTTTTCAGTTTAATCAGATAACTTATTAACCTTGATCACACTTTTACTTATTGACTGAAGAATTACATTGTCAGCGCAAACTGACTTTATTTTAATCGTATATTTTTGATGGAATCCTTCAAAAAAGTATTTTATCGTTTTTTGAACTTCTTGTTTTTGTGCATCCGAGGATAATCCGAAAAAAAGAAAAAAACATATAATAAAACACCTTTTCCCCTACTGCCGAATTCTTTACCAATTTTAAAGTCCTTACAAAGGCGTTTGGTTTAGGATGGATATTTTCATAAGCCATTTCATATGCCTATAGCAAGCCAGCATCTGTGCAACACTCATTTTATCGCAAGGACTTTTGATTCTTATCCTATTTTTAAATTCATGACAATCCCCTGTATGAAAAATATTTTTTCTTTTTTGATTTTATTGAAGTTTTCGGCAATGGCAATAATACGGCAAATGTATAAAATTTAAGATCAGAATATCGCAGAGAAGTTTTTCAAGTGTATGCCTGATGCGTTTTTCACGTCGCAGCGTGCCGCGCTATCGGCTATATTCCCGATTAAGAAAAACTACGGCAAGAAACCTTGTTTTTCTAAATCGCCAGATGCCGCTCCCATTTGAGCGTGGTTTACGATTCAAGAAGTATTTCAGAAGAAATTCCAATACTTAAATCCCAAATTCCAATCCAGAGTACCAAAAAGCTTAGTTTTACTCCCAGAAGAATTCAGCACAGCAACTACTATTTAACCGCAAAGCACACAAAGAATTACGCAAAGTTACACCACCAAAAGCCTTTGCGACCTTAATAAAGGCAGCAACAAAGTATAAAGAAAAAAAACCTTTGCGCTCTTTGCGGTTAAAAATCTTACCGCAAAGCACGCAAAGGGATACGCAAAGCTCGCAAAGTTACACCACACAGCTTTGCGAACTTAATAAAGACAACCGCAACACAAAAAAAAATCTTTG
>NZ_MUGV01000060.1:0-1607 GCF_002217275.1 Flavobacterium frigidimaris
TGCAAAAAGCTAAAGATTAAAACTAAGGACTAGGCACTAATAACTAAGAACTGACAATAATGAAATACTATAGTTTAAACCATAATGCACCAGAAGTTTCATTCAAAGAAGCTGTCATACAAGGATTAGCGAGTGACAAAGGATTGTATTTTCCGCAGATCATTACGCCTCTAAATCCTGCGTTTTTTAATGTAATCGAGAATTTAAGCCATAACGATATTGCTTTTGATGTGATTCAGCAATTTGTGGGCGATGACATTCCGGAGGAAAACTTACGAGAAATTATTAAAGACACTTTATCTTTTGATTTTCCAGTTGTGGAAGTGGAGAATGGGATTTATTCGTTAGAATTATGGCACGGGCCAACAATGGCTTTTAAAGACGTTGGAGCGCGATTTATGTCACGTTGTCTGGCGTATTTTAATAAAGATAAAAAAGACAGTAAAAATACCGTTTTAGTAGCGACTTCCGGAGATACTGGCGGTGCAGTTGCAAGCGGATTTCTTGGCGTTGACGGTGTTGATGTTGTGATTTTATATCCGTCAGGAAAAGTGAGCGACATTCAGGAAAAACAATTGACGACTTTAGGAAAAAACATAAAAGCACTTGAAGTAGACGGCGTTTTTGATGATTGTCAGGATATGGTAAAAAAAGCGTTTTTAGATGAAACATTAGCGCACAAAAACCTGACTTCGGCGAATTCTATTAATATTGCGCGCTGGTTGCCACAAATGTTCTATTTCTTCTTTGCTTACAAAGCCTTGAAAAGCCAAAACAAACCGTTGATTTTCTCTTGTCCAAGCGGGAATTTTGGGAATATCTGCGCCGGAATTATGGCAAAGAAACTAGGTTTGCCAATTGAGCATTTTGTAGCTTCTACTAACGTAAACGATACCGTACCAAGATTCTTAGAAAGCGGAAAATATGATCCAAAACCTTCTAAAGCAACGATTTCGAACGCTATGGACGTTGGAAACCCAAGTAACTTTATTAGAATTCAGGAATTGTACAACAACGATTTAAAAGCTTTCGAAAAAGATTTCTCATCTTACAGTTATACAGATGAAGAAACACTTGCAGCCCTAAAACAAATTTACAATACCGACGGTTACATCGCAGAACCACACGGCGCTGTGGGTTATTTAGGTTTGAAAAAAGAATTGCAAAAACACGATAACGCGATTGGTGTTTTCTTAGAAACGGCACATCCTATTAAATTTTTAGATGTTGTTGAACCTGCTTTAGGCATTACTCTTCCGATTCCAGAACAAATTGAAAGTGTTATGAATGAGGATAAAGTGAGTGTGAAGATTAAGACTTATGAGGAATTGAAGGCATTTTTGAGGTAGTTATTTTAATCCAATAGATAAAAACGACATATTTGATATGCCATTTTTATCTACTGGATCACTTTTGGTCTAAAAAAAATCTTTTAAACTTAAAACATAATTAATATTTATATTCTTTTTCAATTCCAATTCTAACTCTTTGATAGAATCGAATTCTTTTTGCCTTTCTTCTTCGTTTCCATAAAAATTTCCCATCAATTGAAAAATTTCGTCAATCAATTCTTTTGTTTTTTTATTTAGTTCAGATTCATCATATGA
>NZ_MUGV01000061.1:0-6924 GCF_002217275.1 Flavobacterium frigidimaris
CATATTAATCTTTTAATCTGGACTACAAAATAAATTATATTTTAGGGAATTTCATTTCGTTGAAAGTGCTTTTTTGCGCTGCCATTTTTTCAACATCCTCCCATTTTCTTGGAGATTCAGCAGATAAATTTTCGTATGAATCTTTTTTGATGGCGATGTCATCTTCGATTCGAACGCCAATATTCCACCATTTTTTATCACATTTGCTGTTTGCCGGAATGTAAATTCCCGGTTCAACAGTAAGGATCATATTTTCTTTTAGGGTTCCCATATAATTCCCTTTATCATGAACATCTAATCCAAGAAAATGCGAGCAGCCGTGCGGATAATATATTCGAACATCTTTTGGATCTTTAATAATTCCTAATTTAATTAACCCGGCAGCAATTACTTCTTTTGATTTTGTATTTAAATCCTGGATAGGCGTTCCTTCTTTGCAGATTTTAAAAACCTCCTCCTGTGCATCATAAACCAATTGATAAATAGCTTTTTGTTCCTCGGAAAACTTTCCATTTGCCGGAATTGTTCTGGTAACATCGGCAGAATAACCGTGATATTCAGAGCCAACATCCATCAATAATAATTGATTGTTCATTTTTGTGCTGTTGTTTTCTCCATAATGTAAAATACAGCCGTTTGCTCCAACACCAACAATTGGTGGATAACCTTCGCCTTCGGCACCATATTTTCTGTGAATATAAGCGTGAATTCCTTCAGCCTCATTTTCGCTCATATCGGGCCCAACTGCTTTCATAACTTCGTTGTGTGCAACGCAGGAAAGTTTAACGGTTTTACGCATTAAATCCATTTCTTCCGGAGTTTTAATTTGTCGAAGCGAGTTGGTGATATTGGTAAACGATTCTAATGAAGTTTTATCATCGCGAGTAATTCCGGCTTTCGTTTTAAAAGACTGAAGTAAGCCAAAAAGATCAAAATCACTTTGGTTGCTCTCAAGATCAGTAGGGGTTTTGTCGTAAATAATTTTGTCAAATTTCTTAAAATCTATTGCAAAATCCTTGAAATCTTTTCCGTTGTAAACTGTTGTAAACCCTAATTTAGATTTTGCTCCTTCAATACCTAAACGTGTTCCTGTCCAGATTTCTCGTGAAGCATTTCTTTCTCTCACAAATAACACTTCGTTATATGCATCAGCTGTTCCCTGTAATTCCTTGAAAATTAGTAAAACAGCATCTGGTTCTTTGTAACCGGTCAGATAATACATATCGGGATTTTGATGATAATTGTAATTAACATCTTTGGAGAAAACTCTTTCCGGATAGGAGAAAACGACAGCTACCGAGTTAGCAGGCATTAGATTTCTAAAGGCTTCACGTCGCCCTTTATGGAATTCTTTTGAAAGATAATCTGTTGGAAGGTTTTCTTGTGCCTGGATAGAAACGGCACTAATTAATAAAGTAAACAATAAAAGAAATTGCTTCATTTTTTTGGTTTTTTATTGATGATTTTAGTTTTTTAATCATCGCAAAGTACAAAAAAAATGTAATCGTATGTTTTAATTTAAGTATTTGATTTGTAGTTTTTTAATTAAAATGATGTAACTTAGAGATCAGAAATTGCAATATAATAACAAAATCTGAGCGCTTTTTTAGATATTAAATTTTATAAAACTTGCTGTCGGGCACGAATATTGAGAAGGGATATTCTGTAAAGCAATTTTAATCTTTAAAAAATAAATTTTATGAAAAAATATACCATTGCAGTCGTTTCCGTTTTAGCCTTATTACTTACTTCCTGTATGGCATCAAAAGAAGCTAAAAATTCGGTCAGTATTTATGATACAACCTGGGAATTAGAGTATATTTCCGGACCAAGAATTGCTTTTGAAGGTCTATATCCTAATAAAAAACCACAAATTACTTTTGACCAAAAAGAAACAAAAGTTTATGGTAATAATGGATGTAACGGATATAGTGCGCCTTATACACTAAATGGAAAAGCTTTAACTTTTGGAGAACCCGGGCCAGCAACAATGATGTTTTGTGACGGTGGAGGAGAACAGCAGTTTTTACAGCAAATAAAAAAAATAACAAGTTATGCTATTGATAAAGATGGAAAACTAAATTTAATTCAGGGAGATGTGCCCATGATGAGGTTTAAAAAAGTGGCTAAACAATAGTTTAAAATCCAGATAAAAGAAAAAGGGAAATGAGTTAATTCATTTCCCTTTTTTTGGTTTTATTTCTTTTTCAGTTTGTCTTTAAAGACTTTCTCAAATTTCTCTATTTTGGGCTGAATTACCATTTTGCAATACGGTTGGTTTTTATTGTTTGCATAATAGTTTTGATGATAATCTTCGGCTTTATAAAACTTTTTAAAAGGTTCTACTTTTGTCACAATTGGGCTACTGTACACTTTTGCTTTGTTGAGTTCGGTAATAATACTTTGTGCTGCTTTTCTTTGTTCGTCATTTTTGTAAAAAATCACAGAACGATATTGTGTTCCAACATCGGCACCCTGACGGTTTAAAGTTGTTGGATCGTGAACCGTAAAGAAAACCTTGAAGATTTCATTAATATCGGTTACGTTTTTATCGTATGTAATCTGAACAACTTCAGCGTGACCGGTTTCGCCTGTGCAAACTTCCTCATAAGTAGGATCCGCAACAGTACCTCCTGAGAAACCTGAAACAACAGATTTTACTCCGTCTAAATTTTCGTAAACTGCTTCAACGCACCAGTAACATCCGCCACCAAGCGTAATAGTTTCAAGGTTTGAAGGCTTTTTAGTTTGTGCAAATCCGTTTAAGGATAAAGCAAAAAGGCAAATTAAAATTGTATTTTTCATTTTCGTGTTATTTGTTATCGGGAATAAAGTCCAGGGCAATTGAGTTCATGCAATAGCGTTTTCCGGTTGGTTCTGGGCCATCATCAAATAGATGCCCTAAATGTCCGCCACAACGACCACATAATACTTCGGTTCTTTCCATTCCAAGTGAATTATCTTCTTTATATACAACACTTTTTTTGTTGTCTTGTTCAAAAAAGCTTGGCCAGCCGCAGCTACTTGCAAATTTGGCTCCGGATCTAAAAAGTTTGTTTCCGCAGGAAGCGCAGTAATAGGTTCCTTTTTCATCGGTGTTCCAATATTTTCCTGTAAAAGGTCTTTCGGTATCGGCCTCGCGCATTACTGCGTAAACATCTTCCGGTAACACTTTTTTCCACTCTGCATTACTTACGTGTAATACGGTTGTATCAGTATTTGAATAATATGGATTTCCGGGTTTATTAATTTTGTTTTCCATAACAATAGTTTTTGTGTTTTGCTTTTTTGTTGATTGGCCGCATGCCTGCAAAATAAAAAGCGGAATTAAAAAGCAAAGGCTGAAAAATTGGGTTCTTGTTTTCATAATTTCTGTGAGGCTTTAATTTTGTAAACCAAAGGTACGACGAGAGTTAGTTTCGAAATGTCGGCTAATTTACAATTGAGGTTTTTTTAAGTATGTTTTAACTTTTTTTTATTTACGTAAAAGCAATGCATATAGTTTTTTAAGCTTATTTTTAGGGGATTTTAAATTAATAACCGTTTTTAAAGTTTTGAATATTAAATACTTGTGAAAATGGAGGCTCGTTAAACTTTTCACAATCTTTTTCAGGATTTTCAAGCCATTTCTTTTTTCGTATTTTTGTTTGGACAAAACACCATATGATAGAAGAAAACGTAATATTAGTCAATCAAAATGATGAACAAATTGGTTTAATGCCAAAGTTGGAAGCGCATGAAAAAGCACTTTTGCACCGTGCATTTTCTGTTTTTATCTTAAATAATAAAAACGAAGTAATGTTACAACAGCGTGCTCATCAAAAATACCATTCTCCTTTACTCTGGACAAACACCTGTTGCAGTCATCAGCGTGAAGGTGAAAACAATATTGAAGCTGGAAGCAGAAGATTGTATGAAGAAATGGGTTTTAAAACGGAATTGAAAGAACTTTTCCATTTTATATATAAAGCTCCTTTTGATAATGGCTTAACAGAGCATGAGCTCGATCATGTTATGATTGGGTATTTTAATGAAAGTCCGGCCATTAATCATGATGAAGTAGAAGACTGGAAATGGATGAAGATTGAAGATATAAAAGAAGATATTGAAAGACAGCCCGAAATTTATACCGTTTGGTTCAAGATAATTTTTGATGAATTTTATCATTATTTAGAAGACCATAAAATTTAACCAAGACTAACCAATAACCCAAATGAAAGTAACCATATCAAGAAAAGCACATTTTAATGCTGCACATCGATTGCACAGGAAAGATTGGACATTTGAAAAGAACAATGCTGTTTTTGGAAAATGCAATAATCCCAATTTTCATGGTCATAATTATGGTTTAACAGTGAGTGTTACAGGAAAAATTGACCCGGAAACTGGTTTTGTTTTAGATGTGAAAGTATTAGCGGATATTATACACGAAGAAGTAGAAATACCGTTTGATCACAAAAATCTGAATCTGGATGTTCCGGAATTTCAGGATTTGAATCCAACTGCAGAGAATATTGCGGTTGTGATATGGAATAAAATTAGAAAAAAAATTCATGCCGATTTTGATTTAGAAGTCGTTTTGAATGAAACGGACCGCAATTTTGTAACTTATAAAGGAGAATAATAAATGTCATTAAAAACAGGAGATATAGTTCCGAATTTTACTGCAAAAGATAGTCACGGAGAAATTTTTGAAAGCAAAAGTTTTTTGGGGAGAAAGCCTCTTGTGATTTATTTTTATCCAAAAGATAATACGCCCGGCTGCACTACTGAAGCCTGCAGCTTTAGGGATCAATACGAAGATTTCAAGGATTTAGGTGCTGAGGTAATCGGAATTAGTAGTGATAGCGTAAAATCGCATCATAAATTTGCCGAGAAACATGAATTGCCTTTTCTATTATTATCAGATCCTGACAAAAGACTGAGACAACTTTTTGGAGTTCGAAATAATTTATTTGGTCTTTTACCAGGAAGAGTAACTTATATTATAGACAGAAATGGCGTTGTAATTTATATTTTTGATAGTATGAATGCAGCCAAACATATTGAGAAAGCCTTAGAGACAATTAGAGAATTAGTACTCTAAATAAAAAAAAACAGTACTAGTCAAATAACAATTTAATAAAGATATTAGCCAAAAAAATGAAACCAAACTTATACCCTTTACAATTCGAGCCCATTTTAAAAGACAGAATCTGGGGCGGAGAAAAATTAAAAACAATTCTGAATAAGCCAATAGTTTCTAAAATTACTGGTGAGAGCTGGGAGTTATCAACTGTTGAAGGCGATGTAAGTGTTGTTGCGAATGGCGTTTTAAGAGGGAAATCATTAATGGATCTTATTGATGAAACTCCAAATGAAATTTTAGGAACAGCAGTTTATAAACGTTTTGGAAAACAATTCCCATTACTTTTTAAGTATTTAGATGCTCGTGAAGACCTTTCAATCCAGGTTCATCCAAACGATAAATTAGCAAAAGAACGTCATAACTCCTTTGGTAAAACCGAAATGTGGTATGTAATGCAGGCAGATGCCGATTCCAGAATTATTGTTGGATTTAAAGAGAATTCAAGCAAGGAAGAATATTTGAAACATTTACATGATAATTCGCTTGTTTCTATTTTAGATGATGTAAAAGCAAAAGCTGGAGACGTTTTCTTTTTAGAAACCGGAACTGTTCATGCAATTGGTGCCGGACTAGTTGTGGCAGAAATTCAGCAAACTTCTGATATTACCTATCGTTTATATGATTTTGATCGTGTAGATGCTCAGGGAAATAAAAGAGAATTGCATGTAGATTTAGCTCTTGATGCCATCAATTATAATAAGGTAGATACACAGAAGAAATACGAAACAAAAGTTAATACTTCAAATACTGTTGTAGATTGTCCTTATTTTACAACCAATTTTATTCCATTAGAAAATAAATTAGAAGTTTCTAAATCAGGGGAGACATTTACAGTTTATATGTGTATTGAGGGAAGTTTCGAAATTGAATTTGATGGTTTTAAACAGACTTATATAAAAGGAGATACTGTTTTGGTTCCTGCTGAGATAAATGCATTTATTTTGAACGGAAAAGCTTCAATTTTAGAAATTTACATTTCATAGGGGTAAATATAAAGAATATGTGTACTTTTGCAGACGCAAATTAAAATTAAATAAAAATGGCAAACGTTAAAAATTTAAAGAAAGACATCAACTTCGTATTAGGAGATATTATTGAGGCAATTTACTTATTTGAAATGTCTACTACAGGAAATCCTACTCCAGAAACGAATGCTTTGATCGATCAGGCTATTGCTGCTTTCGATACTTTGATCACAAAAGTGAACGCAAAGAACGTTGAAAACAAAAAAGCGCACTTCAAACAAATCAATGTTGAATTGGAAGAAACTGCTAATCAATTGATTGCTAAAATCAACGAATTGTAAGCAAAAAAAAGTATAAAAAAGTGCAAATATATTTTGGAAAAACGAAAAACCGCTTTATATTTGCACCCGTAATGAGTCGCCAGCGTAGCTCAGTTGGCTAGAGCAGCTGATTTGTAATCAGCAGGTCGTGGGTTCGAGTCCCTCCGCCGGCTCAAGATAAAACCATCACTTTTAGTGGTGGTTTTTTATTTAAATTATTGCAAATTTATTTTGGTAAAACAAAAAAACCATTTTATATTTGCACCCGTAATGAGTCGCCAGCGTAGCTCAGTTGGCTAGAGCAGCTGATTTGTAATCAGCAGGTCGTGGGTTCGAGTCCCTCCGCCGGCTCAACGTAAAACCATCACTTTTTAGTGGTGGTTTTTTTTTGCTCAAAACTTTCGAAAAAAGCCCAAAATTAAAAATCCCAAATTCCAATTTCAGATATTTTATTTCTGTGAAGATGGGAATTTGGGATTTTAATTTTGGAATTTCACTCCATAAAAAAAGT
>NZ_MUGV01000062.1:0-1846 GCF_002217275.1 Flavobacterium frigidimaris
ACCACTTAATTCCTGAATGCATCTTAGGGCTCTGTTTTCAACAAATTTATAGATATCATCAGATCCTTGTCCGCCATCTTTATTAGAACTAAAATATCCTTTTCGGGAAACCGGATCGATAACATAGGCGAAATCATCTTTTGGTGAATTGACATCAGCTCCAAGATTCTGGATATCACTTATGGTTCCGTCTTTTTCGATTTTTCCGACAAAGACATCCAATCCGCCAAGTCCCGGATGTCCGTCTGAGGCGAAATAAATTTCGTTTTCATCGGTTACATAAGGAAATGTCTCTTTTCCTTCGGTATTAATGCTTTTTCCAAGATTCTCCGGAGTTCCAAAACCACCATTTTCATTTATACTTATTTTATAAAGATCAGACTGGCCTAACGTTCCAGGCATATCTGATGCAAAATACAAGGTTTTTTCATCTGGACTAAGTGCTGGGTGGGCTGTGCTGTAATTGTCGCTGGAAAAAGGCAGAGGTGTAATTTTAGTCCATTTTCCGTTTTCAAGAGTGGCTTTGTATATTTTAATTAAAGTAACTTTTTCTTCATCTTTTCCTTTTTTTCCGTCAACATAATTGTTTCTTGTAAAATAAACTGTTTTTCCGTCTTTGGTAAAAGCTGGTGAAGCTTCATGGAATTTAGTATTGATATCCGTTTTAAATTTTTTGACTTTTGTCGAATCAACATCAGCGATATAAAGATTAGTGAAATATTCTCCTGTCCATTTATGTTTGCGCTGAGAAAAATTTCCGGTATCTCTTGCAGAGGCAAAATAGATTTTGTTGTCATGTATAAAAGTTCCGTAGTCAGAATATTTAGAATTGATTCCGGCATTTTCAATGTTGTATCGTCCTGAATTGGCTTTAATCTGATCAAGATAGTTTTTATCTCCTTCGTAAAGTTTAGCTCTGTTATCGGTTTTGTTTTTACTGTTGAACTCATCCAGTAATTGATTTGCTTTTGCTATATCTCCAGTCGATTTTAAAGACTGGGCATATCGGTAATAATACTCAGGTTCGACAACGGTATTCATAGCAAAGAGTTCACCATACCATTTTGCTGCTCCGGCAAAATCGGAGTTAAAATAATAGGCATTTCCTAGTTTCTTAAACATATCCTCAGACTTGTATCCTTTGTTTGCTACTTTTTCATACGTTTTTATAGCATCAATATAGGCGTAGCTGTCGTACTTTTTGTCAGCAGCATTTATTTTGGATTGCTGTGCATAACTGTCAAATGAAAAAACATTTACAATTGTCAGGCAAAGAAGTATAAAATTTTTCATAATCATTGTTTTTAGAAGAAACGAGGAGTTGTCATTTTACCATTGTTTTTGAAGAATTCATAGCGAAGGAATATCTCATGCGATCCTGAATTGTAGTTATTTAAGTTTGTTGTTTCACGGTCATAACCATAACCTAAATAAAGTCCGTCTGTGATCTGAAATCCGACCATAGCACTAAGTGAAGCGCTCCATCTGTAAGCAACACCAATTACAAATTTGTCATAGAACATAAAATTGGCTGATACATCTACCTGGAGCGGTGCGCCTTCTACCATTTTGGTAAGTACGGCAGGTTTGAATTTTATGTATTGGTATTTATCCAGATCAAATACATAACCAGCCATTAAATAGTAATTTATTTTATCTTTAAAAATAGCCACATCATTATCATCATATCGGTTGGTTTCAATGAAGTTAGGTACAGACAAACCAATGTATGCTTTATCAGAATGCCAGTAAACTCCAGCTCCCACATTTGGCGAAAATTTATTGTCCAGATCCTGAAATTGTGGATCTCCTGCAATTTCGGGATTCAGTTTGCTTACATCCAGAT
>NZ_MUGV01000063.1:0-1237 GCF_002217275.1 Flavobacterium frigidimaris
ACAACAATATGTGTTGATCCGTTTTAATTAAGCTTTGCGAACTTTCCGTTTTCAGCCTTGCGTACCTTGCGGTTAAATTTCTTTCTTATCTTTATAATAAGAAATCTCTTCAATGGAACGATCAACATTCAAAATAGACAAATACTACCTCACAAAAGTAGATGCTGATAAAAAAAGCATTTACTGTCACCATGATTTGATGGGAGAGTTGTTGGTTCCGACGCACAAACACAATAAAGCACAAATGCTTTATGCAGAAGGCGATGTGGTTTTTGTAACTACCGAAACTAAAACCTATTTTTTGCCGGCAAGACATTTTATATGGATCCCGGCTGACGTAGAACACAGCATTCAGCCAAAGTCGGAAAATGTGATGATGCGAAATCTATATTTTCCAGTTGAGAAGGATGAAGACGTTTTTTACAAAAGTGAAGGGATTTATCCGGTCAATAATTTACTGCTTCAAATGATGCTTTTCACGAATCAATGGAACGGCGATTTGAAGAAAGGCTCTCCGAATTTTGTCATTGCAAAAGCAATTAAAGCCATTTTACCTCAAATTTGCCTGACCAATTTACCTTTAGAATTACCTTTGCCAAAAGATGCGCGCCTGGGTAAAATTTTGCGTTATGTCGAAAATAATTTGGGAGAAACAATTTTGTTTTCTGAAGTTGCTCATGAATTTGGTTACAGCGAACGCTCTTTGTATCGCTTGTTTCAAAAAGATCTCAAAATGTCTTTTATTCAATATTATACTATTAGAAGAATTTTAAAAGCAATTGAATTGCTGTTGGACAGAAAACTTTCGGTCAAAGAAGTCGCGCTGGAAGTAGGTTATAGTAGTGTGCCGACATTCAGTAATACCTTCTTCAAAATCCTCGGACAACGACCTTCTGACTACCTGAATGGAGAGGATGTTTTGAAAAGCAGATAAGAATTATTTCCCTCGCAGATATTCTAAAAATTATTTCACGCAGATTTGGCAGATTTAATTTAAAAATATCTGATTAAGCTATTCAAAATCTGCGTAAAAATTTACCCCAGAAATAACAAATCTGCGTACATCTGCCTAAATCCTTTTTAAATCTGCGTGAAACCTTATAAGCAGATCCATTATTTCACGCAGATTTGGCAGATTTTAGCAGATCAGCACAGATTTAATTTAAAAATATCTGATTAAGCTATTCAAAATCTGCGTAAAAATTTACCCCAGAAATAACAAATCTGCGTACATCTG
>NZ_MUGV01000063.1:1264-13381 GCF_002217275.1 Flavobacterium frigidimaris
TAAATCTGCGTGAAACCTTAAAAAAGCAGATAAAAAAATTAGTTCTCTCGCAGATTTCGGAGATAAAAAAGAAAAAAATCTGCCGAATCTGCGAGAAACTTAAAAATAATCATTACCATTTCTTAATTTGTAATAAATTGTTTTCCAGTATTTTAATATAACGTTTTCGAAAATCAAAATTTTAACATTTGTCCGAAATGGATATGTTATTGACTTTTTAGAATTATCAGTCAACAAAATAATGTGGGAACTTTGCATCATAAATTATTTATGTAATCATGTTCCTTAAAACAACAAATTCTACAGAAGATTGTTTTCTCAAAATCCTGCTGTTATTTCTTATTGTGGTAACCTTCAATAAGGTACAAGCACAGGAAATTCATTCGGTTTCATTAAGTGAAGCTTTGAAACTGGCGAAAGAAAACAATAAAAAAATCCTCAGATCTCAATTAGAGACTACGCTCTCGGAGCAAAACATCAAAGAAAGAAAAGAACTCCGCTTACCAGACATTGAATTAAACGGCGAGTATTCCAGAATTACCAATATTACGGAGTTCAAAGGAAGCGGTTTCCTGAACGGTAAGGAAGTTACCAAGGCAATTCCTGAAATTTATCAGGTCAATTCCACTTTTAAAATGCCAATTTATGCTGGAAATAAAATCAATAACGCTATCAAAATTGCGAATCAGGAAAGTGAAATTGCCAAAATAAAAACAGAAAAAACCGAAAATGATATCGAGTTGGAAGTGGTTGCGAACTATCTGGCGATTTATAAAATGATGGAACTTCAGAAGATTTTTGAAGAAAACATCAAAGAAGAAAAAAGCCGATTAAAAGAAGTGCAGTCGCTTCAAAAACACGGAACGCTTACTAAAAATGAAGTTATTAGAGCTGAATTACAGCTTTCGGATCGTGAATTAAATGCGCTTACGAATTCCAAAAACATAAAAATTGCGCTTCACGATCTGAAAACTTTAATTCAGCTTCCGGAGAGCGAAGAAATCGCGATTGATACTACCGCCAATCTGGACGAAATGCAGGGTTTAGATCCGTATGACTTTTATATGAGTAAAGCTTTGCAAAATGAAGAAATGCGAATTGCAAGCCAGGAATTGGATATCAAAAAAACAGAATTGAAATTGGTTAAAGGAAATTATCTCCCAACCGTAAATTTCTTCGGTAATTATGGTTTCTATTATCCGAACTATAAATTTTTTCCGCCAAATCCGTATTTGTACACTTTAGGGCAAGTAGGGATAGAGGCACATTTTGATATTTCGGCTTTGTATAAAAACAAGACTAAAATGCAACAGGCTACTACAAAGATAGAATGGCAACAAATGCAGTCTGATATTATAAAGGATGAAATTCAGGATGAGCTGTATAAAGAGCATACCCAATATCAGGAAATCCTTGAAAAATTTGTGGTAGTAGACAAAGCTCTGGATTTAGCCAATGAAAATTACCGCATTGTAAAGCTGAAATACTTAAACCAATTGGTTTTAATAACGGAAATGGTGGATGCTGATAATGCGTTGCTTCAGGCGAAATACAACAAAGTTTCTACCCGATTGGATGCTGTTCTGAAACATTATGAATTGCTGCATACGGCGGGGATAATGCCTCAGAGTTAGACTTGAGAGGTTAGAAGAAAGAAGCAAGAGACAAGATTTAGACTTTAGCGGAGAGATTTTGGAAAATAGAATATAGAAAATAGAATATAGAGAATAGAAAATATATAGAGTTTATGGTTAAGATAAAAAATGAGACTAGAAGAAACAGAACGTTTCATATATTAATAACAATTATTGCTTGTGCGCTTGTGGTTAGCGGGGTTATTTTGGGGATTTGGTTTTATGTTTTCAACAGCAATCACGAAGAGACGAATGACGCTCAGGTGGAACAATATGTAACGCCAATTATGTCGCGAATTACGGGTTATGTACAGGAAGTTCGTTTTGATGAAAATCAGTTTGTGCACAAGGGGGATACTTTGGTTGTGATTGATAACAGAGAATACAAATCGAAATTGAATGTGGCGCTGGCCGATGTTCAAAGCGCTGCGCAAAGTAGTGTTGTGGCCCAGAAAAATGTGGCAACTACAGCAAGTACAACGGCAATTGGAGAATCGCAATTAGAAGCTTCGAAATCGAATCTGTGGAAAACAAAATTAGAATACGAAAGATACAAAGCTTTGGTAAAAGAGGAAGCGGCGACATCACAGCAATTAGAAAAAGTAAAAGCAGATTATGAATCGGCACAGGCGCATTTTCAGGAAATGAAAGAAAGAATTCATTCTTCTAATTTAAGTACATCTGTTGCTGAAGCTAATGTACCAACAACACAAACCAACATTGCTTCCAGACAAGCTGTTGCTGATAATGCCGCATTATTTCTTTCGTACACGATTATTACAGCGCCTTACGACGGCTGGATTGGGAAAAGAACGTTACAACCGGGTCAATTGGTAAAAGAAGGTCAGTCTTTACTTTCGATTGTAAGCAAAGAAAAGTGGATTACAGCTAATTTTAAAGAAACGCAATTGCAGTATTTAACCGTTGGTCAGGAAGTAAAAATCGAAGCCGACGCTATTAATAATAAAGAATTTACTGGAATCATCACTTCGTTATCACCCGCAAGTGGAGCCAGATTTTCGTTATTGCCTCCGGATAATGCAACAGGAAACTTCGTGAAAATCGAACAAAGAATTCCGGTTAGAATTCAGTTAAAAGACAACGACAAACAAGCCGACTTTTTAAGAGCCGGAATGAATATCACCGTTATCGCCGAACACCACTAAAATGGAAGATAAAAGTATTTTTAAATCCTGGGTTCCCAAATGGGCAATCATTATTATTTTGTTTGTCTGTTTGCTGCATTCCATGATTTTATTGGGAGTTTATACTTCAAACGTAACCTACGCGGCAAGTTTTCTGGACATCGAACCAGAAGATTTGCAGTTCGCGATGTGCGTTACCTATGGAACTTTGCTAGCCACAATTTTGATCGAAAGCAGATTTTCGAGTTTTTTCCCTGCAAAAAATTACCTGATGGCGGTGTATTCGGTAATCGGAATTACTATTATTTCATCGGCGTATATTACCAATTTTTATCTGTTTTTATTGCTGAGAGTGGCTGAGGGGATTTTAATGGCGCTTCCGGTAATTACGATCAGACAATTGTTGATTGAGCAGTTTAATTCTAAAAACGCCATTATAATTGGTTTCTCCTTTTATTACGGTTCGCTGTTGTTGTCAACGCCGTTTATTATGAATATTGCCGTTTGGTTTTTGGATCATTACGATTGGAAATACATGCTTTACGTTTCAGGCGGACTTCAGGTTTTGAATGTCTTTTTGATCTTGGTTACTTTTCGCGGACACCGAATCACAAAGAAAATTCCGTTGTATCAAATCGACTGGCTGAGTTATATTTTGGTTTTAACTGCGATACTTTGTGGTGCTTATTTCTTTGTTTATGCCGAAAAAAAATACTGGTTTCAGTCTTCTGAAATGGTTTTAATGCTGATCATTGCCCTGATAACTGGAGGCTTGTTTATCTTTAAAGAGCTTTTGGTAAAAAGACCAACTTTTAATTTTGAAGTTTTTAAATATGCCAATTTGCGCATTGGGTTTTTATTGTTTTTCCTTTTTTACATCAGCAGAGCAACATTGAGTCTTTGTCATTCTGCCATGTTTTCTATTTGGAATTGGGATCCGTCACGCGTTGCGGGCGTGCAATACATTAACGGCTTAGGAAATGTAATAGGATTGATTTTGGCTGCTTTTTTTCTGATGAAATCAGTTTCGACTAAAATCATTTTTATAATCGGATTTTCATTAATTGCACTTTTTCATTTCTGGTTTACGTTTCTCTTTGTGCCCGATGTGGCACTGTCAGATATTATCATTCCATACATTTTACAAGGTATTGGAGTTGGATTTTTATTCGTGCCTTTAATCTTGTTTACGACATCATCCGTTCCGGCAAAAATGGCAGTTTCTTCGGGAATTGTCGGCGTATCAGGGCGTTTCTGGGGAAGTACAATTGGGTTTTGTGTGATGCAGAATGCAATGGTTTTTTTAAACAAAAAGCACTTTTTAAAACTAAGTCAATTTGTAACTGGCGAAAGCCCGGAAGCGCAACAAACGATAGCATCAACAGCACAGAGTTTTATGGCAAAAGGATATTCCGCAGACAATGCGAATACTTTAGCCTTGAAAAAAGTCTTCGGAACGATTACTAAACAAGCAACGTTATTAGCCGATATGGAAATTTATACGATTGTGGGGTATGGTTTGGTGGTTTTGATTATTCTTATCGCATTAAATCAGCATTTAAGACAGACG
This sequence comes from Flavobacterium frigidimaris, assembly GCF_002217275.1. NCBI lineage: Bacteria > Pseudomonadati > Bacteroidota > Flavobacteriia > Flavobacteriales > Flavobacteriaceae > Flavobacterium > Flavobacterium frigidimaris. Next base: position 5,614 of record NZ_MUGV01000063.1, read on the forward strand.
ATGACATTGGTTAAAAGTAAGATTTGGATAGGGTAGGAAATTAATCGCGCAAAGGCGCAGAGTCGCAAAGTTTTATTTATGCCACAGATTAAAAAGATTGTAAGGATTTTTGTTTCACGCAGATTTTAAAAATATTTAGGCGGATATCCGCAGATGATTAATCAAAAATAAATCTGCGGATATCTGCTTAAATCTGCCGGATCTGCGTGAAACAAAACTTTGCGGCTCTGCGCCTTTGCGCGATTCAAAAACAAATCTTAGCGAATCTCTGCGAGAAACCTCCGCGCAACTCTGTGAAATTAATTATCTTGCGACCGTTAAAAAACAAAATATACAATGAAGCAGCACTGTGTAATTTTTGATATGGATGGCGTGATTTGTCACACGAATCCGCATCATGCAAAAGCTTTCGAGGCGTTTTTCGATAAATATCAAATTCGGCATTCAGAACAGGAATTTGAAGAACATATGTACGGAAAACATAACGGTTATATCATGACGCATTTCTTCAAGCGTCCGATAACCGGGGAAGAGCTTATAAAACTGGAAGACGAAAAAGAAGGAATGTTCCGTGAGGTTTATAAAGACAAAGTGGAAACGATTCCATTTTATTTGGATTTTTTAAGCGAATTGAGATCTCGTGGATTTAAAACGGCGGTTGCAACATCAGCACCACGTGCGAATTTGGATTTGATTGCCAATGTTTTAAAACTAGACGAAAAAATGGACTCCATGATGTCAAGCGAAGACGTAAAACAGCATAAACCAAATCCCGAAGTATATTTAAAATCGGCAGAACGTGTTGGCGTTTCTCCATCGGATTGTGTTGTTTTTGAAGATTCTTTTTCGGGCGTTACAGCAGGATTAAATGCAGGAATGAAAGTGGTTGGTGTTTTGAGTTCGCATACAAAAGAACAATTGCCTCCGTGTGATTTTTATATAAATGATTATAGTGAGGTTGATGTTGATAAGGTTTTGGAATTACTAAATAAATAGATTTTAATAAAAAGACTGGTCTTTTTTTAAACATCTTACAAATAATCGGGTTTTGATATTTGTAAGATGTTTTTTTTATTTTAATTGTGTATATTTGATTGTGTTAACTATTTGATTATCCTTTGTTTAATTGTTTTTAAGTGAAAAATAATATATGCAAATCGTAAAACTACATTTAAATTATACCTTCCCCTATCTTTTTTTGTTTCTCTTTTGTTTTGCTTTTAATTCCAGGGCTCAATATGTAAACAGGCCTCCGGTTTTAAGTCAACAAAGTGGCTTATCCGTTCAGGATAGCATCGATCCTACTAATTTGAAAAAGCCTTTTTTTCAAACAAATGCAGTAAAAATTGGCTTTGTTCCAGTGCTGTTTTTTACGGCAAGTGCTTTGACATGGGACGATCGGGAAAAAATTAGGGAAACACGAAATAGGTATATTCCCACTTTTGATAATCATTACGATAACTATTTACAATATGTACCGGCTGCAAGTGTTTATGCCTTGAATCTCGCAGGGGTAAAAGGGCGTAATAATTTAAAACGTGCCTCAATTTCGTATGCTGCCAGTATAGGGATAATGGCAATTTTGGTTAATTCTATAAAGTACACCGCAAAAGTAGAGCGGCCAGACGGTTCAAACAATAATTCTTTTCCGTCAGGACACTCTGCCAATGCATTTATGAATGCCACTTTTCTCCATAAAGAGTATGGCGAATTGAGTCCAATGTATAGTATTTCGGGCTACACGATGAGTACTTTTACGGCTTTGGGAAGGGAACTTAACAATCGTCACTGGATTTCAGATGTATTGGCAGGTGCCGGAATAGGAATTTTATCAACGCAGCTTGCCTATTTTTTCGTCGATAAATTTTATAAAAATGATGGAGATCATGTAAACGAATACAAATTTAAAGATCCCTTAGAGCGACCATCTTATCTTTCTTTAAAAATGGGTTATGCCTGGGCTTCGCGAAATTTGGTTGAAAACTTTGATATCGGAATTCATTCTAAAACTGGTTTTGAAATGGGATTAGAAGGCGCTTACTATTTTAATAATCATTGGGGAATAGGAAGTGATTTTTCTTTTGTAAGTTTCCCAATAAGTACAGAGAATGTTAGTACAGTAGATCCTGATCTTGGCACTTCATCCTCATCACTTGTAACAGAATCTATAGGAGCATTAAATTTTACTGTTGGTCCTCATTTTACGCATCATATTGCAGAAAAATGGTTAGTTCAGGCGAAGTTAGGTGCTGGAGTTTCCGCAGGAGCAACGGGTAAATTATCTCTTAAAATTCCTAATGTTGATGATGATGACAATTATCTAAATAATGAGTTTGATATATTAGTATATAAACCAGCCACTGCTTTTAAAATCAATACAGGGTTATCTTTTACTTATATGTTAAATTCTGAACTGGGACTTACTGCCTATTCCGATTATAATTATTCAAAACCAAATTTCACGTATACCTTGATGGATTATGGCCAAGACATGGATAATCCAACACAAAAGATTTTTAAAGAGAAGGACGATTTAAGTTACATTGCGGCAGGCTTAAGAATTACTGCTTTTTTTTAATTTGCGTCGGTCTATAAATGCCTTTGATTAGCCTCCAGTTTTGACCGGGAGGTTTTATTTTTTCTTAAGAAACAATCCATTGTTTCCTATTGCAAATACGGCATTATCTTTAGTGATAATTTTCACGAGTGGTTCAGTAGTTTTATTATAAACTATTTTCCAATTTAAACCAGCATCTTTAGTCTCTAAAATTTGACCTTCATACGTTGAAATGTATCCAACATTTTCATTAATAAAACAAACACTCATTGGTGATTTAGGCAAGTCTGATATTTTTATCCAACTATTTGAGCCATTAATAGTTTTGTATAATTCCCTTTTAAAATTGATATAATAACCAATATTGTCTGATATAAAAGAAATGGAATAAATGTTTGAATTTGAATTCAGTGTTTTTGTCCAGGTCTCACCGCCATCAATAGTTTTCACAATTACACCTACATCTGAATAGTCAGAAGTATATCCGCCATAAGCATATGAAACTAAAGGAGAAGTTATTTCTAAATCATCTACAGAACTGGAACTATACTTTTCTGTCCAATTCTTTCCAGAATCATCTGATTTTAAAATCGAACCGCCTCTTATTATTAATCCCTTATCAGGGCTGTAAAATTTAATGGAAAAAATACTTGAACCAATTTGAAGACTTTCAATTTTGTTAAACGTAGTGCCAGAATTTGAAGTGGCAAACATGTCAAGTCTTGCGGTATAGAAATTTTGTTCATTTAACATACAAGCACTCAAAAAAGTTTGAGTATCTCCTACATTTAATTTAGTCCATGTTTTTCCGCCATCATTGGTTTTTGCTAAAAATCCTATAGAGCCACAAATTATTCCCTGATTTTTATTTATAAAGGAAATGTCAGTTAAGCTTTCAGTGGTATTGGTATTCATTTTCCCAAATGAATCTACAATTTTATCTTCATCAGAAGAGCAGCCGATAATTCCTAAAGTCAGAATAAAAAAACATAGAATTTTTTTCATAAGTATCTTTTTTCTCTTAGATGGCTAATTATCAAAATGGTTGCGTAGAATTGGGAAGAATTTTTTTGTTTAAATATTATTTTGAAATCTCTTTTATGGTAATATTCCTGAAATCAATAGGCGAACGCTCATAATTCAAAGAAATTTTCCCTTCTGTCGAAGAAGCATTTATGCATTCATTTACCAATTTCCCGTTCAAATATTGCGTAATTTTTCCGTTGAGAGATTTAATAACAACAGTATTCCATTCACCATACGGATTCTCGTTGGCTAAAAATTTAGGAGAAACCACACTTGCACCAGCTTCAATTAATTTCCCATTTACTTTTGCCGTTACCTGATCCAAAAAGATAAAATCGCCGGTAGTCTTTTCTTTTATTTGAAATTGAATTCCCTTCGGCCAAATTTTGTCAGAGGTGTCTAAAGGAATATTATACATTACACCACTGTTTTTTGTGTTGGATGTTTTGTATTGCTCATCCAAATTCCATTTGTATTCTAATTCAAGTTCAAAGTTTTTATAGCTTTTTTTGGTCATCAAACAGCTATTGTCATTTCCATGCATGCGAATCATGCCGTCTTTGAACTCATAAATATCGGATGGTTTTTGCTGTGCTGTATTGGTTTTCGTAAAAGCGTACCAATCATCCATTTGTAAAACTTTTCGCTGAACGAGACAGGAGCTTAAAACAAGAAGAAGAATAAGGGCAAAAATTGATTTTTTGAACATAACTATGAGTTTAAAAGAAGAGATTGATTTGATTAATGATTTTAGGTTTTATTAGTTTTATTCCCAGAAGATTTTTTTATTGTGAGCTATTAGATATAAACAAGTGTTACCTTTTTCGTCCGTTGCTTTTTTTATATCAAAAATATATGATCCTTCAGATTCTGTATTTCTCTCTGTGCCACAATCGCTCCAGTTAAATTGCTCTATTTTTTTGTTATTTATAAGTCCGCTAATTTGTTCATATGGAATGCCACTATCAAAAAGGAATTCTTTATAATCAATAAATTCTGTTGAACTGCCATTTTTCATATGTCCAATTAAAGTTCCTGCTACTACCAATGAGTTAATGTTTTCTCCAGTTTTGTTGTAGAACTTAATATGTAAATTTTTAAAATTTATAAAAATAGCTACGATTATTGTACATGCTAATAAAATAATAAATAACTCTATTTTTTTCTCTTTAGATAATTTCATTTGTAAGTGAATGGTTTTAAGGGAGAAGTTTTTAGCTGAAATTTATTTGTTTTTAACTTTCAAAAATATTTCATTTCTAAACCAATTTTCATCTTCCCGAGTTTCAAAAATTCGTTTTGGAAGAAAAAATGTCTGACCTTTAGAAATGTATAAAAGATAGAGATCTTTTAGCTCAAAAACTTTTATGAAATTCTGTACGGCAATTGTGCTCTCTGATATTTCACCCATATTAGAAATTATTCTGTCAGGAAAAATTTCGTGTTGTCTTTCGTTGAAAATAATCTTGTTTTCCTTTGAATTTGCAAAACTCCAATATTTATAGATCGTAAGAACAGGATACATGAATCCAACAACTATAATAAAAAAGCTAAAAGAATCTTTCTTTCCGGTAAAAAGAACTAGAGTAGAAAACATCCACATAAAAGCAAATAACCATCCTCGTCTTTTTAATTCAAGTCTAACAAGGAACATGAAGTATTCTTTTTTGGTAAGTTGGAATTTTTTGGTTTTAATCATTTTAGGCGTTCTTAGGATGCTTAGATCAATCAAATGTAATGAAGAATTTCAAAAATCTAAAACATCCCAAAAACAAAAAAGCTCCTGAGTATCTCAGAAGCTTTTTCAGTGCGGATAATAGGACTCGAACCTACACGCCTTGCGGCACCAGATCCTAAGTCTGGCATGTCTACCAATTTCACCATATCCGCGTAATTGTGGGTGCAAAGATAAGCATAACTTCGAATTTTCAAAGCATTTTTGAAAAAAAATATTAATTCTCTTTTTTGTATTTTTGAAATTCTATAAAAATCTTTTAAATGGAAAATATTAAGTCGTACGTTCAACAACATAAAGATCGCTTTATCAATGAGTTGATCGAATTATTAAAAATTCCGTCGGTTAGTGCCGACACTGCATATTCGCAAGATGTTATCGACACAGCAGCCGCTGTAAAAGAAAGTTTATCAAAAGCAGGCTGCGATTTTGTCGAAACTTGCGACACTCCGGGTTATCCAATTATCTACGGAGAGAAAATAATCGACCCGAAATTACCAACAGTTTTAGTTTACGGACATTATGATGTTCAGCCACCAGATCCAATGGAATTATGGACATCGCCACCTTTCGAACCTGTTATCAAAAAAACTGAGATTCATCCTGATGGAGCAATCTTCGCACGTGGTGCCTGCGACGACAAAGGGCAAATGTACATGCACGTAAAAGCTTTAGAATATATGGTGCAAAGCAATACTTTGCCTTGTAACGTAAAATTCATGATCGAAGGAGAAGAAGAGGTTGGTTCAGCAAGTTTAGCCTGGTTCGTAGAACGCAATCAGGAAAAACTGAAAAACGACGTTATTTTAATTTCAGATACCGGAATGATTTCAAACCAACAGCCGTCAATCACGACAGGTTTAAGAGGTTTGAGTTATGTTGAGGTTGAAGTTACGGGTCCAAATCGTGATTTGCACTCCGGTTTATACGGTGGAGCAGTGGCGAACCCAATAAATGTTTTGGCAAAAATGATCGCTTCACTGCATGACGAAGACAATCATATTACAATTCCGGGTTTCTACGATAAAGTTCAGGAATTATCTGCTGAGGAAAGAGCCGAAATGGCAAAAGCGCCTTTCAGTTTAGAAAAATATAAAAAAGCCTTAGACCTAAACGATGTTTATGGCGAAAAAGGATATGTAACCAACGAACGCAACTCGATTCGACCAACGTTAGACGTAAACGGAATCTGGGGTGGTTATCAGGGCGAAGGAGCAAAAACGGTTATTGCGAGCAAAGCTTTTGCTAAAATCTCAATGCGTTTGGTTCCAAACCAGGATTGGCATGAAATTACAGAACTTTTCACGAAACATTTTACAAGTATTGCTCCGGCCGGAGTTACGGTAAAAGTGACACCGCACCACGGAGGTCAGGGTTATGTAACGCCAATTGACAGCATTGGATATCAGGCAGCTAATAAAGCGTATACGGAAACGTTTGGCGTTCCTGCAATTCCGGTTCGTTCAGGAGGAAGTATTCCGATTGTAGCTTTGTTCGAAAAAGAATTAAAAAGCAAAACCATCTTAATGGGATTCGGTTTAGACTCTGATGCGATTCACTCGCCAAACGAGCATTTCGGAATCTTCAATTACTTAAAAGGAATCGAAACTATTCCGTTGTTTTACAAATATTTTGTAGAATTAAGTAAATAAGGTTTTGCCGCTTTGCCACGAAGGCACTAAGACGCAAATTTTTAAATATATAAAATCCGTTCAGAAATGAGCGGATTTTTTTTGTCAATGTTTTTTTTCATTCAAAAAAGTTAGCTTTTAAAAAAAACTTTGTGTCTTAGTGTCTTCGTGTCAAAAAAAATTTGCACATTGAAAATTAATCTCTACATTTGTAGAACAACATCTATAAGTGTAGAGTTAAAAACAGTAATATGAGGCAGTATTTTATCTTATTATTTTGTGGAATATTTCTTTTTGGATGTAAAAGCAAGCCAATCAACCAAAAGATTAATCATAAAAAAGAAGGTGTTTGGATTGATAATTACAAACAAGATAGTACGATATATAAATCGTTTGAATATTATAAAGATGATCAACCGGTCAAAAAGTGGAAATCCTATATCAATGGAAAAATCTACAAAACCGAGAAATACAAAAACGGAATCTGCATCGTAAAATATTATTATGAAAATGGAGAACTACAATCAAAAGGAAAAACAAAAATCGAAGTCAATGCAAGAGAAACACATTGGTTCTATTTTGGAGATTGGAAATTTTACTCAGATAAAGGAAAATTAACTGAAATCAGAAAGTATAATAATGGCAATTTGATATCGGAGGAAAGAATAAAGAATAAAGAATAAAGAATAAAGAATAAAGAATAAAGAATAAAGAATAAAGAATAAAGAATAAAGAATAAAGAATAAAGAATAAAGAATAAAGAATAAGTTATAGATAATCACTTTAATCTGTGGCAAAAAAAAACTTAGTAACTCAGTA
>NZ_MUGV01000064.1:0-6347 GCF_002217275.1 Flavobacterium frigidimaris
CTGTTGTAACAAGCGGATCTTGTGCTTCTGCAACTTCTTCAACAGTAACAGTAACAGTAAACCCACTTCCAACCGTAAACCCAATTACAGGAGGAGCAACATCAACTTGTGTTGGTTCATCTACTCCAGCCTTTACAAATACAACGCCTGGAGGAACATGGTCTATTGTAGATGGGACCGGTTCAGCGACTGTAAATGCAGGAGTTGTAACTGGAGTTACCGCAGGAGATGTAACGGTTGAATACACAGTTACAAGTGGAGGTTGTTCAAATACGGCTACCACTAATTTAACGATTAAACCAAATTACCCAGCACCAACGGTTGGAACACCAACACGACCATTATGTTCAACAAATGGAGCAAGTGTAACATTAGGCGGGTTACCAGCTTCAGGAAATTTATTACAAAATAACGGAACCACAGTTGTTAGTATACCTTTCTCATCAAGTACGCCTACAATTACAGGATTAGTTCCGGGAACATATCGATTTGCTTTAGATAATGGCTGTACAGCAACTTATTCAGCACCAGTTGTGGTAGTAGCAAATACTTATACAGGCGGAAGTTCATGGACATATGGTGCCCCAACTTCAGATGACTACATTGATTTTGCAAGTGGTTACACGATCGGAGCAGATGTAACGTACTGCTCTGTTACAGTAAGCAATAATGCAGTTGTAACAGTAGATGGTAAAAAAACATTAACCGTTACAAACGGCGTTCATGTTATTCCTGGAAGTCAATTAATTTTTGAGGACAGCTCAAGCTTAATGCAGGGTACTCCAAGCAAAACGATTAATACAGGAACTATTAAATATAAACGTAAAAGCACACCAATACGTCAGGCCGATTATGTGTATTGGTCAACACCAGTTGATAATATGACATTAGGAGCTGTTTCACCATTGACAGATCCTACAAAAATGTATGCTCATAATGGTTCTGGATGGCTTTATAGACCAGGAAGTACTATTATGGTTGTGGGTAAAGGTTATATTATTCGTGGCCCGGAAGGAACTTCAAATACGTTGCGAAATGATTTTGAGGCAACTTTTACAGGAACTCCTATAAATGGTGATATTACAAGTGAGGTAATGACTGGTAATAAATTTTATTTAATTGGAAATCCATATCCTTCCGCTTTATACGCTGACGAATTTATAAACAACAATGCAAATTTAACAGGAACACTCTATTTTTGGACTCACAATGTTCCAGTGGTTTTAGGTGGTGCTTATCAGTATGGATCAGATGATTACGCTGTTTATAATTTAAGCGGTGGCACAGCACCAGCAGGATCTGGAACTATTCCTGGTTCAGGAAACAACAATAATCCACCTTCTGGCTATATTGGCGCTGGGCAAGGTTTCTTTGCTGGGATTAAGACGACGGGGACTATTACTTTTAGCAATGGAATGCGAAGAGGAGGTAATCGAAATGGTCAGTTCTTTAAGCCAAGTAATGAAGCTAAAGCTGCAGATATTGAAAAGAATCGTATTTGGCTGAATATGACGAATACGGAAGGAGCTTTCAAACAATTGCTTGTGGCATATGTACAAGGAGCAAGCAATTCTTATGACGATCGATATGATGGTGAAAGTTTTGACGCTAATAAATATCTAGATTTTTATAGTATTACTGAAAATACCAAATTAGCAATTCAAGGACGTGGTTTGCCTTTTGCAGATACTGATACAGTTCCGTTAGGTTATCGTTCTGCAATTGCTGGAGATTTTACAATTTCGATCAATAATGTTGATGGTAATATGACGACTCAAAAAATTTATATTGAGGATAAGTCTACTGGTAAGATTCATGATTTAACAGAAAGCAATTATACTTTTACCACAGCAATTGGAACTTTTACAGATCGTTTGGTTTTAAGATATACTAATAAATCTTTAGGAACAGGCGACTTCGAAAATATTGAAAAAGGTATTACGATTTCTGTAAAAGATAAAGTGGTTAAAGTGGTTTCTTCAAGCGAAGCTATACAGGATGTTGCGATTTTTGATGTCGCTGGAAAATTGCTTTATACAAAAAAGAAAGCAGGAACATCAGAATTGCTGATCTCAAATCTACAATCAGGCAATCAGGTTTTATTAGTTGATATAACGCTTGAAAACGGATATAAAACAACAAGAAAAATTATTTTTTAATAAATAAAAAATAGTTTTACTGCCAAAAGCCATTTCTCAATGAGAAATGGCTTTTTTTATGGGCCTATAAATATCACTAAAAGTGGGTATTGCACACGTATAACCGAGTCTTTAAATTTCAGAAAATTCGCATATTATTAATTAATCAGATTTTTGGCTTTGATTAGAAAATTGCTTTACGCAGTCACTCTGACTGTATTTTTGGGAAATTTTGAATTTTATGGACAACAAGGAAAAGTTGATGATACTTTTAATACCCTGGATGATGGTTCAATTGGAGATGGATTTGATAATGCTGTACAGACTTTGTCCTTGCAATCTGATCAAAATCTGATAGTTGGTGGTGAATATTTAAACCTTAACGGAATTCCATCTCCTTATTTGACGCGCTTAATGCCAGATGGTACTATAGATGAAAATTTTCGTACAGGAAGTGGTTTCAATGGAAAAATTTATGCTTCATGTATACAGCCCGATGGCAAAATACTTGTAGGTGGTAGTTTTACCTCCTACAACGGGATAAGTGCAGGAAGACTCATTCGTTTAAATCCAAACGGCACTATTGATACATTATTTAATACTTCAATTGGAGCAACAACAGGAATTATCTATGATATTGCACTTCAGTCTGATGGAAAAATAATCATTTGTGGCAGTTTTACAAAATACAATAATGGCACAGCAAATTATGTAGCCCGAATTTTGACGAACGGATCATTAGATGCTTCTTTTGTAGGTTCAGGGGCATCGACTATAAAAAACGTCAAAGTTTTGAATAATGACAAAATACTACTTTCAGGAAATTTTACTGTTTTTAATGGTACACAAATCAATAGAATTCTTCGTTTAAATAATAATGGGCAAATTGATTTAACTTTTAATGTAGGAGAAGGTTTTGATAGTGAGGTCAGCGCGATGACAGTGCAGTCAGATGGCAAAATTCTTCTGGGAGGAAAATTTACCAGTTATAATGGCATCACAGCCAACAGAATTATTAGAATAATGCAAGACGGAAGTATAGACACTTCTTTTTTTACAGGCTCGGGTTTTAATTCTGGAGCTGTTTTAGCTTTTAAAACAGATTCCTTTGGAAATATAATGGTTGGAGGATCTTTTACAGGAAACTATAATGGAACCAGCGTTAATCGTGTTTGTCTATTAGACAGTTTCGGTCTTTTAAAAAATGATATTGATTTTGGATCGGGTCCGGCAACCGCTTCCGTTTTAGCATTAGAAACTGATGCAGAGGGAGCTTGGTATATTGGAGGTTCTTTTTTAATTTTTGACGGTTTAAATCAAGGAAGATTGGCTAAGATTAGTTCCGATGGTGAATATGATACAGGATATTTGGCATCTGGAATTGGGCTTGATAATTCGGTTTATAAAATTCTGCCTTTAGAAGATGGTAAATCAATGGTATTTGGCAATTTTAAAAAGTTTAATGGTGCTAGTGTTTCCAGAATTGCTAAGCTTTTGGAAGATGGTTCCTCTGATCCTGATTTTAATTTTGGGCAAGTTGGTGCTAATAATTTAATTAAAGCAGCGGTTTTACAGCCGGATGGAAAAATTGTTATAGGCGGAAATTTTACAAAGTATAATGAGACAATGATCAATCGCATAGTTAGGATTTTACCTAACGGAACAGTGGACCCATCTTTTAATGTGACTTCTGGCTGTAACAGCCAAATTTATGCAATGGCAATACAGCCTGATGAAAAAATTATTGTTGCGGGCGGTTTTACTAAATACAATGATGTAAATGCTGGCCGAATCGTACGACTTATGCCTAATGGTTTGAGAGATGCCAGTTTTAATTCTGGTGTTGGTGCAGATGCCATTATTGAAGCAATTTTACTTCAGCCTGACGGAAAAATTCTGGTTGCTGGACGATTTACTGCTTTTGATGGAATTCCTTTTCTCCGTTTAGTACGCTTAAATGCAAACGGAAGCATTGATCCTACATTTGCGATTGGAACAGGATTTAATAAATATATATATGCATTGGCATTGCAGTCTGATCAAAGAATAATTGTTGGTGGCTCTTTTACCACTTTTAATGATGCAGCCCAGAAAAGAATTTTACGATTAAATACAAACGGAAGTTTAGATGTCACATTTGATTCAGGTACTGGTTTTAGTAAAGGAGATGTGCGAAGTATTTTGGTACAGCCGGACGATCGTATTTTAGCGGGCGGAACTTTTTCAGGAAGTTATAAAACTACACCATCGCTGCGATTAATACGATTATTAAAAACAGGAAGTTTTGATACGTCTTTTGATGCTCAGCTAAACAACAAATTATTTGCAATGAGTTTTTCGTCAGATTTTAAACTCTTGATTGGAGGAGATTTTAATTCGGTTTCTGGAACTTCTAAACACAGAATTGCTAGATTGAAACTTTGTTTAGAATCAACAATCTGGAATGGAAATTCTTGGTCAAATGGTTTTCCGTCAGGCGGAAAAGAATTATTTTTTAAAGAAGATTATCCACAATTGACAACAGTTAATGTTTGCAGTTGTAGTATTGATGAGGGCAAGAAAGTTACTTTATTGAGCGGAAATACACTAGGAATTGAGTTTTCATATTCGGGCTTAGGAACTTTAATTTTAGAGGATTCAGCAAATTTATATCAATCAGATGATGATATCATCAATACAGGAATTATTCATTTGAAACGAAATTCATCACCTATTTTAAAATCAGATTATACCTATTGGTCTTCTCCTGTAGAAACTCAAAAATTGATTGATGTTTCGCCGTCCTCAAGCAAGTATTATTCTTATGATCCTGTTGTAAGGGTCTGGAATCAAGAAAGCGGAACAAATGTAATGTCACTTGGCAAGGGATATATTATTCAGGGACCAAAAGATTTCTCGGCAAATGTTCCTGCAAGTTATCAGGCAACTTTTAAAGGAATTCCGAATAATGGAAAAGTGAATGTCAATTTAAAGATTGGAAATGTGATTTTCAATTTAATAGGAAACCCTTACCCATGTACACTTGATGCTGATATTTTTTTGAGAGAAAACGAATCAAAAATAAAAGGGACCTTGTACTTCTGGACGCATAATACGCCCATTTCTAATAACAAATATTCATCTGATGATTATGCGGTTTACAATTTACTTGGTGGTGTTGGTACTCGGGGAAGTCTGGCTAATGGTGTAAACGAAAGTATTCCTGATAAGACAATAGCGTCAGGACAAGCTTTTTTTGTTGGATGCAAAAATGCGGGTATGATCGAGTTTAATGATAAGATGAGAATGCAGCAAAGAAATTCTACCTTTTTTAAACCTATTAAAAACAGTAAAAGTCAAAAAAATGAAATTGGAAAGCAAAGACTATGGCTGAACCTAACGAATGAAGAAGGGGTCTTTAAGCAAATATTAGTCGGATATATAGCTGGCGCTTCAAATTTATATGATGAGAACTATGATGCAGAATCTTTTAATGGCAATGTGTTTGCGAATTTTTATAGTCTTGCAGAAAATAAAAATTTGGTCATTCAGGGCAGAGCTTTTCCTTTCGATAAAACCGATTCTGTTCTGCTAGGGTATACAACCATGATTAGCGGAGAATTTAAGATAAGCATCGACCATATTGACAGCCAATTTTTAGATTCAAATATCTATATACTCGATAAGGAAAAAGAGATATTGTATAACTTAAAAGATGGCCCTTATAAATTTGAGACGGAGAAAGGAACTTTTGATAATAGGTTTGAATTGAAATATTTGGACAAGGAATTGAATCTTGATGAATTTAAAAATAATTCGAATGCTATTTTTATCTATGTAAAAGACAAACTTATTTGTATTGAAGCTCTACAGAAATTTATTAGAGAAGCAACTGTTTTTGATCTTACAGGAAAAATTCTTTATAAAAAAACTAAAATTGATGCGTTTAATTTTTCTATTCCGAATCTAAATTCAAGAAATCAGGTTTTACTCGTAAAAGTTACTTTAGAAAATGGTTTTTCAGTTGCTAAAAAAGTAGTTTTTTAAATAGGTTTTTTTATTAAAAAAATGATCTGTTTGTTTCTTCGCAAACAGATTTTTTTTGCACGTTTTTATACAGAATTTGAGTTGGCTAGACGTTTTTTAGTAAAATTATTGACTCAAAAATATAAGTAAGGCAAAATTCTAATTTAAATACCAGTTAGTCTGTTTTTTTTATTCAGACCACTA
>NZ_MUGV01000065.1:0-15595 GCF_002217275.1 Flavobacterium frigidimaris
TTTCAAGTTTCAGGTTTCAATTTAAGCAGCAGTTTTTATATTAGATTATTTCTTAAACCAGTTATAAATCAAAGTTTGAATTTCAAATCTTTCTTCTTGCCTCTTTCTTCTATTTTCTATATTGTATTTTCCTTTTTCTATTTTCCATTTTCTATATTCTATATTCTTGACTCTTTCATCTTGCCTCTTTCTTCTACATTCCATTTTCTATATTCTTTGTTCTATATTCTTTGTTCTCGCATCTAACATCTAACCTCTCACAAATCACGCCGTTACATCTTCCCTCACAAACCTTACATAATTCCCATCTAAAAACCCATTACTAATCGCATAAATTTAACTTCATTTCATATTATAAGGCAATCAAACCCCTTATTATCCCTAAATTATTCACGTTTTATTTAAACAGCTGTTAAATCTTTAATAAAAACTAATCATTAATTCTGTCAGAAAACGTATATTTGAGTAAACAGTTATTTATATTAAAGTGCAGAAAAAAACAAAATCACATAGTTTCCTATTTCCAAAAACCCCTACGGGAGTTGACGGCCTTGACGAAATTACAGATGGAGGTTTTCCAAAAGGGAGACCTACTTTAATCTGTGGCGGTGCTGGATGTGGAAAAACATTATTATCAATGCAATTCCTAATTAAAGGAATTACAGATTATAACGAACCAGGAGTCTTCATGTCATTTGAAGAACCCTCAGACGACCTTACGCTCAACGTTAAATCACTTGGTTTTGACCTCGAAAAGCTAAAAGCAGACAAAAAACTCGTGGTCGATCATGTGCGTGTCGAAAGGTCGGAAATTGAAGAAGCAGGCGAATACGATCTGGATGGTTTATTCATCCGATTAGGGTACGCCATCGATTCTATAAAAGCAACACGCGTAGTATTAGATACCATTGAATCCTTATTTGCAGGTCTGGACAATCAGGCGATCCTGAGAGCAGAACTGCGACGTTTATTTCATTGGCTTAAAACCAAAGGCGTAACGGCAATCATTACCGGCGAACGCGGCGAAGCAACTTTAACACGTCAGGGCTTGGAAGAATACGTTTCAGACTGCGTTATCGTACTCGATCATCGTGTAATCGAACAGGTTTCGACCAGAAGACTCCGAATCGTAAAATACAGAGGATCTACGCACGGAACCAACGAATATCCGTTTTTAATTGACGAAGAAGGAATTTCAGTATTACCAATTACGTCTTTAAAACTGGATAATGAAGTCAGTTCCGATGTGGTTTCGACTGGAGTTCCGGGCTTAAACGATATGTTTCATGGTGGTGGATTTTTCCGCGGCAGCAATATCCTGGTTTCAGGAACAGCCGGAACAGCCAAAACAACCGTGGCCTGTTATTTTGCCAATGAACAATGCGAAAAGAACGAAAAAACAATCTATTTCGCCTTCGAAGAATCGCCACAGCAATTGGTGCGCAATATGAGATCGATTGGTATTGACCTTCAAAAACACATTAAAAAAGGAACATTGCAAATTCATTCTTCGCGTCCTTCATTGAACGGACTAGAATTGCATTTGCTTACGCTTAGAAAACTAATTAAAGAGTTTCAGCCCACTACCATCATTATTGATCCTATCAGTAATTTGATCACGGTAGGAAGCGAACACGAAGTACGTTCCATGCTGGTTAGACTTATTGATATGCTGAAAGCACACAATATAACGGCTCTTTTTACGTCTTTAAATAAGCAAACCGACAATTTCAGACCCGATTTGGCTGAAGAATCCGTATCGTCATTAGTCGATACCTGGATTACCGTCCGTGATATGGAGGGCATTGGCGAAAGAAACCGCGGGATCTTTATTATCAAAGCAAGAGGAATGGGACATTCCAATCAGGTTAGGGAATTTGTGATTACCAGTAAAGGAATTGAATTACTGGATGTAGAATTAGGTCCAAACGGAATCCTGACCGGTACTGCAAGACAAACTCAAAAGTTTAAAAAATCAATATCAGATATTAAGCTTCAGAACGAAATTAGTCGAAAAGACAGAGAAATTGAACGTAAACGCAAAGTTCTGGAAGCGAATATAGAAGCACTTAGAAACGAATTCGAATCGGCACAGGAAGAATTAAGTACGCTGAAAGCCACAGAAGAATTGCAGGAAAAATTTTCTAAGAAAAAATAACAACAAGATGAAAAAAGAAGTCGTAGCCGAATGGCAGTTACTGCTCTATATAGCAGGTCAAACGCCAAAATCGATCAAGGCGCTTGAAAATATAAAAAAGTACGCAGAAGAACACCTGGCCGGGAAATACAGCATCGAAATTATCGATTTGCTGAAGAATCCCCAATTGGCCGAAGGTGATCAGATTTTGGCGGTACCAACCTTAGTCAGAAAATTTCCGGAACCTATTCGCAAGATCATTGGTGATCTTTCGAATGAGGAAAGAGTACTTGTAGGGCTTAATATTAAACCCTTAAACACTTAAAAAAATGGATAATTCAGCTGATGGGACAAGTACAACCAAACATAAGTTCATGCTTTTTGTTTCGGGTATGTCTGTTAAATCAGGACATGCTATCGAAAATTTACGCAAAATATGCGACAAACATCTCCGCGATAACTACGAACTGGAAATCGTAGATATTAGCCGGGATACAGAACAGGCCGTCATACATCAAATTGTAGCGATCCCAACTTTAATAAAAATACAGCCCGCTCCAAGGCGAATCATTTTAGGCGATTTGTCAGACAAGGAAAAGGTATTGAGAATACTTAATTTAAGTGAATAGAATTTGATAGTAAACGATAAAAATATTGACTCCTTATTGGCAGAAATTGAATTGTTAAAGCAACAGCTTTACGAATCAAACAGTATCATTGATGCCATAAAAGAAGGAGATGTTGATGCCCTTGTGGTCAACACCAACGGAACACCGCAGCTGTACTCACTGGAAACAGCCGATTATACCTACCGACTCCTGATCGAGAAATTCAGACAGGGCGCACTAAGTATTGCCAAAAATGGGCTGATCTTATACTGCAACGATTATTTTGCAAAACTGGTCAATACACCCTCAGAAAAAATCATTGGGAATTACCTACAGGAATTTTTCGACAACCCTTCGCAATTTGCAACGCTTATCGAAGGCTTAAAATTGGGTCTGGGCACGCACGAAATCCTTTTTAAAAGTGATGGCGGCTCCCCTACTACATTTCCGGCCTATATTTCCCTTACCGATCTTGAACCATCCGTAGATGCGATTGGAATCGTTGTGATCGATTTAACCGAGAAGAAAAAACACGAAGAAGCGCTAATCCAACATCAGGCAGAACTCGAGGGAAAAATCAACGAATTGAACCGAATCAACAGCAGTCTCGAAGAATTCATTCACGTGATCTCGCACGATTTAAAAGAACCGCTTCGGAAAATTGTCATGCACAACGGCAAAATTGACGGCACTTATCTGACCGAAATTGATGCTAAGTCCATGAACATCATAAAATTCTCTGTCTTGCGTCTTAATTCACTCGTAGACGATCTGGTGCAATATTCGTCACATACCAAACAGGAAGAACGTGGCGAAGTCAATCTGGCCGCCGTTATTACAGAAGTAATCGAAGATCTCGAAGTCATTATCACCGATAAAAATGCCAAGATCAAAACCGGAAACCTGCCCGTTATAAAGGCGTCAAGAGTGCAAATGCGCCAGCTTTTCGCCAACCTGATTTCGAACGCCATTAAATACAGCAAAACAAACATCCCGCCTGTTATACAAATTTTGGAAGCCGATGCCGCAGATGTTGAAGTTCCGCAACAAAACACTAAATTTGTCAAGATTCAGATCAAAGACAACGGTATTGGAATGGAATCAAGCCATTTGCTTAAAATTTTCACGATCTTTCAGCGCCTGCATGCCCGAAACGAATATTCCGGAAACGGTATAGGCCTGGCGATCTGTAAAAGGATTATGGAAAACCATTCCGGAAACATCACTGTCGAAAGTACACTGAACGAAGGAACAACTTTTAATCTTTACTTTCCAATTGTATAAAATGCCACAAAAAAACCTTCATATCATAATAGCCGAAGACGACGATGATGATGCCGATGTAATCCGTGAAATCTTCAACAACAACCCCAGTTTTGCGAAAGTGAGCCTCGTAGCCAATGGCGAAGAACTGCTCCATTTCCTAAAAAATGCGGCAAACGAAAACCCCGACGTAATCCTGACCGATATAAACATGCCCATACTCAACGGCATCGAAGCCCTACAGGAAATTTTAAACCACAACGACCTCAAAAACATTCCCTGCTTTGTCTATTCCACGAGCATAAACCCTTCTTACAAACAAAAATGCGATGTACTGGGCGTAAAAGGCTATCTCATTAAACCCTACTCCTACGAGGCTTTTGCCGAAATCCCGAAAACGATTTTAAGTAGTATTGAAGAATAAAAATATAAACGAGATGTTTCTTTTAGAGAAAGTCTCGTTTTTTTATTAGGAGCTGTTTCCTGCTATCCGCTTGTATCTTTTGTGGTGAACCCCACCACAAAAGGATACCGCTGCTATCAGGGCTAGAGGATTCTTTTTTCATAAGAAGATTTATTTGTTCTTTAATAAACACGTATAAGTACGTATTGTCTCTTTTTTATTTATTGTTACACTTGTTGAGAAGATAATTTTTAGTCAATTATGGTTTTCCGTAATTAAATTGCATTAATTCTTTTTATTATTACATTCTAAGATATTAGCGGTTAATTACTGTATTCTAATACCACAAAAGCAAACATTTTTTTTATCTTTAAACCAAATTTAAAATTACCTTCATTTAATGATCAACCAAAATCCCGAACAAATCGCCAGAGATAATATCGACAAACAGTTGATACTTTGTGGTTGGATTATTCAGGATAAGAAAAAAGTAAATCTTGCAGCAGGACTTGGAATTGCTATCCGAGAATATCAAACTGATATTGGTCCAGCTGATTATGTTCTATTTGTTGATCGAAAAGCTGTTGGAATTATTGAAGCAAAACGTGAAGAAGAAGGTTTACATCTTACTTCTACTGTGCAAGAACAATCAGTTCAGTATGCCAATGCAAAATTGCGATTATTAAATAATGATCCTTTACCTTTTGTTTATGAAAGTACGGGCGAGGTAACTCGTTTTACAGATTATAGAGATCCGAAACCTCGTTCCAGAAATGTTTTTACATTTCATCGTCCTGAAACCTTTAACCAATGGCTTAAGGAATCAAAAACATTAAGAGGACGTTTACATGATATTCCAGATTTGCCAATAGATGGATTGCGTGATTGTCAAATTACAGCAATAACTAATTTAGAAAAATCCTTTAAAGATCAAAATCCAAAAGCTTTAATTCAAATGGCAACTGGTTCAGGCAAAACCTTTACTGCTATATCATTTATATATCGATTACTAAAATACAGCAAAGCAAAACGCATTCTATTTTTGGTAGATACTAAAAACTTAGGCGAACAAGCCGAAGGCGAATTCCGTTCTTATACCGCTAATGAAGATAATCGCTTATTTACAGAATTATATGGCGTAACCAGATTGAGTAGTTCTTTCATTCCAAACGATAGTCAGGTTTACATTAGTACAATTCAACGGATGTATTCTATTTTGAAAGAAACGGAATTGGATGAAAGTGAAGAAGAAAAGAATCCAAATGAAATAGCGTTTGAAACAAAAGCACCAATTCCGGTTGGATATAATGAAAAAGTGCCAATTGAGTTCTTTGACTTTGTTGTTATTGACGAATGCCATAGAAGTATTTATAACTTATGGAAACAAGTATTAGATTATTTTGATGTTTTTCAAATTGGTCTAACAGCAACCCCGGATAACAGAACTTTCGGTTACTTTAACCAAAATTTAGTTTGCGATTATGGCTACGAAAAAGCTGTTATCGATGGCGTTTTGGTTCCATATAATGTATTTACTGTTGAAACTGAAATTACTAAAAATGGTAGTATTCTAAAAAGTTTTGGAGAACCAGTCGATAGACGCGAACGATTAACCAGAAAACGTTTTTGGGAAAATCTAGATGAAGATATTGAATATAGCGGCAAACAATTAGATAAAGATATTGTTAATCCTAGCACAATTCGAACAATTATAAAAGCTGTAAAAGAAAATCTACCTGCAATGTTTCCCGATCGAATAGATTCAAAAGGAAATTTTGAAGTTCCTAAACTTTTAATCTTTGCTAAAACGGATAGTCATGCAGAAGATATTATAGAAATTGTTCGTGAAGAATTTGCCGAAGAAAATAAGTTTTGCAAAAAAATAACGTATCGAAGTGAAGAAGATCCTAAATCAGTTTTACAGCAATTTAGAAATGATTATTATCCTCGTATCGCTGTAACTGTTGATATGATTGCAACAGGAACTGACATTCGCCCGCTTGAAGTTTTGCTTTTTATGCGTGACGTAAAAAGCAGAAGTTATTACGAACAAATGAAAGGTCGCGGAACAAGAACTTGTTCTATCGAAGAGTTAAAAGCAAAAGGAACTCCATCAGCAAAATTCAGCAAAGATCATTTTGTAATTATCGATGCCATTGGTGTCGAAAATTCTCAAAAAACAGATAGCCGACCTTTAGAAAAAGCTCCTGGTGTATCTTTAAAAAATGTATTGGATTCTATAGTAATGGGAAACACATCGGAAGATATGTTGACTACCTTAGCAAATCGCTTAATACGTTTAGAACGACAACTTTCAGAAAAAGACAAACTGAAATTTGCAGAACAAGCAAATGGTTTTACAATTAATCATATTGTTAAACAATTGCTAAATGCTTACGATCCTGATACAATTGAAAAAACAGAGAAAGCTATTAAAATAAAAATGAATGGCTTCGCTCCTATTGAAATTGACCAAAATATTGAACAAGAAAAAAAACAACTTATTGAAAATGCAGTTAGCTTCTTTGATAATCCTGATTTAAGAGATTTTATAATTGACATTCGCAAAAGATACGACCAGATTATTGATGTGGTTAATATAGATGCTATTACAAAAATTGGCTGGGTAAAAGATCAAGACGAAGAAGCAAATATCGTTATAACCGATTTTAAAAACTGGATTGATAATCATAAAGATGAAATAACGGCTTTACAGATTTTTTATGCTCAAGATTTCAGATATAGAAGCTTTACTTATAAAATGATTAAAGATTTATGCGAAAAACTAAAAACTGATAAACCATTATTAGCGCCTTTAACAATTTGGAAAGCTTACGAACAATTAGAGAAAACAAATGGTTCTGCTAAAAATGAATTAATCGCTTTGGTTTCATTAATTCGAAAAGTTATTGGGATTGATACTACATTAACGTCTTATGATAAAACAGTTGACAAAAATTTTCAAGATTGGATTTTTAAAAAAAATGCAGGACAACATAATACTTTTACTGAAACACAAATACAATGGTTGCGCATGATGAAAGATTATGTTGCTAATAGTTTTAGTATAGAGAAAGATGATTTTGATTTAAGTCCATTTAACGCAGAAGGTGGTTTGAGTAAAATGTGGCAATTGTTTGGAGAAGAAACAGATGAGATTATTAAGGAATTAAATGAAGTTTTAGCGGCGTAATATTATGGCAGGAAATGTAAATGTAACTTCAAATGGGATAAAAAAGATCCTGAACAACTATGAAAAACCCAATTCTATAGCAGAATATATTTGGAATGGTTTTGATGCTAAAGCAAATACTGTTAGCATAAACTATACAGTGAACGATTTTGGATCGTTAGAGTTTTTAGAGATAATAGATAACGGATATGGGATTAATCATAGTAAATTAAACTCTAAATTCAAGCCTTTTTATGAATCAGAAAAGGCAATAAAAGTTTCTGCTCCTAAGCATACTTCTACCATGCATGGAAAAAATGGAGTTGGGAGATTAACATTTTTTACTTTTGCTCATAGTGCAAAATGGTTAACATCATTTAATGATGGAAAAAAGAATGAAACTAATTCCATAATAATAAATAGTAATGAGTTAACAGATTTTAAAGTCGAGAGTGTTGGAAATGAATCTGATATTACTGGAACGATAGTTACTTTTACTAACATTCAGATTTCTGAAAATGAAATGGACAAAGTAATTATTCCTTTTCTCATTAGAGAATTTTGTTGGTTTTTAGAACTAAATAAGCATAAAAATTTTAAAATTACAATTAATGATATCCCATTAAACTATGAATCTAATGTAGCAGAAAGAGATGAAAAAATTTCTATAACATATTCAGATAGCAAATCAAATAATAAAACTGTATTCAAAATCAAATTTATACAGTGGAGAGAATCATTACACCAAGAATATTCAAAATATTACTTTTTAAATGATAAGGAAAATGAAGTTTATAAAGATCATACAACCTTAAATAAAAAAGGAGACGAATTCTTTCATAGTGTTTACATACAAAGTGATTATTTTAAAGATTTTGACTTTAATAGTTCCGAAAATGAAAGTCAAGTCAAATTATTTGGTAAGGCAAAATCTTCACCAGAATACCGTTATTTAATAAAAGAAATTAATCAGATTTTAAGAGAAAAAAGAAAACCATTCTTAAGACAATTTGCTGATAAACTTATTGAACAATATGAAGACACTGGTATTTTACCGAACTATAAAACAGAATGGGAAGAAAAATATAAGAAAGAAGATTTAATTGAAACCCTGAAAAGTCTTTACGAAATTCAGCCCAAACTATTTACTAGCTTAAGTATTAATCAAAAGAAAACATTCGTTCGATTTCTTGACCTCCTACTTGATTCTAACGAAAGAGAGGATTTATTTAAAGTACTTGATGAAATACTTGATCTATCAACGAAGGAAAGAGAAGATTTAGCAAAAATTTTCAGAACGACAAAGTTAAACAGAGTTATTGAAACTTTGAAATTAATAGAAGATCGATATAAAACCTATTACAAACTGCGTGATTTAGTATTCAATCCTGATTTGAAAGCTGATGAGGTACATCACTTACAAAAACTAATTGAAAGTCATTATTGGATTTTTGGAGAACAATATCATTTAGTTACGGCGGCTGAACCAAAATTTGAAGAAGCTCTGAGAAGATATACTTATCTTTTAACCGAAAAAGATACTTCAGTTGAAATTGACCACCAACATAAATTAAAGGAAATGGATATTTTTGCCTGTAGGCAAAACACATTAGTTGATAGAATTGAAAATATAGTTATTGAACTTAAGCATCCATCGATTTCACTTGGAGAGGAACAATATTCTCAATTACATAAATACCTTCAGGTAATATCTACGCAACCTGAATTTAATGGAAGTAATGTACATTGGGAATTTTATTTAATTGGTCGAAAATTTAGTACTTCTAAATATATTGAAGACTTGATTGATACTAATAAAAATCATGGAATCCCTTCTCTAATACTTTCAAAAGACAATGGTCGAATAAAAGTATATGCTAAAAAATGGAGTGAAGTTTTTGCGGATTTCGAAATTAAACATAGTTTTTTAGATTCGAAACTTAAATTAGAAAGAGAACAATTATTTAATGATTTATCGACAGCAAATGAAGTTATTGAAGCTGTTAAAGATAATTCAGCAATCCAGCCAAAAGAGATTAAAATATAAAATGCTAGAAAACAAGAAATTACCAAAAGATTGGAACTGGGTTAAACTTGGAGATACTTTTAAAATAGTTAGCGGTAACACCCCAAAAGGATTAGAAAAAAATTCAAATACTGGAGATTTTCAATTCTATAAAGTCAGTGATATGAATTTGACTGGAAATGAAATTAGAATGAATACTTCAAACATAAAATTAACAGAAGAAGAGGTCTCCAAATTAAAAATAAAAATATACCCAAAAGGGACAGTTATTTTTCCAAAAAGAGGAGGTGCCATTTTAACTAATAAGAAAAGGCTTCTTTCTAAAGACGCTTCATTTGATTTAAATGTAATGGGGGTTTTGCCAAATGAAAAAGTTACAAGTAATTTTCTTTTTTATTGGTTTCAGAAACTTGATTTAGCTAAAATTTATGATGGTTCAAATGTTCCTCAAATAAATAATAAAAATGTTGCCCCATTAGATTTTCCATTACCCCCACTCGAGACCCAACAAGCCATCGTCTCCAAAATTGAAGAACTTTTTAGCGAATTAGACAAAGGTATTGAAGATTTAAAAACTGCTCAACAACAACTTAAAATTTATAGACAAAGTGTTTTAAAATGGGCTTTTGAAGGGAAGTTAACGAATACTAAAGTTAAAAAAGGAGAATTGCCAAAAGGATGGAAAATTGTAAAAGTTGGAGATATATCTTTAAAAGTTACGGATGGTGAACATGCAACACCGAAAAGAACTGAAAGTGGTATTTATTTATTATCAGCTAGAAATATTCAAAATGGTTATCTTGCTTTAAGCAATGTTGATTATATCCCACAGGATGAGTATAACAGAATAATAAAACGATGTAATCCGGAAGAAGGTGATATTCTAATTTCATGTTCTGGTTCAATTGGTAGAATATGTAGAGTTCCAAAAGATTTAAAATTTGGAATGGTTAGAAGTGTCGCATTAGTAAAAATGGATTGGTCTCAATATGATTCAAAATATTTTGAATATTTATTTCAATCTCCAATACTTCAAAGACAAATCGAAAATGGAAAAAAGGCAACCGCTCAGGCTAATTTGTTTCTTGGTCCGATAAAAAATTTAGATTTAATAATCTGCAATTTGGAAGAACAATACCAAGTTGTTCAAGAAATCGAAAGTCGTTTAAGTGTGGCTGACAAAATGGAAGAAAGTATTGCTCAAAGTTTAAAACAAGCTGAGGCTTTGAGGCAAAGTATTTTAAAAAAGGCATTTAGTGGAGAATTGATTTAAAAAACATAAAAATGACAATAGAATACATATTTATAAAAAATTACAGAGCAATAAAAAATCAAGGTTTTAATTTCTCAAGCAAGTTCTCAATAGATTATTCAAGTAAGAATACCTTTCTATCAATTGGAGAAAAACCTTTTCATATTGAAAATTTTTATGGCAATTCAATCAAAAATGTTACTGGACTGGTAGGTCAAAATGGGGTAGGGAAATCTACAATTTTAAATTACATTAAAGGAGTTCTATCCTTTCCTCTAAACTCAAACCCGGACAATTTAGATTGTTTGATTGTCCTTTATGATTCAACCAAGAATGAATTTACCGTTGTTAAAAATGGCATGGAATTTAATTTAGTTACTAAAAATATTAAATTTAAAACTATATCATTAAACACAAAAAAAGATATAGAAAGTGTAGACGATAGATTTAAAACTATTCTTGGTGAAGTACAAGAATTTAATGATAATGCCATATTATATTTATCAAATATTTACGATAATTCTGCCGAAACAAGATATGGACCTTTAAAGAAACCATATGTGGTAAATTTATCATTGAACTATTTAACAAAAGACCCATCAGATTCTGATGTGCAGTCAACGTTGAAATATCGCGAATTGGAAAATAATATTAAGTTTATTCTAAATTCAAATAAAAAAGTATTTTCTTTAAATTTACCTGAATATATAACTTTCAATTTCAAAAATATAATTGTAGACGAATTTTTAAGAGAACACATAGACTACAAGGGAGATAGTAAAGACAGTGATTTTAAAGAAAAGCTTTCAGAGTTACTTAAAAAAATTCAATCTAGAAGTAATTATTTTCAAGATAAAAATATCAGATTAAAATTTTGGTTATTAGCAAACTTAATTATTCAAATACAAAATTATTACAAGGTAGATGGTGTCAACGACTTGTATTTATCAATAAAAGATTGCAATATAGAAGATCTTGAAGATAAATTAATGAACTTCCTTAAAAGCAATCTAAAGTATCTAACAACAAAGCATATTGGTAATAAAAACACTCAATTTATCGACGGATTTAGTTGGGATAATTACTTTGATAACTATAGTACTTTTATAAATAAAACACTTTTAGTGTTTAATAAATATGATAAAAGAAACAAAAGTAACAATACATTAAACGTTCCTTTAAATAAAAATTCAGAAGAAGATATAAAGGAACTAATTGAATTAAGTGAAATATGTACAATCGAGTTAAATATCATATATTTTGTATGGAGAGATATGAGTACCGGCGAGACAATGCTGCTTAGATTCTTTTCAAATTTATATTTATTTTCTCAACATTTGAAACTAGACGATGATGTAAGGAATGTCAAATCACTTGTTTTTTTGTTTGATGAAATAGAAGCATTTTACCATCCACAGTGGCAAAAAAAAATCATGAAATTATTATTTGATTTTATTAATGAAGAATTTGTGCAATATAATAATCAAATTATTTTCTCAAGTCATTCTCCATTAACTATATCAGATATGCCAAAATCAGATTTAATATTTCTTCAAAAAAATGAAAATGAAATTGTTTCTAAAAACAATTTAAATGAACATAGGAATACTTTTGCGTCAAATATTCACTCATTATTAACTGATACATTTTTTTTACAAGATGGTCATATAGGTGATTTTGCAGATGATAAAATAAATTATATCATTAATTTATTAGTAGATGGTAGATTAAAAGACATTGTAGAAAAAAGGGATGAGATTGAAAAGATCATATCAATAATTGGTGAGCCAGTAATAAAAAATAAACTACTAGAAATATTAGAAAGTAGATTGAGAGCAAATTTAATTACAATTAAGTCGGATATTGAAACTCTTAAGAACAAAAACTAATGAATTTGATAAATCATCCTGATATTGATTTTTTGGTTGAAGAACATTATAACCGTATTTGCACTAAACTTGTAAAGCCTTCACAAGGAAGATTTTACTATAGTACGTCAGTTTATGAAAAATTGAATAAAAAATTAACCAAATACAATGGAACCATATACTATGATTTATTTTATTATTTGTTTGAAAACCATGATAAAATTATAAAAAATAAAGTACATGACTTAGAAAAACATATTTATAAATTAAAAGATATTATATCCACAAACAACATAGTTTTCAAAGTGATTAATCCGGTTGATGGTAAATTAATATATAATGACATATATAAGGATATAGAAGACAGTTTTGATTATGAAGCTTATAGCGCCAGTGAAAAGCCATATAAACTCATGCTTGCTTTAGGAGTAGATGTTTGTCCATATTGTAATAGACAATATGTAAATACTTTTATATGCCCAGATGGAAAAACTAGAGCGACATTAGATCATTTTTATTCAAAAAGTGAATACCCATATTTAGCATTGTCTTTTTACAATCTTATTCCTTCATGTTACTCCTGTAATTCGAGTTTAAAAGGAAGAATACCTTTTACCTTTAACAAGAATATAAATCCCTATCATTCATCATTTGAAAATATTGTCAGCTTTACTATTAATTACAAAAAAATTGGTGATTCAAAAAAATATATTTCAGAATTCTATAATGACGCAGCTTTTATGAATATTGATTTTAAAAGTTTAGTTCATAAAAACAGAAATGATTATAAAAAAGCCGAAAGAAATATTAAAGTATTTAAATTAAAAGAATTATATAATTTACATAAAGATATAGTTTTAAGAGTAATTCAGCAAGATGTAATTTATAACAAAGCAGGTTATGCAAAAACAATTAAAGATAAATATCCCAAAATTTTTAATGACGAGGAAGAAGTTTTAAAAACTTTAATAGGTTATCATAGTAATCATCTTGAATTTAATAAAAGTCCATTTTCAAGATTATTAAGAGATATATCAGATGAATTAGATTTAAAAAACAAACTTTCATAATTATGAATAAAGAAAAATCAGCAAACACCTCAAGTATAGTTTCTAAAGTATGGGCTTTTTGCCAAACACTTAGAGATGATGGTGTTGGCTATGGCGATTATTTAGAACAATTAACTTATTTATTGTTCTTAAAAATGGCTGATGAATATACTAAACCACCTCATAATCGTAAGATGCCAATTCCTGTTGAATATGCATGGGAGACCTTGACTGATAAAAGCGGTACAGAACTAGAATCGCATTACAATGTCATGCTTCGTGAATTAGCCAGAGAAAAAGGTATTCTAGGACAAATATTCATTAAGAGTCAAAACAAAATCCAAGATCCTGCAAAGCTTTATAAACTTATAGCACTTATCAATGCCGAGAATTGGATATTGATGGGCGTAAAAGACAAAGGTGATATCTACGAAGGTTTGCTAGAAAAGAATGCTGAAGACACTAAAAGTGGCGCAGGACAATACTTTACTCCTCGCCCATTAATTAAGGCAATGGTTGAGTGTTTACGTCCAGAACCTTTAAAAACAATTGCTGATCCAGCTTGTGGTACAGGAGGTTTTTTTCTTGCTGCTTATGATTGGCTTGTAGATAATAGAGATTTAGACAAAGAAGCTAAGCAATTCTTAAAATATGAAACTTTTTTCGGGAATGAAATTGTAGCAAGTACAAGACGATTGGCACTTATGAATTTATTTCTTCATAATATCGGAGATATAGATTCAGTCAATTTTATTTCGCCTAATGATTCCTTAATTACAGATTCTGGAACACGTTACGATTATATTCTAGCAAATCCTCCGTTTGGCAAAAAGAGTAGTATGACTTTTACCAATCAAGATGGAGAACAAGAAAAAGAAGATCTAACTTATAACCGTCAGGATTTTTGGGTTACAACTAGTAATAAGCAGTTAAACTTTGTACAGCACATTCGTACCATGCTTAAAACAACAGGAATGGCTGCAGTAGTTTTGCCAGATAATGTTTTGTTTGAAGGCGGTGTTGGAGAAACGGTTAGAAAAAAATTACTTGAAACAAGTGATTTACATACTATCTTACGTTTGCCAACTGGAATCTTTTATGCAAATGGTGTGAAAGCAAATGTTCTTTTCTTCGATGGAAAACCTTCAAGTAAAGATCCTTGGACAAAAGAAACCTGGGTTTATGATTATAGAACAAACGTTCATCATACTTTAAAGAAAAACCCTTTAAAATTAAGTGATTTAAAAGATTTTATTTCTCTTTACAATCCTGAAAACAGGAACAAAAGAAAAGAAACTTATAATGCTGAAACAAATCCTGAAGGTCGTTGGAGAAAATTCTCTTATGAAGAAATCATTGCACGAGATAAAACAAGTTTAGATATTACCTGGCTAAAAGATAAATCTCTTGCTGATTTAGATAACTTACCAGATCCTGATGTATTAGCATTAGAAATAGTAGAAAATATTGAAGCAAGTTTAGATAGTTTTAGAGCTATTATTGCAAGTTTAAAATAAATCAAGCGTTTTAAAATACATTCAAAATATACCTAAAAAGGGCGGTGCTTTAAAAGCACCGCCCTTTTTGTTTACCGTATAATAAGTTTTCTATTAAAAACCTTCAACTACTATTCTAATAACTTTTCCTAGCAATCCATTGGAAATATCCAAGCTTATATTTACGAATCGATCTAATCAAAACAGTACAATCATGAGTAAATTTTCCGAGCAGGTACACATTTCTATCAGCAGTTTTTCGCAAAACGTCATTTATTACGATTTGCAGCTTTCACAAAAAATGGCTGAGCATCATTATTT
>NZ_MUGV01000066.1:0-3820 GCF_002217275.1 Flavobacterium frigidimaris
GATAGGCTTCATAAAATTTTGAAACAGCAACGCTGTCAATATGAAGTTTTAATTCCGGAATCACTTTTTCTGAAGTTTTTTTTAAGTCTTCTTCTTTTTTTTCTGATTTGGAATTACATGAAAAAACTAAAAACAGAATAACAAAAACGACAGGCGAATAGAAAATTTTCATAATAATATTTTTAATAAAAATAAAAAAGATTTAATGAAAACAAAGGCTTTAAGAGAAAAATAATATTGCCTTCATAAAGCGGGTTATCCTTTTCTCTTTGACGTCACAAAAAGGCATAAAAAAACTCCAAATACATTACATATTTGGAGTTCTTTCCTTTATAAATCAACCTTTATTTAGATTACCGTTCCTTTGAGGGTAAGAATTTTTGGAGTAGTTTCTGCACTTGTTGTTACTGTTACTGTTTTTGTAAAAGCCCCTTTGTTTGCAGCATTATAAGTAGCAGTAACTTTAGCCGTTTTACCAGGCAAAATTGGCTCTTTAGTATAATCTGTTGCAGTACAACCGCAAGATCCCTGAACACTTGTAATTACAACTGCCGTTTTTCCGGTGTTTTTAAATTCGTACACAATTGCTTTTGGCGTTCCTTGTGGAATTTGTCCCACATCAACTGTTTCAGCTTTCCAAGCAATTGTCGAAGCTGTTTTTTCAATTTTAGAAGCAATTACTTTTACCGGTACAATTGCTGAAAAAGACATTAGCCCTAAAGCCAAAGCTAACATTGAGATTTTGATAATTTTCATAGTTATTATATTTTATGGTTTATAGTTCGAATTACTATTTCAAAAGTACTTCAGACAAAATCAAATCGCTGTTAACCGGTTTCAAATCTTTGTTAACGACTTGTTAATCGCTGTTTTTCACTATAATTTTCATTAATATTACATTCTAAAAAACACTCTTTTCTTGAAAATAAATAAACTTAATAGTATTATCCTCTTAGGATTGATCGCCATTATCAGTATATTGGTGGCGCAATTGCTTTGGACAAAGGAGGCTTTTACTCTCGAACAAAAAAAACTTAGTCAAAAGGCCAATATTGCTTTGCTTGAAGTTGCCCGAAAATTATATGACGGAAAAGATCATGAACCATCTTGTCAAAATCCTGTTCGAAAAATTTCCAACGACTATTATATCGTAAACATCGAGAATGCTTTTGAACCTGATATTTTGGAATTTTATCTTCGATCAGAATTCAAAAAAATGCACATTACAACCGATTTTGAATATGCGGTGTACAATTGCCAAAGCGACGAAATGGTTTATGGAAAATACATTTCATCTTCTGAAAAAGGAAAAGAAAAAAAGACTGTTTCTTTTCCAAAACATAAAGATCTGGTATATTATTTTGCGGTTCGTTTTCCTAATGAAACGACTTATTTGTTCAGTTCAATGCGTTTTTGGTTTATACTTTCGATTGCACTGATTTTGATTTTACTGATTTATGTGTATTCAATTTTTACGCTTTTACAGCAAAAAAGATATTCGGAGTTGCAACGCGATTTTATTAACAATATGACGCATGAATTCAAAACGCCTTTGTCATCTATATTAATTGCATCAAAATATTTGATTGAACAAACCCCGATTAAAGAAGATAAAAAGCTGCATACGTACACAGATATCATTATTAATCAAAGCAATAAGCTCAACAATCATATTGAACAGATTTTAAATATTTCGAAAGCCGATTATTCGCCTTTGGAACTAAAAAAAGAAACACTTTTAATTATTCCGATTCTTGAGGAAACGATTGAAAATATTCAGATGAAATACCCTGAAGCCACAATTAAAATCGATAGTGCATCGGAAGAGTATTATATTGAAACAGATGTTTTTCATTTTAGTAATTTAGTTTACAATTTACTTGACAATGCTGTGAAATATTGTTCTGAAAAACCTAATATTACAATTAGAATTGGCTTAGAAAATCAAATTTTAAAAATCGCTTTTGTAGATAACGGAATCGGAATTTCTCCTAAGAACATTTCTCTTATCTTTGATAAGTTTTATCGTGCTCAAAATGAAAAAAGTAATGAAGTAAATGGTTTTGGACTTGGTTTATATTACGTCAAAGAAATCTGCAATCTCCAAAACTGGAAAATAAAAGCCGAAAATAACGTAGCAAAAGGCATCACTATAACTTTGTCAATTCCTTATAAAAAATGAAACAATTCAGAATACTTTATACCGAAGACGATGAAACCTTAGCGTTTTTAACGAAGGACAATCTGGAACAAAATAACTACGAGGTTATTCATTGTCCTGACGGAAAACTGGGTCTGGAAACCTTTAAAAAAGAAAATTTTGACATTTGTATTTTCGATATTATGATGCCCAAAATGGACGGTTTTGAATTGGCAACTGAAATCAGAAAAGCCAATACTGATATTCCTATTATTTTTCTTTCGGCCAAAACTTTAAAGGAAGACCGTATTAAAGGATTGCGTTTGGGAGCTGATGATTATTTGGTAAAGCCTTTTAGTATTGAAGAATTACTTTTGAAAATTGAGATTTTCCTGAAGCGTTCACAAAAAAATATTCCGGTTGAAAAAGCGGTTTACGAAATTGGAAAATACCAGTTCGACACCAAAAACTTCATTCTTTTTAATGAAAGTGAGAAGATTGGTCTTACGCAACGCGAAGCCGAATTACTGAAATTATTTCTAGATAATAAAAACTCTGTATTAAAAAGAGAACAGATTCTGACCTCACTTTGGGGAACAGATGATTATTTTATGGGAAGAAGCCTGGATGTCTTCATTTCGCGACTGCGTAAAATCCTGGCGAATGAAAACGGAATTTCAATAGAAAACCTGCACGGAATTGGGTTTCGATTTTCTATTGCATAATTATTTTCAAAACATTGTAAAGTTTCAATTAGAAATAATAACAATTCTGTTAAAAATAAAGAATAATCTGTAAATTAAATTTGAAAAAACTTTGTATTTTTAAGTTCTAATTTTGCTTGATATGAAATTACATCATTTACGTAACGCTACTTTAGTTATTGAAACGGAACAACATGTGATTTTAGTTGACCCGATGCTAGGAAAAAGAAAAACGATTCCGCCCTTTACAATTTTTCGGTACAGCCCTCATCGAAATCCTTTGGTCTCTTTGCCCAAAAACAGTCGGGAAATTTTGAGCAGAGTAACACATTGCCTTATTACTCATTTGCATCCCGATCACATCGACAAAGCTGGCGAAGTTTTTTTAAGACGCAAAACCATTCCTGTAATCTGCAGTGTGCAAATTGAAAAGGAATTAACGAAAAGAGGTCTAAACATTAGTCAAACTTTAGATTATTGGCAACCCCAACCTTTTCTGGATGGAAAAATAACAGGAATTCCAGCTATACATGGTTACGGATTTATCTCCAAATTCATGGGAAATGTAATGGGTTTTTTTATTGAATTAGCCAATGAAAAATCGATTTACATTAGTTCAGATACCGTTTTCACGGAACACGTTCAAAAAGTTTTGGTTGAATTCAAGCCAGATATTTCAACTGTTGCCTGTGGGACTGCGAGATTGGATATAGGTCAGCCTCTATTAATGCGAATGAATGATATTTTGAAGTTCGCTGCATTGGCACCCGGAAAAGTTTTTGCAAATCATTTAGAAGCTTTAAATCATTGTCCGACGACGAGAGAGCAGTTGAAAAATGCTTTGTTAGAAAATGATCTTTTGTCTAAAACGGCTGTTCCTGCTGATGGAACTTTTGTGGAGTATTGATTTTTTATACTCTTTGCTTGCTAATTCTTTGGCGAGTTACTTGCGGGGATTCCTCCTCCGTCGGAATGA
>NZ_MUGV01000067.1:0-1717 GCF_002217275.1 Flavobacterium frigidimaris
AACGTCAGTCTGTGAAAAAACCTTCGTTTGATTACAAACAAATATAGGAAAGTATTGCTTTAAAACAGGATTTTTCGTATTTTTAGTAATGCAACATATCCTAGGAATTTCCCGCTATCAGATGCGTATTTCAAGTTTAGAAGACACCATCAGTCAAGAGAATCAGGTTCGTTTTATAGATGCTTTTGTATTGTTTTTAGATTTATCTAAGCTTGATTTTGAAGTTAAAACGCTCAAAAAAGAAGGCCGTCCGAGTTACGATACCAAAGCTTTTCTTAAAATCTATTTGTATGGTTATCTTAACGGAATAAGAAGCTCTCGAAAATTAGAAAAAGAATGTTTCAGAAATATAGAAATGCAGTGGCTATTGGAAGACATTCGACCGAATTACCACAGTATTTCTGATTTCAGAAAAGACAATCCTTTAGCATTAAAGAACTTATTCAAACTCTTTGTTAGTTTTTTAAAAGATGCAGATTTAATAGCAGGGGAAACCATTGCTATTGACGGAACTAAAAGTAGGGCGCACAACAGCAAAAAGGCCAATTTTAATCAAAAGAAAATTGACAAGCACCTGGCCTATATTGAAGCAAAAAGCCAAGAATATCTTGATGCTTTGGAGGAAAATGATACCAAAGTAAATTCTTCGGAAATGAAAAACATAAAACAAAAAATAGAACGTTTACAACAAAATAAAATCCGCTATGAATTGCTGGAAGAAAAATTAAAAGCAAGCGGCGAACCTCAAATAAGCACTACTGATAGCGATGCCAGAGCCTTATTAGTACAAGGACAAGTAGTCGAAATTTCATTTAATATGCAGGCAGCAGTCGATGCCAAACACAATCTGGTAGTAGCCACCCATACTATCAACAAGAATGACCGCAGTGCTTTATCTGCCATTGCTATAGAAGCCAAAGAGAATTTAGGTATAGAAACTTATACCGCATTGGTAGACAAAGGCTATCATAATGGCAAACAAATAGAAATCTGCAAAAAAGCGAACATCACTACAATTGTAGCGCAGCCCGAACAAGGAAAAAATAAAGAAAGGATATTGGAGGGTTATTTGATCTCGAAGTTCCAATATGACCAAACCACTGACACCTATACTTGCCCACAAGGAGAAACCCTTAAAACTACAGGCCACTGGCACAAGAAAACAGATAGTGATAGTTATGAATTCAAGAGATACCGAACATCCAAATGCAGGGAATGTCCCGTAAAGCATTTATGTACCAGCAGGGTGGCTGGACGAGATATAGACCGTAGTCAATATGCTGATGCCGTAGAAGAAAACAACAAACGTTATCACGCAAATGCACAGCTCTACCGCAAGAGGCAGGAAATAAACGAACATATCTTTGGCACGATTAAACGGCAATGGGGCTATAATCACACTAATTTAACAGGATTGGAAAAAGTAAACGGAGAACATAGCTTGATTATGCTGGTGTATAACATCAAACGGAGTATCAATATACTTGGTGTACCGGATCTGATCGCAAAACTCCAAAAATGGAACTCACCCTACAAGGCAAAAGTCTTGCTTTTAATAAAAATGAGTTATTTAAAGCTAAATACAACGCGCAATTTTTATCAAATGAAATTTGCAGCCTAAAAAAAGAACCTTCTCAGAAGGCTTTATTTGAATTGCAGGATTGTAAAATTTGAGGATTTTGAGAAAAAAAAGAGGTTTTTTCACAGCCTGACGTTC
>NZ_MUGV01000068.1:0-1430 GCF_002217275.1 Flavobacterium frigidimaris
GGATCAAGACGTAAATCTGAGGAGCAGCAAAAATTAAGCATAAATATTAGTTAGCCTAAAAAGGAAGTATTCTATATTTCTAACACCTCTGAATTTTGATCTGAATGCTTTTATTTTAGCATTGAATGATTCTGCAGATGCATTGGTGCTTCTGTTGTCAAAATAGTTCAATATGGTTTGATAATGATTCATAATTGTACGAGAGATTGTACCGAAAGACTTAAACCCAGATTGATCTACTTTTTCATGCCATTTGGCTAATTTTGCAAAACCAATGATTTTATCTTTTGTAGTCTCAAAGATGCCACGGAGCTCTTGAGTTAGATTATATCCCTTTTGAATGTCAGGATATAATCCAAATAGCAACCTAGCACGTTCTGTTTGAATTTGAGTCCATTTCGATTTGGCTTTATACAAGAAATATCGGCTTCTGGCTAGTAATTGCTTGAGGGTATCCCCATTTGAAAGTACTGTAGATTCGAAATTTACTTTTGATTTTTTGGCTTTTTCAATAGCATCATTTTCCTGATCGATGGCTTCCCAACGATATTTAATCCTGATTTGCTGAAGGGCTTCTGTAGCTAGCTTTTGAACGTGGAATCGGTCTGTAACGCGAGTAGCATTAGGAAAGCACTTTTTAGCTATCAATCCCATATTCCCAGCCATATCCAGGGTAATTTCCTTGACTAGATTTCGCTGTTTAAGAGGGATTTTTTCAATAACACTAATAACTGTTTCTGCTTTAGTCCCTGCAACCATAGCCACTATAGTTCCTTTTCTACCTTTACCGGACTTGTTGGTTAAAATAGTATAGAGCTCGCCATTTGAAAGAGAAGTTTCATCTATTGATAAACGCTTTCCAATATTTTGTGGAAAGAGAAGCCATTTTTTAGCGTGTGATATTTGATCCCAAACTTTGAAATCACTTAGAAAATCTTTGTATTGACATTGTAAATTCCTGCCAGAAACACCATAGAAAGAAGCAATGGTATTACAATCATTTGGACTGGAATCTATTGATCTCTTTTAAAAAAGACGCAAACTCCTGGGTTACACGAGTTCCGTCTGCTACTAAATTCCAATCTCTAAAAACGATCTTTCCAGTATCTTCATTTAGCCATCTCCTACGAGTGATATGAAGGTATACCTGATGTCCACGGATAGGAAAATCCTGAACCGTTATTTCTTCAAAAAAACCTTTTGAACTTAACTTATATTCTCTGTATTCTTTGGGAATTGAATTAATCTCTTTTAGATACAAATGAAGTATATCATCTCCCTTCTTATAAGAAGTAAGTTCAAAGTAATCAACTATTATCTCAGGCAACAATAACTTAAGGATATCGATAAAAGAATCTTGCATTTCTATTTATTTTTAAAATACAAATATCTAGATTATAATATTTCCCCACAACAATATGTGTTGATCC
>NZ_MUGV01000069.1:0-762 GCF_002217275.1 Flavobacterium frigidimaris
TTTTTCACAGCCTGACGTTCTGGCGCTACAGCGGGTTTGGGACTAAATTAAGCCCTATTCTCGGATTTACCAAATCATTCCAAATACAAAACCATCTTTCCATTAAGCCAAATGCCCAAATCCGTTGTAGTGGCTGTTGTAGGCAGTTTTTACTTAACGTTTTTCAAGTCTAATTCTTCCAAAAGAGTAGTGTAACTTTTTAGATTACGTGAATTTGAATCATAAACTTTAATTACTAAAGTTGAATCACAATTAATCACAGTAAATGAATTACCAGCATTTCCAGGAAATCTTTCTTCAACTTTTGATGTTATCATCCTTTTGATATAATCAGTTATAGACTTTTTTCCTGAATCATCTAATTTTATTGTCTTTTGAAAGATTACTGTTTCAATATTTTCTCCATTCTTATCACGTTTGTCGCAATCAATTTTAGTTTTTTCATAGTCTAGAAAATAGTCTTTATAGTTTCTTTCTTTTGAATAAACTTTTATTTTTTCATTATGTCCACCCCATTCTCCGCACTCACTAAATCTAGAATTTATTTTTAGACTCGCATTAATTCCAGTAGCGCCTAATAGAATTGGATCAAAAAAAACAGTTGAATTAATGTTATTTTCATCATTAGGCAACTCTTGTTTTTTTGAACATGAAAAAACAGTAATTAAGAGTATTAAGTATATAACATTTCTCATGTTTCTTATTTGGTTGAATTATTCCAATGTTCTTTAAAATTGCCTACAACGTCAGTCTGTGAAAAAA
>NZ_MUGV01000007.1:0-301376 GCF_002217275.1 Flavobacterium frigidimaris
TTGTGAAATTAACGTCCGACAGCCCTCGGACGTTATTTTTTTGTAATTATTTACCACAGAGAGCACAAAGATTTTTTTCTTCTTAACTTAAAAAAAACACTGAGTTCACAAAGCTAAATCAAACATAGCTTTGTGAACTTTGTGTTTTTTACAAGTAATCCTAGATAAAAATCCTTGTGCTCGCTGTGGTAAAAAACTATAATGTGTAAAAAATACACTTATTTTAACAGATAACAGGAGGGTACAGGATACTTATATTTTAGGGTTACTTTAAATTGGTGCCTAATATTTCGATAAAATGTTAAAATTATTTAGAATATCAGTTTTTTACTGATAAAATTTACATTCTAAATTATATTTAAGCATTATTAAAATTAAAAATATAAAATGCGTTTACACACTGTCAATAAGCTACTTGTCCTTTTTTTAATCATCTGTTCTGTTTTTTCAGCAACTGCAGCTGAGATTTGGGTTTCAACTTCTGGAAAAGATACTAATCCCGGAACAAAAGAAAGTCCGTTAGCGACTGTACAAATGGCAATGCGAAAAGCCAGAGAATTGCGTCGTCTAAAAGATTCCTCCATTAAAGACGGAATTCATATTATAGTTTCAGATGGAACGTATTACTTAAACGAACCTTTATTCGTAAGACCTGAAGATTCAGGAACTCCTGAAAGTCCAACCACAATTGAAGCTGCTGTAAATGCAAAACCAATTATAAGCGGCGGACTGGAAATTAAGAATTGGAAAAAAGGCGCAACGATAAACGGAGTAAAAAAAGCAAACATATGGGTAGCCGATGCACCTCAAAAAGCAGGTGAAATAATCAATTACCGACAACTTTGGGTGAACGGAAAAAAAGCCGTTAGGGCAAAAAGTACTTCCGGAAACCAAATGGATCGCATATTATCATGGGATGCAAAAACAGAAACGTGCTGGATTCCTTTTAAAGATAAATCCATAAAGTACGAGCCTGGAATGGAAATGTTTATCATTCAATGGTGGTCAACGGCTAATCTTCGTATCAAAAATATTGAAGTACAAAAAGACAGCGCCCGACTTTCTTTTGAACAACCTGAAAGTCGCATTGAAAGCGAGCATCCGTGGCCAGCGCCGTGGATTTCAAAAAATAATGGAAATTCAGCATTTTATCTGAGCAACGGAATCGCTATGCTGAACGAACCTGGAGAATGGTTTTTGGATAAAAAAAATGCTAAGATCTATTATATTCCGAGAACAGGTGAGGATTTAACTTCGGCTAAAATCACTGTTCCCGTTCTGGAAAATTTAGTGGAGATGAAAGGAACAATTGATTCACCGGTTCATAATTTTAATTTCAAAGGAATCTCCTTTCAATACAGCAACTGGCTTCGTCCTTCGCAACAAGGTCACGTTCCGTTGCAGGCTGGGATGTATTTATTGGATGCTTATAAACTGCAAATTCCCGGAACTCCAAATCAGGCGAATCTGGAAAATCAGGGTTGGGTTGGGAGACCGAGAGCAGCTGTTGAGGTGAATTATGCGCATCATAATCAATTCGAATCTTGTCGTTTTGAACATTTATCTTCAACCGGATTAGATTTTAATAAAGGCACAAATCACAATACCATCAAAGGAAATTTATTCAAAGATATTGGCGGAAATGCTATGAGTATTGGTGTTTTTTCTGAAGAAGCTTTTGAAGCACATTTGCCTTTAGTTATAAAAGATGAAAGAGAAATTTGTTCAGATGAAGTAATTGCAGACAATTTAATTACCAATGTTGCCAACGAAGATTGGGGATGTTTGGGAATTGCAGCTGGTTTTGTAAAAAACCTTACCATTGAACACAACGAAATTTCGGATGTGGCCTATAGCGGAATTTCAATGGGCTGGGGTTGGACACACACTAAAAATGTGATGGAAAATAATAAAATTTTAGCCAATAAAATTCATCATTATGCCAAACATCTTCATGATGTTTCCGGAATTTACACACTTTCATCACAGCCCAATAGCCGGATTGAGGAAAATTATATCGACAAAGTGTATTTCAGTCCCTACGCACACGATCCTTTTTTATGGTTGTACTTGTATACCGATGAAGGAAGTCAGGGATTTACCATAAAAAACAACTGGATTGCAACAGAGAAAATCTTAAAAAATAATAACGGTCCGGAAGGAAATGTTTGGGAAAATAATAATCCATACGTAAGCACAAAAATAAAAGAGGCGGCCGGAATCAGAGCACCTTATACTGCTTTAACAAAAGAAGTACTTGTTGATGAAGCTTCAAGTTTACAAGAATTACCAAAATCGGTAGCGATCGAAATGGTAGGTTCTGATTTTGATATTGAAAAAGTAAAATCAACTATAAAAGGTTTCCGAATTGTGGGTGAATCTTTGTACCAATGGAAAAATCATTTGGTGATTTACGGAAAAATGAATCAGCCGGAAAGAACGAAAAAGAAGTTGGCGCTCGCATATCCATCGGCAGAAATAAAAATTTACGAAAAGCCTATTTACGATTTTCAGAATTTTGAAAGATGTAAAGATTCTAAACCGGCATCAGAATGGGAAAATATCGTTCTAACAGCGAATTTGGTAAATGACGAAAAATTGCAAAAAGAGTATGTCGATTATCACACCACTCAATTTGAAAAATGGCCGGAAATCGCAAAAGGATTCTGCAACGCCGATTTTCAGCAATTGCAGGTTTTCAAAAACGGAAGACAATTAATGTTGGTCATCAGTATTCCGAAAGGCGAAAGTCTGGATAAACTGAATCCAAAAACAACAGAAAATAATCCACGTGTAGACGATTGGAACGCCCTAATGAAAAAATACCAAACCGGTATAGAAGGCGCAAAACCTGATGAAACTTGGATTTTCTTAAACAAAGTAGAAACAAAATAAGAGATAGCCACGAATTCACGAATTATTCTTTTACTAATCTAACTAATTATTAATTCGAATTATTCGAAAAATATAAAAAGTAGTATTAAAATAATAATTCGTGAATTCGTGGCTATAAAAATAACTATCAAAAACTAAAATAAAACCAATGTTAAAAATCGCCATTTTAGGACTTGGAGAAGGTCGCAGCACAATGTCGGCAGCTTTAAAAAGCGCGAAATTGGAGCTCGTAAAAGTATGTGACCGAAATGAAGAATTGTGTAAACAAAGAGCAAAGGAATTTGATTTTCATTCGTACACCACAAATTATGATGATTTATTAAATGATTCTGCAATTGATATTATTGCTATTTATACACCGGATCATCTTCATGCCGATCATGTTAAACAAGCTTTATTGCACGGAAAACAC
This sequence comes from Flavobacterium frigidimaris, assembly GCF_002217275.1. Classification (NCBI taxonomy): domain Bacteria; kingdom Pseudomonadati; phylum Bacteroidota; class Flavobacteriia; order Flavobacteriales; family Flavobacteriaceae; genus Flavobacterium; species Flavobacterium frigidimaris. Next base: position 3,308 of record NZ_MUGV01000007.1, read on the forward strand.
GTCGTTTGTACCAAGCCTTTTATTGATAATCTAGCCGATGCAAAAGAATTATTAGCCTTGAGCGAGAAAACCGGAAAGAAAGTTTTCATAGGTCAAAGTTCAAGATTTTTTGAACCTGCAAAAAGACAAAGAAATGATTTTGAAGCGGGATTAATTGGTGATTTAATTACAATCGAAGCGCATTATCACGCCGATCACAGATGGTTTTTAGAAAAAGAATGGTCGTTATTGCAATCTTTCAAATGGCTTTATGGAGGCTTAAGTCACCCTGTCGATTTCATCAGATGGTATTTACCCAATATTGAAGAAGTAATGGGTTACGGAATGATCAGCAGTAATGGAAGTGTGGCAGGTTTAAAAAATGAAGATACGATGCACTTCATCTTCAAAGCAACTGACGGAAGAATTGCCAGAGTTAGCGGAGTTTACACTTCACCTACACAACCGGCCCAAAGAGATAGCGGAATGAGTACCATTCTAAGAGCGACCGAAGGTGCAAGCCAGGCCGATTATCACGAATTGCGTTATGCTATTACAGACAAAACTGGTGAAGAAAAAGTAATAACCTGGGGCGATGCGACTTTAAAACATTATTTCCGTTTTGAAGGCCAAAGCCATCATGCGGGAGAATATCAAAATTATCTGGAGTATTTTGTAGACAGTATCGAGCTAAATTTTACAGCTTATCCGGACATGAAAGAAGGTATCGGAACCGTGGCTTTATTACAGGCGATGGACAAATCTTTACAAACCGGAATGCCAGTTAAAATAGCTGATGTTTTAAAAGAATATGAGCTATGAACAGTATCTACGATAAGTTAACCACCTTAGATTTTATCATTGTTGCCGTTTATTTAGTAGCCTTATTAATTATTGGTTACGTAGTAAGTGTGAAACAAAGCAAGAAAAACGAAACACTTTTTCTGGCCGGAAATTCACTAAAATGGTACAGCATCGGGTTTAATATGTGGGGTACCAATGTTGGTCCATCCTCCTTATTGGCTTTTGCGAGTATTGGTTATGCAACCGGAATTGTAGCCGGAAATTTTGAGTGGTACGCCTTTGTTTTTTTACTGCTTTTGGCCATGGTTTTTGCACCGCGTTATATTGCGAGCAAAGTCAGTACGATGCCGGAATATATGGGAAAACGTTACGGCGACAGCACACAAAATATTTTGGCCTGGTACGCTTTGGTGAAAATTTTGGTAAGTTGGTTATCGTTAGGATTATTTAGTGGAGGAGTTTTGGTACGTCAGATTCTCGGAATTCCGATGTGGCAGAGTGTTACTGTTTTAGTTATTTTTTCCGGAATTTTTACTTTCGCAGGAGGATTGAAAGCCATTGCAAAAGTGAATGTTTTTCAGATGATTTTATTAATTGTCGTTTCCTTGACCTTATCTTATTTAGGATTGCAAAAAGTGGGAGGCATCAGTGCTTTAATAGCTAAAACACCTTCTAATTTTTGGAATTTAGTGCAGCCTGCAAGCGACGCACATTATCCGTGGCCGGCTATTTTGTTGGGATATCCGGTTGCGGCGGTTGCTTTTTTCTGTACCGATCAATCGATGGTGCAGAGTGTTTTGGGCGCAAAGAATTTAGAGCACGGACAATTGGGCGTAAATTTCATTGGCTGGCTAAAAGTATTGGCGTTGCCTTTGTTTATTTTACCCGGAATTCTGTGTTATGTTTTATATCCGGAATTGGGCAAAAATTCTGATTTGGCCTATATGACCATGGTGACTAATTTATTCCCAAGTGGAATGAACGGTTTGGTGATTTGTGTGATGATTGCGGTTTTGGTAGGAACAATTGGTTCATCCTTAAACGCCTTAAGCACCGTTTTTACCAATGATATTTATGTAAAGAAAATCAACCCGACGGCTACTATTAAAGAACAAATTAAAATTGGTCGTATCACAATTGCAGCCGGATGTTTATTCGCCATTTTGATTGCCGTTGCCATTGACAATATAAAAGGACAAAATTTATTTAATATTTTTCAGGCCGTTTTAGGATTTTTAGCACCTTCCTTATCTGTTGTTTTCCTGTTGAGTATCTTCTGGAAACGCACTACAAAGAAAGCAGTAAACGCAACATTATCCTGGGGATCTGCTTTTAGTTTATTTGTTGGAGTTTTATATTTATGGATTTTTCCTGCGGATAAATATCCTGTTTGGCCTCACTTTTTATTGATCTCTTTTTACATTTTCGCGACATTATTAGTATCGGCAATTATTATTTCGTTAGCAGATAAAACTCCGGAAACTAATTTTGTGAGTGAAACTGATGTTCCTAAAACTAGTAAAAAAGTCAAGTTATTGTTTGCGCTTCTTGGGGTTGTAATTTTGAGTTTGTATTTTATTTTTAATGGGAATTAGATTTTTTCTTTAGTATATCATATGCCAAGAACGCTTTCTTTTTTAGGGAAGCGTTTTTTATTTACTACTAAATTGAAAAGGGAAACTATTTTTAATTTGTAAGTTAATTTTTATAAATCTGGCTATTAAGTTTTGAGTTGATGGAAGATCGAAATAATTAAAGTTCGGTTTTTATCAGAACTTTAATTATATTTGCAAAGTCATTGTTATGAGAATTATTGGGAAGAAGACCATTTTAAAGATTAAAAAGAAAAACATCGGGAATAAAAAATTATGTACTGAAATTGATAAACTAATTACAGATTTAGAAAACTTTGATTCTCGCGAAGAAAGTATTAATAATATTAGAAACGATGCCGACTGTGTTCATTGTGATGGTTTCTATTTCTTTGATATTAATATCCATAGAACGCTAATTTTGATTGAGTTTGATGATGATGGACAAGCTACAATTGTTTGGGCTGGCACTCATCAGGAATATGAATCAACATTTAAAAATAATAAATTAACTATTGAGAAGTGGTTAAGAAAAAACAGTTATATAGAATAATGAAAACACAATTTGACATAGAAAAAGTAATAGAAAAGGGAGTAATTACAAATGAATTAGATTATGAAAGAGCCCTTATTTCTGATAGGAAACTCAGACTTCTTGCAAAGGAAAATATTCATTTTAAAAACCTAAGAGTCAAATTACGTGATATAATTGAAAAATATGAAAATTCTGAATGGAGTGATGTTGACGAAATTGACGACTATAAACTTATAGAAAACGACAAAGCTGAACAGATAGCAGAATTGGAAAGATTGTTTCTGGAGAATAGAAAACAAACAATAAGAAAAAAACTGAAAGAATTTGAATTAACCCAGGAAAATTTGGGTTCTATCTTGGGACATAAAAGCAAGACCCACATGTCAGAGCTTATGAATGGTATTAAACCATTTACTTTAAAAGATTTAGTAATTATAAATCGGTTATTAAAAATTGAGATAGGACAATTGATACCTTTATTCCTTTCTAAAGAAGATCAAACTAAGATAAAGGAAGCTGTGATTAAATTGGGGAAGCCAAAAATTAAGTTAACAAGTAGTGATTTGGTTGTATGCTAATCATGAAAGTAGATACTAGAGTTCTCTCTTATAATTATTTATAAAAATTCGAATGCTTCAAATTTTTTTGAGGCATTTTTTTATGCGCAGACTTTCCCAAACCAATGAATGATAAATCTGACAACAAATTACGACTTCAATCAAAAATCAATTAAAATTTAATAAATTGTATAAAAAAATACGCATTAAATTATCTTCAATACAGATTTTAAGTTAAATCAGGTTGTTAAACATGACACTACAGGTTGTGAAATGTAAAAATAACACTTATCTTTAGTCCCAAAATAAACTAACTATGCTAAACCGCTTTTTAACTTTTAAAATTTTCCTTGTCTTTAGTGTTTTATTTTCTTCTTTTCTATTTGCACAAGAAAAACCAAAGGAAGCGACATGGATCTGGTATCCAGGTGATTTTGAAGTTTGGTTAAGCAATAAAATGCAGGTAAGGCGTACAGAACGCGAAGCAGTATTTCCACCGCTTTGGCAATATTACAGTCCTTATGCCCTTGTAACTTTTCAAACAGATGTAGATATTCCGGAACCAGATGAGGTAAAAATCTACTCAGAAGGACCTTTTCAATTACTCTTAGATGGCGTACAGGTTTACGGTCAGCCAAAATCATTAAAAGTTCCTGCCGGGAAACACAAAATTTCATTTAAAGTATACAATCAGGAAGTGTTGCCAGCCATTTATATAGATGGTAAATATGTTAAATCGGATCCATCCTGGAAGGTGACCAATGAAGATAAACTTTGGATTGATGAAAATGGAAAAGCACAGCAGTCAGGCACACCATGGGTACCTGTTGGTACCTGGAATTTTTATTCACCAGAGAATAAACCTTCGGGATTTAAACTAACAACCAAATCTTTAAGCGCAAAAAAAACAGAAAAAACAGGAGCAGGTGAGTTAGTAGATTTTGGTAAAGAAACTTTTGGTTATATTAAAATTCACGGTTTAAAAGGAAAAGGCAAAGTAGCGCTTTATTATGGTGAATCTCGTGAGGAAGCGCTGGATACTGCCAAATGTGAAACACTGGACCATTTATCTTTTGATGGAAAACAATCTGAAACCTATACTCATAATGGATCAAAAGCATTTCGCTATGTTCAGGTACAAGCAGATGCAACAGTAAAATACGATTCTATTTCGATGCTTTATGAATATTTGCCATTGGATTATCGTGGTGCATTCAAATCTTCAGATCAGGAATTGAATCAAATTTGGGATGTGTCGGCTTACACAATGCATTTAACAACCCGCGAATTTTTTATAGACGGGATAAAGCGCGACCGTTGGGTTTGGTCCGGCGACGCTTATCAAAGTTATTTGATGAATTATTATCTATTCTTTGATTCGGCTTCGGTAGAGCGAACGCTGTTGGCGCTGCGTGGTAAAGAACCGGTGACGGCTCATATTAATATCATCATGGATTATTCGCTGTATTGGTTTGTGGGAGTTTACGATTACTACTTACACACGGGCGATACGAAATTCATCAAGACTTTTTATCCAAGAATGAAATCACTTATGGAATTCTGTTTAAAAAGAAGAAACGCAAACGGATTCCTGGAACCCTTAGAAGGCGATTGGGTTTTTATTGACTGGGCGAACGGATTACCAAAAACCGGTGAGGTTAGTTTTGAGCAAATGCTTTTAGCAAGAAGTTTAGAAGCCATGGCGGTTAGTGCTAAAATTGCAGGTGAAAAGGAGGACCAAAAACAATATGAAACATTAGCAGATGATTTAAAAACAAAATTATTTGATGTGTTTTGGGATAAGAAAGAAAACGTAATGAAGCACCAGCGTATTGATGGTAAAATGCAGGATATTGTAACCAGATACGCTAATATGTTCGGTATTTTTTTCAATTATTTTAATGAAGAACAAAAACAAAGTATAAAAAAGAAGGTGTTGCTGAATGATAATGTTCTTAAAATCACAACACCCTACATGCGTTTTTACGAGTTAGAAGCACTGTGTGCGATGGGCGAACAAGATTATGTGTTGAAAGAAATGAAAAATTATTGGGGCGGAATGCTAAAAGAAGGCGCAACTTCTTTTTGGGAAGAATACAATCCAAGCAAAAAAGGAACAGAACATTTAGCGATGTACGGACGCCCTTATGGAAAAAGTCTTTGCCATGCCTGGGGTTCTAGTCCAATTTATCTGCTAGGAAAATATTATTTGGGTGTAAAACCAACTGCTCCGGGTTATACTGAATATGAAATTAAACCCAATCTAGGCGGATTACAATGGATGCAGGGAAAAGTGCCAACACCAAATGGTGAAGTAGAATTGTACTGCAGCACCAAAGAAATTAAAGTAAAAGCAGCGGAAGGCGAAGGAAAATTGATTTTCGAAAGTGCGAGCAAACCAAAAACAAATTCAGGAACGATTACGACTTTGGCTAAAAATAAATATCAATTGATTGTGAAGCCGAATGTGGAATATAAAGTGAGTTATAAGGCGATTTGAGTTTTAGTTCTTAGTGATTAGCTCTTAGTGATTAGTCCTTAGTAATGAGCACATAGTTTGTAACGTCCAGTTTGTCATTTCGAGGAACGAAGCAACCTCACTAATAATAAGCAAAGTTTGATATTGTAAATGTGATTACTTCGTTCCTCGCAATGACAAGATTGAGTTTAAGTTTAAAAAAAAGAAAAAATAATGTTTTCAAAAAATACAAAATACAATTTCAAAGTAAAAACAGTTTTTCTACTAATGTTTTTAGTATGCTTTCAATTTTCAGTAATTGCACAAAACCCAACCTGGAAACCAGCCTCTTTTGAAGTAGTAAACAAATACAAAACTTTCAAAACTACTCAATACGCACACGTATTCTCAGGAAGCAAACATAATATTGTCAGATTAGCACCTGATTTACAAGGATTAACAGGCGTAGAACTTCCTTTAGATCAATATAAAAAAGGATCAAACGCTCCACTGCAATTAAAATTCAAAGAAAATGTTCAGGTATTAATTGGCGTTTTCCAGGAAAAAGAAAACCCAGAATATCTTCAATTTAATAATTCGGCGAAAGCCAAATTAATCTTAGAAAATGGAATAACAATAACAGGTTTGCCTCCCGTAAATGTGTATGCGATTTCCTATTCAAAAGGAACTCAAACTATAAATCCCGGAAAAGGTTTATTTGCCGTTTTAGGAGTTGTAAAAGAGAATCAGCAATTGACTTTTAGAAACGCAGAACTTCCAGACGGAAAACTATGGAATCCAACTTTTATAATCGAAGGATTTTCAGATGAAAAACCACTTTTCGAAATCATCGGCGGAGAAAATAAACCCGTTGTGGATGAAGGAATGTCCGGAACAGGAGGAATTCAGGGAGGTTTTGAAGGTGGTCGCGTCGTAAAAGTGGGCGATACCTATCATATGTTTCCAACAGAAAGAGCGGGAGAAAAAGGAGTGGATTATTATTACGACCGTGTAAAAACCAAAATCGGACATTGGACCAGTAAAGACGCCATTCACTGGAAAAGAGAATCAACGATTTATCAGGCAAGCGGAACCTACGCCATAACCGAAGATGATAACCCAATGAATGATCGCCGTGCTGCCATTTGGTCGTATATGCCGGTTTTTAACGAAAAGGCAAACAAATGGTACGGCTATTATTTAGCATACACAGTTAGTAAAACTATAGAGCCAAATCATTCTTTCGGAAGAATCTGGAGATGTGAATCAACCGTAGAAGGAATCGACGGAATTGGCGGCCCATACAAAGATATGGGAATCATCATGGAACCGGGATTAGACTCAGAACCGTGGGAAGGACGTCAGGGTGTGGCTTCATTTTTTCCATATAAAGTAGGTGATAAATATTTTGGTTTTTACAGCGGCGCTTACCCTTTTAATTCATGGGCAGATTATCCGAAGAAAACCGGAAAAGGCTGGTCTGTGGCTTTGGCCGAATCGAATAGTTTAGAAGGTCCATGGAGTAGGATAAAAGATGGCAGCAATCCAATTAAAACCATGCATCCGTTTTTTGTAGAAAATCCAATTGTGAGTCAGTTACCAAACGGTTTATACATCGCTTTTTTTGATGGAGGTCCGGACGGTTGGGGACATCATTTACCTAATATGATGGCGTATTCATTATCAAAAGATGGGAAAAACTGGTCAGAAGCAAGATATCTTCCAATTGAAACAAAAGTCGATAAATGGTGGGACATTATGAGAACGCCACTTTGCTTAATTCCAGAAGGAAACGACGTTTATACAATCGTATACAACGCCATCGATCTGAAAAGAAGATTTCACCCAACAGGAATGGTAAAAGTAAAACTGAACAAAGAAGTAATGGAATCCAGATTGAAAGAACTAAAATAAATTTCACGCAGATTTGGCAGATTAAAGCAGATTGACGCAGATTTTTAAATTAAATAATCTGCGTCAATCTGCCAAAATCCTTTTAAATCTGCGTGAAACAAAAAAATAAAACCCGCGAAAATCGGCTTAAATCCGTGTCATACGCTTGCCATAAATTACATATAGAAAATGAAAATCAAATACCTACTTATTGCCATTACAGCACTTTTCGTCGCCAGCTGTGCAACGACAAAATACAAGAAAAGAGAAATCAACGAAACCGTAATGCAGGAGATTTACAACGAAATCAAAACGCCTTATAAATATGGTTTGGTGATGGTGCCAACAGACAACTCCTATAAAATGGATTGTCCGAGTGTGTTTAGAAAAGACGGAAAATGGTTTATGACCTATTTGATTTACGATGGAAGAGGTTACGAAACCTGGCTTGCTGAAAGCAATGATTTATTACACTGGAAACATTTAGGAAAAGTAATGTCTTTTTCAGAAAACGAGCAACATTGGGATGTTAACCAAAAAGCGGGATATATTTCGTTACAAGACCCAACATGGGGCGGAAGCTACGAATGGGAAAAATATGATGACAAATATTGGATGAGTTATTTTGGCGGAAATACTAAAGGTTACGAAGCCGGAGTATTGTCAATTGGTATGGCTTATACGAAAGAATCGCCAACAAAACCGCACGAATTCGAAAGATTAGAAAATCCGGTTTTAACTCCAAAAGACAGAGATGCCAGATGGTGGGATAATAGTACGATGTATAAAAATAGTGTGATTCGTGATAAGGACAAAGTTACAGGACACGATTTTATCATGTATTACAATGCGCGAGGTGATAGCTTAAATCCTGCGAAAGGCGCAGAGCGTATTGCTATGGCTGTGTCAAACGATATGAAACATTGGGAACGTTATGGCAATAAACCATTAATCAATCATCATAAAGGAATTTCAGGAGATGCCTATATTCAGCGCATTAATGATACGTGGGTGATGTTCTATTTTGGCGCTTTTTGGACAGGTTGGAATCAAGGTGCATTTAACCGCTTTGCCGTTTCAAATGATTTAGTAAACTGGACCGACTGGAAAGGCGAAGATCTTGTCAAATCATCTGAACCTTATGATAATATGTTTGCGCACAAATCATTTGTAGTAAAATACAATGGAGTAGTGTATCATTTTTATTGCGCTGTAAATAAAGCAGAACAAAGAGGAATTGCCATCGCAACTTCGAAGGATTTAGGTAAAAGTGAAATGAATTTTGTGGCGCCGCCGGAGAAGAAGAAATAGTTTTCAGTCGCAGTCGCAGTTTGAATTGTCAATAGGTATAGTCCCTATGGGACATTTAGATAGACGGTTGCTTTTTGTTACCAACATTTAATCTCTACGAGATATTGTGTTAGGAGCTAAATTTCGGTAGGTACCAATATTTAATATCTGCGAAATATTCCGTTAGGAATTAAATGTGGGTAGCAAAAATAATATTCGCAAAATGAATTTTGTCCCGTAGGGACTACATATACAATCAGGCAATAATGAATAATATAAAATCAATGTCAATTCAGATTCATCAATTTTTGAGGTTTCGATTTTCGAATCTCATTTTACTTTCAGTCGCAGTCGCAGTTTTCAGTGGTGGTGATTAAAGATGTAGTCCCTACGGGACATTTTGCATGGTGTGTTGATATTGTTACCAACATTTAATCTCTGCGAAATATTCCGTTACGAGTTAATATAGGTATGAGTAACCATTTAATCTCTGCGAAATATTCCGTTAGGAATTAAATGTTGGTAGCAAAGAATAATATCCACAAATGATTTTTGTCCCGTAGGGACTACACAATATAAGTAGGCAATAATGAATCATAATATAAAAATAATGTCAATTCATACAAGTAGATTTTTTAAACTTCGACTTTCAACTTTCAACTTTTTGATTGTAATTTTCTTTTTTGGAATTTGCGTTGCTAAGGCACAATCCGTTACCGGCGAACCAGCCGGAATTCCTGAAGTCCCAAAAAAATACGAATTTGCTCCGTGGGAAGATCCAACGGTAACGAGCATTAACAGACAGCCTTCAAGAGCAACGGCCTATTCGTATGCAAATGTTGAAGATGCCTTAAAAGGAGACAGAACCAAAAGCCGAATGAAAATGCTTACCGGCGATTGGGATTTTAAATATGCATCGAACTTAAAAGAAGCTTCAAAAGATTTTTATAAAGGAAGAGTTGCCGGTTGGGACAAAATCGAAGTGCCTTCCAACTGGGAATTAAAAGGCTATGATATCCCGATTTACAAAAGTGCCGTTTATCCTTTCAGACCCATAAATCCACCTTTTATTCCTAAAGATTATAATGGAGTGGGTTCGTATCAACGCACTTTTACGGTTCCGGACAACTGGAAAGACATGACAGTTACTTTGCACTTTGGTGGGGTAAGTTCTGGTTTTCAGGTTTGGCTGAACGGAGAGTTTTTGGGTTATGGAGAAGATAGCTGTCTGCCATCAGAATTTGATATTACACCTTATTTGAAAGAAGGAGAAAATGTGGTTTCGGTACAGGTAATTCGCTGGACAGACGGTTCGTATCTGGAAGATCAGGATCACTGGCGCGTAAGCGGAATCCAGCGTGAAGTTTTCATCATGGCGGAACCAAAACTGCGTATTCAGGATTTCTTTTATCAAACCAAATTAGACAAAGAATATAAAGACGCTTCTTTTCAACTGAGACCAAAAGTTGAAAATCTTACTGGAGAAAAAATAAAAGATTATACTTTTCAGGCACAATTATATGATGCCAATAATGTGGCTTTATTTAAAGAACCGCTTCAAAAACCGGTGATCGATATGATCAACGAAAGTTATCCTCGTCTGGATAATGTGCGTTTCGGAATGTTTAAGGAAAACATCACTAATCCAAAAAAATGGAGTTCTGAGGAACCGAATTTGTACACTTTGGTAATGTCTATAAAAGATGCTAATGGAAATATTACAGAAGCGAAAAGCTGTAAAGTTGGTTTCCGATCCATTGAATTTTCCAAAGAGAATGGTAAGATGCTTATCAACGGAAAAGAAACTTATGTGTATGGCGTAAACCGTCACGACCAGCACCCTACAAAAGGAAAAGCCGTAAATCGGGACGATATTAAACAAGATATTACGACGATTAAAAAATTCAATTTCAATTTTATCAGAACCAGTCATTATCCAAATGATCCTTATTTCTATGAATTATGCGATCAGTACGGAATCATGGTAATGGACGAAGCGAATCAGGAAACTCATGGTATAGGCGGAAAATTAGCCAATGATCCAAAATGGACGAATGCCTATTTAGAGCGCATGACCAGAATGGTAGAAAGAGATAAAAATCATCCATCAGTAGTTTTCTGGAGTTTAGGAAACGAAGGCGGAAAAGGACCAAACCATGCAGCAATGTCGGGTTGGGTTCATGATTTTGATATTACACGCCCGGTGCATTACGAACCAGCACAGGGAAATCCGAGATTAGACGGCTATATCGATCCGCTTGATCCGAGATATCCTAAAACAATCGATCACGCATATCGATTCGAAAATCCACAGGATGAACCGTATGTTGATATGGTGAGCCGTTTTTATCCAGGCGTTTTCACACCTAAATTTTTGGTAGATCAAAAGAAGGATACACGACCAATTATTTTTGTGGAATATTCTCATGCCATGGGAAATTCGGTTGGAAATTTAAAAGAATTATGGGATGAATTCCGTTCGCTTCCAAGAGTTATTGGTGGTTGTATTTGGGAATTTAAAGATCAGGGATTGGTGAAAAAAGATCCGGCAACGGGTCAGGAATTTTTTGCTCACGGAGGAGATTTTGGTGAAAAATACCACGATGGAAATTTCAATACAAAAGGAATTGTGGATTCTAACGGAAAACCAAAAGGTTCGATTTATGAAAATAAATGGATTTATCAGCCAGCAACAAGCACGTTAAAAGACAATTTTCAATTAGAAATAAAAAACCGTCAGGCGGTAAAATCTTTGGGAGATTATATTCCGGTTTTAAAAATATTAGAAAACGGAAATATTATCAAAACTCAAATTTTAAAACCATTCAATTTAGAGGCAGGACAATCTACCGTTTTAGATGTAAAACAATATTTACCAAAATTGAAAAAGGATACCGAATATTTTCTGAATATCGAATTCCAACTTTCAAAGGATGAATTGTGGGCTTTTAAAGGTTACGCTGTCGCGGAAGATCAATTTCTGTTGAAAAAATCAGATGTTGTATTGGATTTTAAAAATGAAAAAGATTCAAAATTTAAAACCACCGAAACCGATTCAGATTTTAAAATCAAAGGAAAAAATTTCGACATCAACATCAGTAAAACAAACGGCGCTTTGAATTCGTATGTTTTCAATGGCGAAGAACAGGTTTTTGCTCCGTTGTTGCCTAATTTTGTCAGACCACTTACGGATAATGACAAAAGAGGATGGAAATCGAATAAGGTTTTAAAACCGTGGTACCAGGCAAAACCGAAATTGGTCAATACAAAAATGGCGATCGCAATTGATGGAACGATCATTACAAGTGATTATGAAGTTATAAAAGATAGCGCGCAAGTTCAGGTCGTTTATAAAATAAATGAAAACGGAATTATAAAAGTAGACTACAGTTTGAAAGCGACGAATAAATTGCCAAACATTCCAAAAATCGGAATGCAAATGGGAGTTCTGAGAAAGTTTGATCAGATTTCGTGGTATGGAAAAGGTGAATTGGAAAACTATATCGACAGAAGTTTTGGATCTTTTGTTGGGAAATATTCTTTGCCAATAAATGATTTTCTGGAGCATTACCCAAAACCTCAGGAAAATGCCAACAGAACCGAAGTAAGATGGATGGCATTTACAACACCTCAAAAAAATAAAGGTTTACTGGTTGTTGATGATGCAAAAGTGTTAAGCATGAGTGCATGGCCGTATACACAAGAAAATTTAAGTGCCGCCAAACATACTTTCGATTTAAAAGATCCGGGATTTTTGACGGTAAATATCGATTTGATTCAGATGGGAGTAGGAGGAAATGACAGCTGGACAGCAGTTGCGCAACCTCTGGAGAAATATCAAATTAAATCAGGAGATTATCAATATAGTTTTTATCTGGTTCCTTTTTCAGCAACAAAAAATGGATTGGAAGAAAGTTTGAAGAGATTTAAATATTAATTTATGGCATATCCTAACAGGTTTCCAAAACCTGTTAGGTATTTTGCTTTAAAGATTAAAGATATAGTTTGTCATTCCGACGGAATGACAAAACAACCGAATAAAAACAGTAAGCATGTTTCAAAAAAAACAATTTTTTCTTTTTAAAATGGACTTTCGACCTTCGGCTCTCCGACTTTCGACTGCCTTTTTGTTACTCTTTGTGGGATTCCTTTCCGCACAGGAAGTTCATAAAAAAGAAACAACAGAATTTCAGCCCACCATCGAGTCCTCAAAACCCTGGGTGTATTGGTATTGGATGAAATCGGCCTATTCTAAAGCCGGAATCACAGCCGATTTAGAAGCCATGAAACAAGCCGGAATTGCGGGCGCGTATTTAATGACAATTAAAGGACCGGCAAATCCGCCATTAATTGATCCGCCGGTTTTGCAGTTAACACCGGAATTTTGGGACATGATCCATTGGGCTTTTCAAGAAGCAAATAGGTTAGGATTAAAAATGGCTTTTCATGGCGCTGATGGTTTTGCCGTTGCTGGTGGCCCATGGATTACACCGGAAATGTCCATGCAAAAAATCGTTTGGTCGACAACTGAAATTGCCGGAGGAAAAACGATTACGGCAAAATTATCCGTTCCGGAACATTACAAAGACTATTACAAAGACATTGCGACTTTTGCAATTCCCGTAAAAGAATATCAAACCAATTCGCAATTACAATTACCAAAAGTTACGACTTCAAATAATACCGATGCTTCCTTTTTGGCAGATCCTAAAAAAGATGAGAATTTTAAATTTGCTGAAAAAGGATGGATTCAATATGAATTTGAAAAACCGTTCACCTGCAAATCTATTGTAATTGAAACCAAAGGAAGAGATTTTCAACCACAACGTTTAATTGTTGCCGTAAGCGATGACGGAGTAAATTTTAAATTCCACGAAAGATTGATCGCGCCTCGTCACGGCTGGCAGGATATGGACTATGCGCACACGCATGTTATTAGGCCGGTAACGGCAAAATATTTCAGATTCGTTTATGATCCTGTTGGTACAGAGCCAGGTGCTGAAGATTTGGATTTTGCTAAATGGAAACAGAATTTAAAAGTGAGTAAAATTACGCTTTCGAATCAGGCCTTAATTGATAATTACGAAGGAAAATCGGGAGCGATCTGGCGTTTGAGTCCGGAAACTTCTTCAAAACAAATTCCGAATTCAGAGTCTTTCAAAAAATCTGAAATCATTACTATTTCGAATTTAGTAGATGCCAATGGAAATTTAAACTGGAAAGTACCCAAAGGAAAATGGAAAATTATCCGAATGGGACATACTTCGACCGGACATGAAAATGCAACAGGCGGAGCAGGAAAAGGCTTAGAAGTCGACAAATTTAATCCCGAATTAATTCGCTTTCAGCTTGATCATTGGTTTGGTGAAATGGTTCGCACTATCGGACCTGATTTGGCTGCAAAAACGTTGGAAATTTTACATTTTGATAGTTGGGAATGCGGAAGTCAAAACTGGTCTTCGGTTTTTCAGGCTGAATTTCAAAAAAGACGCGGTTATAATTTGGTTGATTATTTGCCCGTAATGGCCGGAATTCCAATAGAAAGTGCTGATGTCTCAGAGAAAGTTTTATACGATGTTCGAAAAACGATTGCCGAATTAGTGGCCGATAATTTCTACGGAACCGTTGCTCAAATTGCAAAAGAAAATAACGTAAAATTAAGTTCAGAAAACGTTGCACCAGTAGTAACGAGTGATGCCTTATTGCATTTTAAATATGTAGATTATCCAAGTGGGGAGTTTTGGTTAAAAAGTCCAACGCACGATAAACCTTTTGATATGATGGATGCCATTTCAGGTGGACATATTTATGGAAAAGATATTATTCAGGCCGAATCTTTCACGGCTTTAAGAATGGATTGGGACGAGCATCCGGGAAATTTAAAAACAACCGCTGATCGTAATTACGCTTTAGGAATCAACCGATTATTTTACCATGTTTTTGTACATAATCCCTGGACGAATAGAAAACCCGGAATGACTCTGGATGATATCGGAAGTTTTTTCCAAAGAGACCAAACCTGGTGGAAACCAGGAAAAGCATGGTTTGATTATTGCCAAAGAGTACAATTGCAATTGCAAAAAGGAAAACCGGTTATTGATCTGGCAGTTTTTATTGGCGAAGATTTTCCATCACGTTCTTTTGTTCCGGATCGTTTAGTGCCATTTATTCCGAATGTATTTGGAAAGGAAAGACTGGAAAGCGAGAAAATACGTTTGGAAAATGAGGGACAGCCAACGACAAAAATGCCAAAGGAAGTTACCTATTCTAAAAACAATACCGATTTATCGCAATGGATAAATGCATTAAACGGTTATCAATACGATTCATTTAATGCTGATGTTTTAATCAACAATGCCAAAGTTGAAAACGGAAAAATATCCTTTGGTGGCGGAATTGAATACGGCGCTTTATTGTTTCCGGGAAGTCATAAAATGGCTCCGAATAAAATGATTTCTTTGGCTGCAGCCGAAAAAATACTGCAATTGGTAAAAGACGGAGCAACTATTTTTGTGGATGAAAAACCAGATTTACAACCGGGAATGCAATCAGAAGCAGATCATACAAAATGGCAGAATGTGATTGATGAAATCTGGAGTTATAATGCTACTTCATCTACCTGGAAAATCGGAAAAGGAACTATTATTAAATTGCCGTATTTAGGAAATGATTTTGCTTCAATTGGAATTGAACAAGATGTTTATTTTCCGAAATTAAAGAGAACCGATTCAGAAACAATTGCGTGGACACACAGAAAATCGAATGAAGAAGAAATCTATTTTTTATCCAATCAAAAAGAAGAAAAAAGAAATTTTGAAGCTTCCTTTCGCGTAAGCGGAAAAATACCAGAATTGTATAATCCGGTAACGGATAAAACAATTGTTCTGTCAGACTGGAAAATAGAAAACGGAAGAACAATTATTCCAATTGTATTAGATGCAAATGAATCTTGTTTTGTCATTTTCAAAGAAAGTACAAAAGAAACACTTTCTAATAAAAAGCAAAATTATGCTGTTTTAGAAACAGTTCAAACGTTAGATGAAAACTGGGAAATACAATTCGATCCAGAATTTCACGGACCAAAAGAAATTGTAAAAACAAATAAACTATTTGACTGGAGTACTTCAACAAAGGATGAAATTAAATATTATTCGGGAACAGCTGTTTATAAAAAAGAGTTTGTCTGGAAAGGAAACAATAAAGAAAAATTCTGGCTTGATTTAGGAACAATTGCCAACATTGCCGAGGTAACCGTAAACGGAATCAACTGCGGAACAATCTGGACATTTCCGTACAAAGCAGATATTTCTGAAGCTTTGAAAAAAGGAAAAAACACGATAGAAATTAAAATCACCAACACTTGGGCAAACCGATTAATTGGTGATGAAAAATTACCCAAAGAAGAAAGACTAACCTGGACAACGGCGCCTTTTAGATTACAAGAAGGAATATTATTAAAAGCGGGATTGTTAGGGCCGGTTACGATTGAAAAAGAAAAAAAATAAAAGAAAAAAATAGCCACGAATTCACGAATTATTTTAATAATTATTCACAATCATTCGTGAATTCGTGGCGGAAAAAAAATATTAAAAAATGAAGAATATTAAATGCACATTTATAATAATTGTAATGCTTTTTTGCAATTTCCAAATCAATGCAAAAATCAAATTACCTGCCTTATTTTCAGACAATATGATGCTGCAGCAAAAGTCGAATGCGCCAATGTGGGGCTGGGCAGAAAAAAACGGAAATCTGACTATAAAAACGTCATGGAATTCTAAGATCTATAAAGCAAAAGCCGACAATCAGGGAAAATGGAAAGTAGATTTACAAACTCCGGTTGCCGGAGGACCATTCACTATTGAAGTTACGGAAGGAACTGAAAAAGTAACGGTAAAAAATGTTTTAATTGGTGAAGTTTGGTTGTGTTCAGGGCAATCTAATATGGAAATGCCTTTGAAAGGTTTTCAGGGACAACCCGTAACAAATGGTAATGATATTATTGTAAGATCAACCAATAAAAACATTCGTTTAATTACAGTTCCGAGAGCTACGGTTTTAGAACCTTTAACTGATTTTGAAGGAAAATGGGAAGTTGCTTCTCCAAAGTCGACTTCAAACTTTAGTGCGACAGCCTGGTACTTCGGATCACTTTTGCAGCAAGTTTTAGATGTTCCGGTGGGATTAATTCATGTTTCCTACGGAGGTTCAAGCATGGAAGCGTGGATGAATCAGGAAATGCTGAAAGATTTTAAAAGTGCTAAAATTCCAACTACAAAAGAAGAATTGGCAAAAGATCCCAATCGTGTACCGACCACTTTATTTAACGGAATGTTGTCACCGGTTATTGGTTACGGAATTAAGGGTTGTATTTGGTACCAGGGAGAATCAAATTACGAAAGAGCTGCCGAATACAAGGACTTAATGAAAAAAATGGTAAGCAGCTGGAGAACGTTATGGAAACAAGGAGATTTCCCTTTTTATTACGCGCAGATCGCCCCATTTAATTACGCCTCATTTCATCCACAAGATTATGTAGACAAATACAATTCTGCTTATTTGAGAGAAGCACAATTGAAGGCTTCAAAAGAAATTCCGAATTCGGCAATGGTGGTTTTAATGGATATTGGAGAAGAAAATAGTATTCATCCAATGGATAAAGAAAAGGGTGGAAGCCGTCTGGCGTATCAGGCTTTGGCAAGAACGTATGGTATTGAAGGTTTCGAATTCGAGAGCCCGAAATATAAATCAATGGAAATAAAAGATAATTCGGTAACCGTTTCTTTTGATGATGTTGCAAACGGAATTACGTCTTATGAGAAAGAAGTAACTGGTTTTGAATTGGCCGGAGAAGATAAAGTTTTTTATCCTGCAAAAACGGTAGTTCGCAGAAAATCAGTAGTTTTGACTTCAGTTAAAGTGGCGAAACCAGTAGCGGTTCGTTACTTGTTTAAAGACTTTGCAAAATCAGAATTATTTAGTGCCGGAGGTTTGCCGGTTTCGTCTTTTCGAACAGATGAGTGGTAGTCGATTAAACCTTTTATAATTTATAAAGTCTAATCAATTCATTTAAGTTATTACTTGATTAGTTACTGATTATTTAAACCTAACAGGTTTTTAAAACTTGTTAGGTTTGTTTTAAAACAAAAGAGAAATAGTTTAAAAATAACAATATAAAATGGCGTTCCATTTTTAAGTAATTTTACGTCTAAAAAAATAAGTGTGAAAAATACAATAATTCTATTTTTTCTCTTTTCAATGCTTTTAGCTAAGGCACAAACTCCTGTGCTCGAAAATTACAATCCGGTTTGGAATACGCAAAGTACTAATTCGGCAGAATCGATGCCTTTAGGTGGAGGTGATATTGGTTTGAATGTTTGGGTAGAAAAAGGAGATTTATATTTCTACTTTTCACGCAGCGGTACTTTTGACGAACATAATACATTATTGAAATTAGGTCGTGTAAAAGTTACTTTAACACCAAATCCGTTTAAGGATAATGAAGGTTTTAAACAGGAACTAGTTTTAAAAGAAGGTTATATTTCAATTGCTCAAAATAATACTAAAATCAAGCTTTGGGTTGATGTTTTTAAACCCGTAATTCATTTAGATTTAGAAAGTAAAACGCCATTGAAAATGACAGCTTCTTATGAAACCTGGCGTCATTTTAATCGTCCATCCAAAGGAAAAGCAAATAATGCCAATTCTTATAAATGGGCTCCTCAGGGAGAAATTTTCACCTTTAAAGATTCCGTTTCAGTTGAAAATAGTGGCATCCAATTTTATCATAGAAACAGAGAACAAACCGTTTTTGATGTTGCCGTAAAACAACAAAAAATGGAATCGGTAAAAGAGCAGATGCTAAATCCTTTGGCGAACCTTACTTTTGGTGGATTCATGTCGGGATCCAACTTACAATCAGACGGAACCTATCTAGGAAAATATCAGGATACCGATTTTAAAGGTTATGCACTTTCAAGTATAAAACCATCCAAAAAACAGGAACTTCAAATTCATTTATATACCAGTCAATCTGCTCAACAATCTTCTTGGAAAAACGGTTTGAAGAATCAAATTTCAGATTATAAAATCAATTCTAAAAAGGCAGAAAAAAATACCATGAAGTGGTGGAATAATTTCTGGAACCGTAGTTTTATTTATACTCAAAAAAATAATTCTGAAACAGATTCTGTTTATCAAATCGGAAAAAATTATCAATTGTTCCGATACATGTTGGGCTGCAATGCTTACGGAAAATATCCAACAAAATTCAACGGCGGATTGTTTACGGTTGATCCTGTTTTTACCAATCCCGATTTAAATTTTACTCCTGATTTTAGAAATTGGGGCGGAGGAACCATGACCGCTCAAAATCAGCGATTGGTTTATTTTCCGATGTTTAAAAGTGGCGATTTTGATATGATGAAATCGCAATTGGATTATTATCTGAGTTTGCAAAAGAATGCCGAATTGCGTTCTCAGGTCTATTGGAAACACGGCGGTGCAGCATTTACAGAACAATTGGAAAATTTCGGTTTACCAAATCCGGCCGAATACGAATGGAAACGTCCTGCAGATTACGATCCGGGAATGGAATATAACGCGTGGCTGGAATATGAGTGGGACACTGTTTTTGAATTCTGCCAAATGATGTTACAGCAAAAGGAATTTGCAAAAGAAGACATTCAGAAGTACAATTCATTCATTATAAGTTGTCTTCGTTTTTTTGATGAACATTATCAATATTTGGCCAAACAAAGAGGCAGAAAAGCATTGGACGGAAATGGAAAATTAATTTTATTTCCGGGTTCAGGTGCCGAAACCTATAAAATGGCCAATAATTCTAATAGCACGATTGCCGCTTTGCAGGTAATTACAGAAAAACTATTAAATCTTTCTTCGGAACAATTGTCTAAAGATGAAATAGACTATTTAAAAGGTTTTCAAACCCGAATTCCGCCTTTAAATTTTGGAACAATCGAAAGTCATAAAGTACTGGTTCCGGCAAAATCGTGGGAAAGAGTGAATAATTCTGAAGTGCCACAATTGTATCCGGTTTATCCCTGGGGAATTTACGGCATTGGAAAGCCAGATTTAGAAACCGCTTTGAATACCTGGAACTACGATCCGGATGCCATTAAATTCAGAAGTCATGTTGGCTGGAAACAAGATAATATTTTTGCCGCAAGATTAGGTTTAACCGAAGAAGCTGCAAAATACAATTTATTAAAAATGAGTGATTCCGGAAGGCGATTTCCGGCATTTTGGGGACCAGGTTTTGACTGGGTTCCGGATCATAATTGGGGAGGTACCGGGATGATTGGCATGCAGGAAATGCTGCTACAGGAAGCAAACGGGAAAATTTATCTTTTTCCTGCCTGGCCAAAAGACTGGAACGTTCATTTTAAATTGCATGCAACTCAAAATACTACTATAGAAGCCGAGCTTCAAAACGGGATTACGAAAATTATAAAAGTAGTTCCTCAGGAAAGAGAAAAAGACATTATAAATCTGCTAGGGATTTCAATAGAAGAAAAGAAAAAATTAGACTAACTAACTATTACCAATTACAATGATAAAGAAATTATTAAGTGCTGCTGTCTTGTCAATGCTTTTGACAACAAACGGACACGCACAATCCGCAGGAAAAACAGCTGAAAAACAAATCGTAAAAGTCGATTTCGATTTTTCGGGAAGAAGAGCAGAAGAAGTAAGTGACCCAAATTATAGTTCATGGCCGATTACGGAGCAAACGGAAGCGGAAAAATCTTTTAATGGTGCAAGCTTTAAATTAAAAGGAAATTTTTCATCTAAATGGTTTAAAACGGGAATGAGTGCGCCATTTTACAGCCGATTGACAAGTGATGGTTTGGTTACCGATAAAAATTTAGAACTTACCATTAGCGGATTAAAAACAGGAAAGCATTCCCTGCTTACTTTTCATAATACTTTTGATAAGATCGAGGGAAAATCATTTGCTCCGGTAAAAATATATGTCAACAATAAATTGGTTGAGACCGTGACTTCAAGCAATAGAGCGACTTCGACAATTGAAACAGCTACGGCTTACATTGAATTTAATGCGCAGGCTGGTAAAAATGTTGTTATACGTTTTGAATTAGATGCGAAAAATGCCAATTTAATTCAGCAACTAGTCCTTAACGGATTTGAAATCGATACACCAAATCTTAAAAAACAATCACATACTCCAAAACCAGAAAACGGAGATGAACATGTTGTTTTGGGAGATAAATTTATAATGAATTGGGAAGCTTCAAAAGATGCTGTAGCCCATAAATTGTACTTCGGAACAGATAAAAATGCGGTTACCGCTGCGACTGATAAAGCACCGGAATTCAAAGGAAAACAAACCGATACTAAATTTGCAGTTTCTGATTTATACAGCCTGACAACGTATTACTGGCGTGTTGATGAAATTGATGCAAAAGGAAATACCACTTTAGGTACTGTTTGGTCGTTTAGACCGGCACAATTGGCTTTTCCGGGAGCTGAAGGATACGGACGTTTTGCCGTAGGAGGAAGAGGCGGAAGAGTAGTGGAAGTTACGAATTTGGATGACAACGGTCCGGGAAGTTTTCGTGCTGCTGTAAACGATGGGCCAGGTCCTAAAACCATTGTTTTCAATGTTTCAGGAAATATAAAATTAACAGATCGTTTGGTCGTTAATAATCCATACATCACGATTGCAGGTCAGACTGCCCCAGGTGAAGGAATAACGATTAGCAGAGCGCCAGTTGGGTTAACAGGAAATGATGGTGTTATCCGATTTTTAAAAGTGAGAATTGGCGGTGGAAAAACTTATGATGGTATGGGTTTAACGGGTGCTAATCATAGTATTATTGATCACTGTTCTATCAGTTGGACCATTGATGAATCTTTTAGTTCACGTGGCGCGCACAATATTACTTTACAGCGAACTTTAATTTCTGAAGCTTTAAATGTAGCAGGACATGATAAATATCCGGCTGGAAAAATGCACGGTTATGCAGCTACTATTGGCGGTGATGTTGGAAGTTTTCATCATAATTTATTAGCACATAATGAAGGGCGAAACTGGAGTATTGGTGGCGGATTAAATGGTGATGGTTATTATGGCGGAAAAATAGATATCAGAAATAATGTGGTTTACAATTGGGGAAATCGTGCTACAGATGGTGGAGCCAGTGAAGTGAATTTCGTAAATAATTATTACAAGCCAGGCGTTTCTACTTCAATATTTGTGGCGCTGAATGCTCAAATTGAGGGTGTTGGTAAAGGAAAACAACAATACTATTTTGATGGAAATATAATGCCGGGTTATTTTGATGAAAAAAATCAGGATAAAGGAAGAAAATTTACAATATCTAATAAGGCAATTGTAGATTATGACGTGTTTTTACCAAAACCATTTTTTGAATCTTTCGTAAATACACAATCGGCGGGAGCAGCTTATAAAAATGTCCTTTCAGATGTGGGAGCAAATGAGCCATTTTTTGATAAACATGATAATCGAATTATTGGTGAAACGCTTAAAGGAACTTTTACTTTCAAAGGTAGTAAAAGCGGTTTAGGTGGATTAATAGATAATGAGCAAGACACTGGAGGATGGCCCAATTTTGTTACTGAGGCTCGTCCTGCAGATTGGGATACAGATCACGATGGATTACCAAATTGGTGGGAAGCCGCAAGAGGATTGAATGAAAATTCGAAGGCAGGAGATTTTGCCGATACTAATTTAGATGCTGACAAAGATGGTTTCACGCAATTGGACGAATATTTAGACTGGATGGCACAGCCCCACTTTTTTATTAATTCTGGTGAAACGGCAGCACTTTCGGCTGCGGATTATTTTAAAGGATATGAAAAAACACCTGTTTACACTTTCTCAGATCTTAAAAATGGAAAAGTGGTTTTAAAAGGAAAAGACATTCAGTTTACAGCTATCGAAAAAGGATTTGCAGCTGTGGTTATCACAGTAAAAGATGCGGACGGAGATTCTATGAGCCGTACCATCAATTTCTTTGTAAAATAAGATTTCACGCAGATTTGGCAGATTTTAGCAGATCCACGCAGATTTTTTTTTAATTTAAAATAAATCTGCTAAAATCTTTTTAAATCTGCATGGAAAAATAGTTCGCCCGCAGATTTGCTTCGCCTGTTCGCTGTCGCTCGGGTTGCAGATAAAGCAGATAAAAAATCCGTGATAATCCGCGTTTTGCTTTAGCAATCCGTTTCACCCGCGTTCAAATCATCACAATACAAACTTATTATAATGAAAAAGAGCATCACCATAGTATCAACTTTTTTAATTTCAATATCATTTTTTGCCCAGAATAAAGGTTTAGTGGCAAATTCAAACAGCCCCTATTCTAAATTACAAAGCGTAAGTTTAGAAGATGTAAAATGGACAGACGGTTTTTGGAAAGAGCAATTTGATGTTGAAACCAAAAGTACATTACCTTATATGTGGGATTTGTATCATAACGATTCGATTTCGCATGCTTATAAAAACTTTGAAATAGCAGCTGGAGAAAGCAAAGGAACTTTTAAAGGACCTTCATTTCATGATGGTGATTTTTATAAAATTTTTGAAGGAATGGCCGCAACTTATGCGGTAACAAAAGACAAAAAGTTAGATGCAGAAATGGATCAGGCTATTGCCTTGTTTGCAAAAGTGCAACGCAAAGACGGTTACATTCATACTCCGGTTTTAATTGATGAACGCTGGGGAACTTTAGGCCCGGAGGAAGTTAAAAAACAGTTGGGTTTTGAAAAATACAATATGGGGCATTTGATGACGGCCGCCTGTGTACATTACCGCGCCACCGGAAAAACCAATTTTCTGGATATTGCAAAAGGTGTAGCGGATTATTTATATGATTTCTACAAAAAAGCTTCACCTGAATTGGCCCGAAATGCTATTTGCCCATCACATTATATGGGAATTGTAGAGATGTATCGTACGACTAAAAATCCGAAATATTTAGAATTGGCGAATAATCTTATTGACATCAGAGGAACCACAAATGACGGGACCGATGATAATCAGGACCGTATTCCGTTTAGGCAACAAACCACTGCAATGGGTCACGCTGTAAGAGCTAATTATCTTTATGCCGGAGTAGCCGATTTATATGCAGAAACCGGAGAAAAGAAATTATTAGACAATCTGGAATCGATTTGGAATGATGTAACGTATCGTAAAATGTACATTACCGGTGCTTGCGGCGCTTTGTACGATGGAGTTTCTCCAGACGGAACTTCTTATAATCCGACAGATGTACAAAAAATTCATCAGGCTTACGGAAGGCCTTTTCAATTACCAAATGCTACTGCTCACACCGAAACCTGCGCCAATATTGGAAATGTTTTGTGGAATTGGCGAATGTTGCAAATTACGGGCGATGCCAAATATGCTGATATTGTGGAATTAGCACTTTATAACAGCGTTTTGTCCGGAATGAGTTTAGAAGGAACGAAATTCTGCTATAATAATCCGTTGAATGTTTCAAAAGATTTGCCTTTCAAACAAAGATGGAGCAAACAGCGCGAAGGTTATATTGCATTATCCAATTGCTGTGCACCGAATGTAACTCGTACAATTGCTGAGGTTAATAATTATGCTTACAGTATTTCGAAAGAAGGTTTGTATGTTAATTTATATGGAAGTAATTCTTTAAAAACGATCCTGCCTAATGGTGAGAAAATTGAAATTGAACAACAAACCAATTATCCATGGGACGGAAAAATTACACTAAAAATTGTAAAAGCGCCAAAAGAAGCGCAATCTTTTTTATTGCGAATTCCGGGATGGAGCCAGGGTGCTACAATTTCAGTTAATGGTAAAAAATCAGGTGTTGAGGTTACTTCAGGAACGTATTCAAAAGTAATTCAGAAATGGAAAAAAGGAGATGTTGTAGAATTGAATATTCCGATGCCGGTCGAATTAATGGAGGCAAATCCGTTGGTCGAAGAAGTTAAAAATCAGGTTGCCGTTAAACGAGGACCAATCGTTTATTGTTTAGAATCAGATCAGCTACCTGCAAATACGAATATTAATGAAGTTCTGTTAAACGCCAATTCGACTTTTACAACCAGTTTTGATGAAATAAACCATAGAAAATTACTTACTATAAATGCAACTTCATTCTTGAATCAGGACGGATCATGGGACAAAAAACTGTATCAGCCTTTAGCTGCTAGAAAAGGCGCAGCATATAACTTAAAACTAATTCCATACTTCGCCTGGGGAAATCATGGTGCAGAAGAAATGACGGTTTGGATGTCGCACTAAGGATTTTTTAGGTGGCTGCAAATAAAAAAACTTTGTAGGATTTCACTTTGATTGGTCAGAAAAAATGTTAAATTTTTATGCGTATTTAACAGCTAAATTCAAAAAAAAATCCTTTTTAGTCTGTAAGTTTTTTATTCGGATAAACGTTGTTTTTTAATTTTTACAAGAATTATATTTGTAAAAAATAAGGCTAAACGCTTCAAATACAGAACTAAATCCTGTTGCATTTTGCGAATTAATCACGTTATAAATGTTTTTATTATAAATTTTTCGGCTTTTTCCTCAAAAGTGGTTAAGTTATTCCCGAATATTCAAACTATTTCCTTATTTTTTGATTTCCGTATATTTTTTCTTTCTTTTTTTTGCCGATATGGTTTTTTTTATAACCTTTTTTTAGAATAATAGAATTAATACAGGATAGTGCAGGACGGTTGAACTCCGCAATCGTTTTATTTTTGGATCACAAATAAATAAATGTATTTTTAACATTTAAAAAAAACAAGTGTTAATTTAAAGTTGAACTTCATTTTTTTATAAAAAAAACTAACTAACTAATAATGACTAACCAAAACAAAACATTTATGAAACAAACGTTTATAAAGAGATGTAGTTTTCTTTTGTTTATGCTAATGAGTATTGTGGCTTCAGCTCAAAGCTCAAGTGATGTAACAATTACAGGAACTGTAACAGATGATCTAGGAGGCTTGCTTCCGGGAGTTAACGTAACCGAAAAATCATCAAAGAATACTGTTACCACAGGTTTTGACGGACAGTATAAAATAAAAGTAAAAGCTGGTGCAACATTAGTTTTCTCTTACATTGGAATGAAGAAAGCTGAAATTCCTTTGGGAGGACGAACTAAAGTTGATTTTAGAATGGAATCAGATTCTAATCAATTAGAAAACATAGTAGTTGTAGGTTATGGTACGCAGAGAAAAAAAGAACTTACTGGTGCTATTGCAACGATTAAGACGGATGATTTAATGGATTTGCCTGTGCCTAACTTATCTGACGCTTTAAAAGGATTAGTTCCTGGTGTTAGTGTTTCGAGTGGTTCACGCCCGGGAGACGCTTCAAGTATTCAGATTCGTCAGTCATTTGGTTTCTCAAAAGATGGAAATTCAACTATACCATTAGTAATTATCGATGATATGATTCAGGTTGATCCACTTACAGGTAAACCTACATTAGATACCTTTAACAGACTAGACGCTTCAGAGGTTGAAAGTATTACAGTTTTAAAAGATGCATCTGCTGCAATTTATGGAGCTCGTGCTTCGCAAGGTGCAATTGTTGTGAAAACGAAAAGAGGAAAGATTGGTAAAGCTAAATTTACTTACAACAGCCAGTTTGCAGTTAACGACGCTATCAGCCATAGTAAAGTAATGAACGCTTATGAGTTTGGTGTTTATAATAACAGATACTTAACTTCTTCAGGAAATGTTAGTGGTGCAACGGTTAATTCTAATCTTTTTTCTCCAGCAGAATTAGAGCAAATGAAAGGTTTGGATTATGACTGGTTAAAAGAAGCATGGAAACCGGCAATTCAACAAAAACATTCCTTCAATGTAAGCGGAGGTAGTGAAGATATTACGTATTTCGCGGGAGCAACTTATTTCACGCAAGATGCTAATATGGGGTATCAAAAATATGACAAATGGAATTTCCGTACAGGGATTAATGCAAAAATTGCCAAGAACTTAGATTTCTCTGCGTCCGTTTCAGGAAATACAGGAAGTATTGATAAAACGTTTACTAAAGCATCGGCTAATATTAGTGACGGAAGTTTTGCTTCTGCTGCTGGTGGCGAACAAGCTGATTACGGATTCTTATTGCACATGCCGAAATATGTGCCATGGCAAACGACGGTTGGTGGTCAACAATATTATATGTCTCCATTTCCACGTACAGACAGAAACTTAGGAAGTGCAAATGCTAATACGACAATTGCAGGTTGGAATTATTTTGCAAATTTAGATAACGGTTCACACCAATTAAGTGATGATTACTCTTATAATGTGAATGCATCGTTGAATTACAAAATGGAAGCTGTAAAAGGTTTGTCTTTCAAAGGAACTTTTTCAAGAACACAAAGTTCTAATTATACAGAACAAATTCAATTGCCATACGATCTTGCGAGAATTAAAAGTTATACTTTGCAAGACCACCACTTAGCCAGCGAAGCGCCTGATAGCGACTACGTAATTGAAACAAATGTTAGAAACTCAAGAGTTTATTATAATAATAGTGATAGTAAAAGTACTCAGGGCGACTTCCTGATCAATTACGACAGAACTTTTGGAGATCACCAGATTGGTGCGATGATCGGTGGTGAAGCATCAGAGCAATATACTACAAGTACCCGTTTGGCTTATGAGAGTACTGGTAAGGATTATTTAGGAACTTATGCAACAGCGGGAAAATTAAGTGAGTCTAATAGTACGGCAACGAAGGTAGAGGGAGGAACACTTTCTTACTTTGGACGTATTAATTATAGTTACAAACAAAAATATTTGGCGCAATTTCTTTTCCGTAGCGATGCTTCTACGAAGTTTGCGCCGGAACACTATTGGGGATATTTTCCATCAATGCAAGTGGGTTGGGTAATCTCTAAAGAAGATTGGTTTTCACAAAATGTATCATGGGTTGATTTCTTCAAGGTTCGTTATTCAATTGGTAAAACAGGAAAAGATAACCTTCAAGCTTGGAAATGGGTTCAATTATATGACGTGATTGTTGATAAAGGAACTCAATTTGGTCAAGCAAATGGAGGAAATAATGCGACAGGTTTAACACCTAGAGTAAATCCAAACAGAGATGCAGTATGGGATACAACAATCAAAAATAACCTTGGTTTTGATATCAATGTTTTGAAAAACAGATTGCAGTTTACAGCAGATTTCTACTATGACAAAACCAGCAATATGTTAACTGATATGAGTAGTGCTGCAGGAGTGCCAATTTCAGTTGGAGGTGCCTTTGCCGAACAAAACTACGGCGCTGTTGACGCTTGGGGATCTGAGTTTAGTCTTAACTGGCATGATAAAATAAAAGACAATGTTAGTTATGATATTGGAGTGAACTTTAGCTATGCGAATAATGAAGTTAAAAAATATCCTGACCAGGGAAATGTACTTCCGTCTAATAACGCAACAAGAGAAGGACAATCTGTTGGATTCAACCCAGTTTGGGGATTCAAAACATGGAAAGGAACTTCTACAGGTGACGGTATTTTACGTACAGATGAAGATATTGCAAATTACTGGCAATATTTAACAGATCACGCAACTGCAGTTGGAGGTGCTCCAAACTATTTGGGAATAAATTCTGTTACAGGAATGAGAAAAGGTTCATTGGCTTATCAGGATTTTGCAGGACAACTTAATCCTGATGGAACATTAGCTCCTGCTGACGGTCAGATTGCGACAGGTAATGATTATGTGAAATTGGCGAACAGCAGCAGAACATACGGATTTACTACAAATTTAGGATTGAAAGCAAAAGGATTTTATTTCAGAACTCAAATCTCAACTTCATGGGGAGGTGCTACTTTTGTAGATCTTGTAAATCAGGGAACTTCATCAGCTGCTAACATGTGGGCGCACGAAAGTTTCTGGAATGACATGTACGGAGCAGATAACCCGAACGGAAAATATCCTAATATGGCACAATGGGCTTATATGTCAAGTCCATCAGATTTTTGGCAACTAAACACTTTCCGTTGTTTTGTTAGAAACTTATCTGTAGGGTATGATATTCCTAAACAAGTTTTTGCTAACACTAAAATTCAAAATATAACTTTAGGAATAACTGGTAATAATCTTTGGGATTTATACAACCCTTATCCGGATCATTATCGTAATATGTATGATAATTCTTCTGTGGGCTATCCTACACTTAGAACATGGACATTAAATTTCAACATATCATTCTAATTTAAATTTGATAGCAATTATGAAAACAAAATTCAATATATATATAACTTTATCACTTGTACTTGCTTTGAGCAGTTCATGTAGTGATAGTTTTCTGGAAGACAAGAAACAATACGGTGCTTATGACGATAGTTTTTACCAAAGTCAGGAGCGTGTACAAAACTACGTAGACAACCAATACTACGATTTTTATAACGCATACAAATCTCCTACAGCTGCTGTAGTTGGATCTTTTACGGATACGTATACCAAAATGACGGAAGAGTTGGGAGGTACACAGGATCTTATTAATCCAAACAAAACGTTCTTTAACTCGGTAGATGCTAGTGGATATTACGGTCTTAAAATTGGTACTGGTATTAACAACACTCCCTATAACAGAATCAGAGAATGTAATAATTTACTGGAAGATATTGATGTAAAAGGAGCTCAACTTGATAAAACATTTCGTGATCAGGCAAAGGGACAAATGTATTATATGCGCGCTATGCAATATTACGACCTAATGCGTACTTACGGTCCCGTGCCTTTGGCAATCACTGTTCAGGATGCTGCAGCAGATAATCCTGCAATTCAGCTTCCAAGAGCAAAAGTTTCTGAAGTAGTGGCTCAAATCGTAAAAGATTTAGATTTGGCGGCAAGTTTATTGCCTGCAAACTGGAATGCAACATCAAGCTACGGACGTTTTACAAGAGGTGCTGCTTTGGCACAAAAATCTCGTGTACTATTAACCTATGCAAGTCCTTTGTTTAATAAAAACTGGGATGGTTCTAACGAGCGTTGGGATGCTGCTTTGAAAGCCGGATTGGCAGCAGAAGCGCAGTTAACAGCAGATGGTTACGGATTGTACGGAGCTTCAATTAAAGATTGGGATGCTATGTTCTTAATTGATAATGCACCTTGCAGAGAAGCCATCGCAGTACAGCTTTGTGGAAATGGTACTTTAGCGACAGCAGTAAACAATTCCTGGGAAAAAGGAATGCGTTTAGCAAGTCAGGGTGGAGTTGGCGGAGGTACAACGGCTCCTAAAGAAATGATTGATTTGTTTCCAATGGCAAATGGTTCAAGACCTACAACAGCAAATGGATATAATGATTTTACTTTCTTTTTGAACAGAGACCCAAGATTTTACAGAACATTTGCTTTTTCTGGAGTAAAATGGGGTTACAAAGAAAGTGCTAATGCGGCTGTTTGGGCATACCGTTGGGTAGATGCTGCTAAAAAAGTTGGTTTTGCCGATGGAAATAGTGCTGTATCAAGTCCTGCGTTTATTAGAAAAATGTCAAATCAAACTGCTAGTAATGCGACCAATTACCAATACTCAGGAACTGATATTTTTGAATATCGTTATGCTGAATTATTGTTGAATATTGCGGAATGTTATGCAGCTCTTGGGCAAACAAGTAATACTGTTGCTTATTTAGGAAGAATTAGAGCCCGCGTTGGTATTCCGTCTGCAAATAATTACGGAATTGGAACATTGGCAGATAAATATGCCGGGATCGAAGCTTGTTTATACGAGCGTAGAGTGGAGTTAGCATACGAAGGAAAACGTTACTGGGATGTTCAACGCTGGATGTTGTATGACAATGCTGCACTTCCTGGAGTTACAGCTGGTACAGTTAGTAAATTAGGTTTAGCGCCTCTTAACGGAACACAACGTACTGGAAATTATTTACAGTTCAAAAATACTGCTGCATCTTCAACAACAGATCCAATTACTACGGCTGCACGTGCTGCTGTTGTAGCTGATCCGGATGCTGCGAATTTCCAAACACAATTAACAGCTTTGGCTAATTTCTATAACACAAACTTTGTCCGTACAGACTTAGTTACGCCTTTAGATAATTTTAATGGAGTTGCGGTTAAAATCAAATTTAACCCAAATTATTACATAATGGGGCTTAATACTACAGCATTAACGCAAAACCCTTGGTTGTTACAAACTTTAGGTTGGAATGATGTGTCTGGTGCTCCTGGAACTTTAAATTTCCAAGAATAATTTTTGCCCAATAAAAATTATTAAAAACATAAAAACGATCACCTGTATTCTAAAAAATACAGGTGATTTGTTTAAAAATGATTACCATAATTAAAAATTAGTATGAAAAATTTCACTTTATCGGCTGCTTTCTTATTGTTTTTAGGAAGTTTCCAATGTTTCGCACAGTATCCCAAAATCAGTCCGGAAGTTCAGGCACAATCCAAAGTTATTATGGATGAAGCTGAAAAACGTTCTGACGAAGCCTGGGAAAAAGCACTTGTAGTAATCGAGGAAGAAGCCAAACATGGCAAACCTTACATTCCGTGGGCATCAAGACCAAATGATTTACCTCAGGCAGAAATTCCTTCTTTCCCTGGTGCGGAAGGTGGAGGAATGTACACTTTTGGTGGACGTGGCGGAAATGTTTATACGGTTACAAGTTTAGAAGACAGCGGACCTGGAACTTTACGTGAAGCGTGCGAAAAAGGTGGAGCAAGAACTATTGTTTTTAATGTTTCTGGTATTATCAGAATCAAAAGTCCATTGATTATTCGTGCACCTTACATCACGATTGCAGGACAAACTGCTCCCGGAGATGGTATTTGCGTAGCAGGAGAATCAGTTTGGATCAATACACATGACGTAATTATCAGACACATGCGTTTCCGTAGAGGAGAAACTTTCGTGGGTCGTCGTGACGATGCTATTGGAGGAAATCCTGTTGGAAATATTATGATTGACCACGTTTCTGCAACTTGGGGATTAGATGAAAACATGTCTATGTACAGACATATTTACAGCCCGGGTCCAGGTTATCCGGATGTAAAAGTGGGTACTGTCAATATTACAATTCAAAACAGTTTATTCGGAGAAGCATTAGATACTTACAACCATGCTTTCGGAAGTACTTTAGGTGGAGAAAACTGCGCTTTTATCAGAAATATGTGGGCGAACAATGCAGGAAGAAACCCTTCTATTGGATGGAATGGTATTTTCAATTTTGCAAACAATGTAGTTTTCAACTGGTACAACAGATCTACAGACGGTGGTGATTATACCGCTATCTACAACATTATGAACAACTATTACAAACCAGGACCAGTAACAGATTTGAATGAGCCAATTAGCTATAGAATCTTAAAACCGGAAGCGGGAAGAAGCAAATTACCTTATATGGTTTTTGGTAGAGCTTTTGTAAGCGGAAATATAGTTGCTGGTAACGATAAAGTTTCAAAAGACAACTGGGATGGTGGCGTACAGATTGAAAATAAAAAAGGAGAATTGATGGCTTATGATGAGGCCAAAACTTATTTCGATAAAATGAAAGCAGACAAACCTTTTCCAATGCCTTGGTTTCATCCATTATTGAAAGCTGAAGATGCTTATGAATTTGTCTTGAAAAATGTTGGAGCTACTTTACCTTTAAGAGATAAAGTAGACGAAAGAATCGTAAGAACGGTTAAAACCGGAGTGCCTGAATATGCAAAAGGATTGGAGAAAAAACAATTCTATCAATTTGAGCACAGACGTTTACCAATGGACTCTTATAAACAAGGTATCATTACTGATATTTCGCAAGTAGGCGGATATCCTGAATACAAAGGAAAACCTTATGTAGATACAGACAAAGATGGTATTCCCGACAAATGGGAGAAAAAACATGGTTTAAATCCTAATGATCCTGCTGATGCTAAATTGGATTCAAACAACGACGGTTATACTAATATAGAAAAATATATCAACGGTATCGATCCGACGAAAAAAGTAGACTGGAAAGATTTAAGTAACAATCAGGAAACTTTAGTTAAACCATTACAAGAATAGTTTTAAATGACATTCTTATTTCACAATTAAAGCTGTGAAATAAGAATGTTTTTTTCAAACACAAATTTCAAATTTTAAAATCATGTCAAAGAGTAAATTAAATATAAGTATTCTGATGTTGCTATTGGTATTCTTCAACGGAATCGCACAACAACATTTAGATCCGGAATATATCAAAGTGACCAACGAAAGAGCGACTAAAATTGTAGCGAAATTAGAGTTGGCAAATCCTGCAAAAGAAAAAGCAGTAACTGATATTATTGCGCAACAATTTAGAGATTTAAGCGAAATTCAGGATGGAAGAGATGCTGAGATCAAAAAAATAAAGGAAGACACTACTTTAGCAAAAGAAAAGCAAAACGAGAAAATTGATAAGTTAAAATCAAAAGCAGATACTGCTATTGAAAAACTACACAAATCGTATTTGAAGAAGTTAGGAACGCAATTGTCAGAAGATAAGATTGTTGAAGTAAAAGACGGAATGACCTATGGTGTTTTGCCAATTACCTATGCCGGATATCAGGACATGCTGCCAGCTTTAACCGCAGCACAAAAAGATTATATTTATAAGGCTTTAGTTGAAGCCAGAGAACATGCAATGGACGGAGGATCCTCTAAAGAAAAACACGCCTGGTTTGGTAAATACAAAGGAAGAATCAACAATTATTTATCAAAACAAGGTTACGATTTAAACAAAGAAAGTGCTGACTGGCACAAACGTGTTGAAGAAAGAGAAAAAGCCAAATCAGGTAAATAATTTATTAGTCCTTAGTGATGAGTCCTTAGTGATTAGTTTTTACAAACTCACTATTCTAAGGACTAATTACTAGGTACTAAGAACTAAAATAAAGATTCTCATGAAGAATAATTTCCAAAAGACCACCTTGAAAAGAGCCATGATGATGCTATCATTTTGTTCTTTCTTTTCCTCTGCCTATGCGCAATATCCAGAAATTCCAAAACCTCTTCAAGATAAAACCGATGCAGTTTTAGCAGATGAAGAAAAAAGACTGGCCGAAATCTGGACAGCTAATTACAGTACGATCCAGGCGGAAACCAAATTAGGCCGCCCGTATTTACCGTGGGCTTCTTATCCTAAAGATTTTGTTCATGCCGATATTCCTGCTTTTCCGGGAGCGGAAGGTGGTGGAGCGTTTACGCCAGGAGGAAGAGGCGGAAAAATATTCGTTGTAACCAGTTTGGAAGACAGCGGAAAGGGAACTTTCAGAGAGGGTTGTGAAGCGGTTGGAGCAAGAACAATTGTATTCAACGTTTCCGGAATTATCCGTTTAAAAAAGCGCATCAGCATGCGTGCGCCTTACGTAACCATTGCCGGACAAACTGCTCCTGGTGACGGAATTTGTATTGCCGGAGAAACGTTGGAAATCGATACACACGACGTAATCATCAGACACATGCGTTTCCGCAGAGGTGAAACGGATGTTACCCGCAGAGATGATGCATTGGGTGGAAACCCAATTGGTAATATTATTGTAGATCACTGTTCTGTAAGCTGGGGATTAGATGAAAACATCTCCTTGTACCGACACCAATTTGCGGCAAATGATAAATCAAAACTGGAAAAATTGCCTGCTTGTAATATTACAATTCAAAATACGATCTCTTCTGAAGGTTTAGATACTTACAATCATGCTTTCGGAAGTACGATTGGTGGATTAAATAGTACTTTTATGCGTAACTTATGGGCCGATAATATTTCAAGAAATGCTTCTATCGGAATGTATGGTGATTTTAATTTTGTGAATAATGTGATTTTCAACTGGTGGAATCGTTCGTTGGATGGAGGTGATTATCGTTCGATGTTCAACATCATCAATAATTATTTCAAACCGGGACCAATAACACCAACAGATCAGCCAATTCGTTACAGAATTCTAAAACCGGAATCAGGTTATATGAAGCCTAAAACATACGGAAGAGCTTATGTTGACGGAAATTATATAGTGGGTTCTCCAGAAGTTACAGCTGATAACTGGAATGGTGGTATTCAATTAGAAGATCAGTCAGAAGCAGAAACTAAAGAATATTTAGAATTAATTAAACAGCCAAAACCGTTTTCAATGCCAAACATAACCATTATGAAGGCTGAAGAAGCCTATGAATTTGTATTGAAAAATGTTGGAGCAAATCTCCCAAAAAGAGATGCTGTTGATGAAAGAATATTGAAACAGGTTCGTACTGGAAAAATTGAAGTTAAAGACGGTTTAGAAAATTCTATTGGTAAGGAATTTATTAAAAGAAGATTGCCTGCTGACTCTTATAAAAAAGGAATTATCACGAATCCAAATCAGGTGGGCGGATATCCGGAGTACAAAGGAAAGGCTTATAAAGATTCTGATAATGACGGAATTCCGGATGCCTGGGAAAAGAAATTTGGTCTAAATACAAACGATGCTTCAGATGCAAATAAGGATTCAAATGGCGATGGTTATACCAATCTTGAAAAATATTTTAACGGAATCGATCCGACTAAAAAAGTAGATTGGACAAAATTTGAAAATAATACGGATACATTGTCGAAAGTATTATTGCAGTAAATTTAGAGAATAGAATAAAGAGAATAGAATAAAGAGAATAGAATAAAGAGAATAGAATAAAGAGAATAGAATAAAGAGGAAAGAAGAAAGATTCTTAAAAATGAGAAATTAGCTTCAAAAAAATCTAAAATCTAAATTCAGAAATCTAAAATAAAATTAAAGTGAATTTTATCCAACTAAAAAATATAATTTCTCTTCAAAAGAACAAGCTGTTTTTGCTGTGTTCCGCATTGTTTTTAATGACAAACAGCGCAATAGCACAAACCACTTTCCCTGACATTGTAAAAACAAAAGAAGGAAAGCTTTCTTTTACTGCGGATGCTAAAGGAAATCAAATTCCTGACTTTTCGTATGCGGGGTATAGGACTTCTGAAAAAGCAATTCCGAATGTAGAGAATAAAATTTTTGTTCCAAAACAAGAAGAAGATGCTACTGAAAGAATTCAGGCTGCAATTGATTACGTGAGTAATTTGAAACCCAATAAGTCAGGTTTTCGTGGTGCTGTTCTTTTAGATAAAGGAACTTTCAAAATTGGTGGAACTTTATTCATTAAAAAATCAGGCGTGGTTTTACGCGGAAGCGGAAATACAGAAGGAGGAACCATTTTATTAGGAACCGGATTAAAGCGTGAAGCTGTAATTAGAATTTTAGGAGTTGATGATAAAAAATTAGGAGATACTTTTGAATTCAATACTGCTTATACACCTCTTGGAACAAAAACAATTCAATTAAAAAATGTTTCTAAATTAAAACCAACTGACGAAATCATCATTAGCAAACCTTTAACTGATAATTGGATTAAAGAGTTAAAAATGGATGATTTTGGAGCAGAAACCGGTTGGGTGGGATGGAAAAAAAATGATTGGGATATTAGCTGGAACAGAGTTGTAACTAAAATCAATGGCAATGAAGTGACACTAAACGCTCCGTTGACCATGACTTTAGATGATACTTTCGGAACTGCAAAAGTAACAGCGTATAGCTGGTCAGGAAGAATTGAGCATATCGGAATCGAAAATATTTTGGTGAAATCAACTTATGATCAGTCAAAACCAAAAGACGAAGAACACAGATGGTTAGGAATTAGCATTGAAAATACAAGAAATGCCTGGGTGAAACAAGTAAGTTTTAAACATTTTGCTGGTGGTGCTGTAGCTTTACTAAAATCGGCTCAACAAATTACCGTTGAAGATTGTATCGCAACTGAACCCGTTTCTGAAATCGGTGGTTTTAGACGCCATACTTTTTATACTGAAGGACAACAAACCTTGTTTCAACGTTGTTACTCTGAATACGGTTACCATGATTTTGCTGTGGGCGGATTTGGAACAACGGGTCCAAATGTATTTATACAATGTGAATCTCATTTACCTTTCAACAATAGCGGAGCCATCGGCAGTTGGGCAACCGGAGTATTATTTGACATTGCTTACGTAGACGGACATGCTTTAAGTTATAACAACAGAGAACAAAATGGCAGAGGTGCAGGATGGACTGCTGCGAACAGTGTAATCTGGGAAACTTCAGCTTCTAAAATAGAATGTTATAGTCCGCCAACAGCGCAAAACTGGGCTTTTGGAACCTGGGGCGGAATTATGGCTGGTGATGGACATTGGAAAGATGTAAACGGTCATATCAGTCCGAGAAGTTTGTTTTATGCACAATTAGAAACTCGTTTGGGTCAACTTCCTGTAAAATCCTTTATTTATGATTTAGGTTCAGAACCTTCATCAAGTCCAGAGGTTGCAGTGGCTCAGGAATTAACTAAAAATTCAGTTGAGCGAAAAGAGAATTTAGTAGAATGGATTGCTGAAGTTTCAAAAGCAAATCCAATTGATACCAATACTTCAGGTCTTAAAAATGCCAATGATTTAAAAATTAATTCGGCACAAAATAATAGTTCTGCTACTAAAGTAGTAGTACAAAACGGCTGGCTGACGTATGACGGAAAAGTAATTGCCGGAAACAGATTAAGCGTGCCATGGTGGAGAGGAAGTTTGAGAGATAGTGATATTTCAAAATCATTGCCGGATGTTACCAGATTTGTTCCGGGAAGAACAGGAACCGGATTTACAGATAACATTAATGATGTTTCAGATTATTTAAGCAGCAATAATATGGTTGCTTTAGAACATAATTACGGATTATGGTACGAGCGCAGAATGGACGATCACGAAAGAGTTCGTCGTTTTGATGCTGATGTTTGGCCACCATTTTACGAACAGCCTTTTGCAAGAAGCGGTCAGGATTATGCCTGGGATCAATTAAGTAAATACGATTTGACAAAATTCAATGATTGGTATTGGGATCGTTTATCACTTTTTGCTGATTTGGCAGAAACCAAAGGACAATTGCTAGTCAATCAACAATATTTTCAACATAATATTATTGAGGCTGGTGCGCACTGGGCGAGTTCTCCGTGGCGTTCAGCAAACAATATTAATAGTACCGGTTTTCCGGAACCGCCACCGTATGCAGGTGACAAACGTATTTTCATGGCAGAACAGTTTTATGATATTACCAATCCTGTTAGAAGAAAATTACACCAGGGATTTATTCGTAAATCATTAGAAAATTTTCAGGACAACAGTAACGTAATTCAGTTGACCAGTGCCGAATATACAGGACCGCTTCATTTTATGCAATTTTGGATGGATGAAGTTCAAAAATGGAAAGACGAAACCGGTAAAAAAGGAATCATTGGTTTAAGTGCTACAAAAGATGTTCAGGATGCCATTTTGAATGATGCCCAAAGAGCCAAAACAGTAGATGCAATTGACATTCGGTATTGGTATTACAAAGAAGACGGATCTGCGTATGCGCCACAAGGAGGTTTAAATTTAGCACCAAGACAACATGCCAGAAAATTAAAAGTCGGAAAAGAAACAGACGATCAGGTGTATCGTGCCGTTCGTGAATACCGTGAAAAATATCGGGATAAAGTAATTTTATATTCTACGGATGGTTCATCAAGATTTGGTTGGCCAGCATTAATGGCAGGAGCTTCATTACCTAACATTCCGAAAATAGCACTTCCGGAATTTTATTCGGCTTTAAGCCAAATGAAATTAGTTGAAGGAAATACGTTCTCAGACAACATCTGGACATTAGAAAATAAAGGAAACAGTTATCTTTTTTACATCAAAAATGAAAAAGAAGTTTCAATTGATCTGTCAGCTTACAAAGGAGATTTTCAAGTATACGCGATCAACGCTGTAACCGGAGCTTTCACTAAAAAAGCAAACATTAAAGGAGGAAAAAATGTTACCATTCCAGCTTCTGAAATAAAAGAAAAAGTACTTTTTGTAGTAAAAAAATAAAATAGTGGTTCGCCACGAATTCACGAATTATTTCTAATCATACTGAAATTAAAAAATTCGTGAATTCGTGGCGAACAAACACCAAAAAACGCAATAAAAAACTAACCAAAATGAATCTGAAAATTAAATATCTATATGCCCTCGGTCTAAGCTTGGTGTTAACTGCACAAAGCGGATATTCTCAATCTGCCGAAAAAGGCGCTTTGCCAAAAATTAAAGTTTCAAAAAACCAGCATTATTTCGTAACCGAAAACGAGAAACCATTTTTCTGGTTAGGCGATACCGGTTGGCTGACATTCGGGAAATTAGACAGAGCAGGAGTAGATAAATATTTTAAAGACAGAAAAGCAAAAGGATTTAATGTGGTTCAGGTGATGGTTTTGCATAACCTGAATGCAGTAAATGTTTATGGAAGTGCCGCTTTGATTAACGAAGATGTTTCTAAACCTTTCATTACGGCCGGAAATAATTTCAATAGCAAAAAAGAATACGACTATTGGGATCACGTAGATTATACTTTAGAGGTAGCCCGCAAAAACGGAATCTATTTAGCAATGGTCCCAGTTTGGGGAACAAATGTTTCAAAAGGAAATAAAGTAAGCAAGGAACAGGCAATTGAATATGCAACGTTTTTAGCCAACCGTTATAAAAACAAAACCAATGTAATCTGGTTAAATGGTGGAGACACGCACGGAAATGAATTTAAAGATATCTGGAACGCTATCGGAAGTACATTAAAAACTAATAATCCAGAGCAATTGGTGACTTTTCACCCTTTCGGAAGAACCGATTCTTCTGATGATTACCATACGGCAACCTGGTTAGATTTCAATATGTTCCAGTCAGGACATAGAAGATATGATCAGGATTCAATAAAAACGAATTTCAAAGAAGACAATTACAAATTCGTTCTAAGAGATTTCGAATTAAAACCAACAAAACCTACTCTTGATGGAGAACCATCTTACGAAGGAATTCCACATGGTTTGCATGATACTTTACAACCAAAATGGAAAGCAAGTGACGTACGCCGTTATGGATATTGGTCGGTTCTCTCTGGTGCTGCAGGTTATACTTATGGTCATAATGCAGTAATGCAAATGTTCAGAAAAGGCGATAAACCAGCGTACGGAAACAAAGAATTATGGACGTCAGCAATTAATGCGGAAGGTGCCGGACAAATGGTTTATATTAAGAAACTGATGGAAGAAGTTCCATTTTTAGAAGGAATTCCAGATGCTTCTTTAGTTGTTAATCAAGGAGAAAAATACGATTATATTCCAGCAATAAGAGGAGAAAAATACGCTTTACTATACACCTACAACGGAAGAATAATAGAAGTAAAATCAGGAAAAATTTCCGGTGATAAATTCGAAGCAATTTGGTACAATCCAAGAAATGGAAAGAAAACTAAAATTGGGACATTTGATAATAAAGGAACTCAAAATTTTCAACCAGCAGGAAAAAAAGAAGAAGGTAATGACTGGGTTTTGATTTTGAAATCGAATAAAGTTATTAGTGAAAAGTAAAAAGTAAAATGTTAGTGCAATAACCACAATCTTGCCATCCCGAGGAACGAGGGATCACACTAGTAATTCGACAACGATTAGCGACAATGTAATAACCACAATCTTGTCATTTCGACGGAGGAGNNTCCTCCGTCGAAATGACAAAAATGACCAAAAACAAAAAGTATGAAAAATATATTATTTATTCTCTTCTTCATCACAGGATTCAACACCGCTTTCGCAAACGACGGCTGGCTGAATATCCTAAATGAAGGAGGAAATAACAAAGGAATAAAATGTACCGAAGCCATTCAGAATGCCATTGAAAAAGCTTCTAAAAACGGTGGCGGAACAATTTTTTTCCCTGCCGGGGAATATTTAACCGGTGCTTTAAAACTCAAAAGTAACATCACGATTCATTTGGATTCAGGTGCACTTTTGAAATTTTCAGACAATTTTGACGATTACTTGCCCTATGTAGAAATGCGTTACGAAGGTTTGGTGATGAAAAGTTTCTCTCCATTATTTTATGCCAAAGATGCCGAAAATATTACCATTACCGGAAGAGGTGTAATCGACGGTCAGGGAAAAGCATGGTGGAATGAAGTGTACCGAATTGAAACCGCAAAAGGACCAATTCCTGAAACCAAATACCAAAAAATGTGGACCGAGCAAAACAAAGGAATTGTGTATGAGCCTTACTATAAAAGAACGATTGACAAACACTTTTTCCGTCCTTCTTTCTTCCAGGCTTATGGCTGTAAAAATATTTTAATTGAAGGCGTAACGTTTCAAAACTCACCTTTCTGGACGATCAATCCTGAATTTTGTGATAATGTAACGGTTACCGGAATTTCAATTTTTAATCCACATTCACCAAATACAGACGGAATCAATCCTTCATCGTGTACCAATGTTCATATTTCGAATTGTCACATTAGTGTTGGAGACGATTGTATTACCATTAAATCAGGCAGAGATGCGGATGGCCGTAAATACGGAAAAGCTACGGAAAATGTAACCATCACCAATTGTACGATGTTAAGTGGTCACGGTGGCGTTGTTATTGGAAGCGAAATGTCGGGCGGAATCAAGAAAGTTACCATTTCAAATTGTGTTTTTGACGGAACAGATCGCGGAATCCGTATTAAATCGGCGCGTGGTCGTGGCGGTGTTGTAGAAGATATTCGCGTAGATAATATTGTGATGAAAAACATCAAAGAAGAAGCCATTATTTTGGACTTGTTCTATGATAAAGATAATGCTGCAGAACCGGTTACAGAACGTACGCCAACTTTTAGAAACATTCACATCAGTAATGTTACGGGTGGAAATGTAAACAAAGCAGGAGTTGTCCGCGGAATTTCTGAAATGCCAATTCAAAACATTTCTTTCTCCAATATTAATATGGATGGCAAAGAAGGTTTCACGGTAATTACAGCAACCGATATTGAATTCCATGATGTAAAAGTAAACGCATCAGTAGGTTCTTCTTTCAAAATAGCAGATGCTAAAAACCTTATTTTAGATAATGTGGGTTCATCAACACCAATAAAAGGAGTTCCAGTTATCAAGATTGATAATGCGTCGAATATTATGATCAACAATAATTTTCCATTTAATGCAACCGATGTTTTCATCGAAGCAGACGGAAAAGAAACAAAAAATATTTTCCTAAAAAACAATGTATTTAATAATGTAAATACGGTTTTGAAAAAAGGAAAAGACCTGGATAAAAAAGCAATTACAGAATAGCATAATAATAGAACACTAATTTCACAGATTTACACCAATTCAATTTGTGTTAATTAGTGAAATTAGTGTTTAATTTCAAAAGCATGAAGAAAATATTCATCATAATAATCCTGTTCCTTTCTACGATAAGTTATTCGCAGAAAAAGAAAGAAATTTATCTTTTTACGTCGTTTCGGGAACCGGCTATAGAAGGTTTGTACTTAGCCTACAGCGAAGACGGTTACAACTGGAAAGGTCTTGAAGGATCGTTTTTAAAACCGGATATCGGAGCCAGCAAAATCATGCGTGATCCCTCGATTACAAAAGGGGCTGACGGAACCTATCATTTAGTGTGGACAACTGACTGGAAAGGCGGAAACGGTTTTGGATATGCCAGTTCAAAAGATTTGATTCATTGGTCCAAACAAGAATACATTCCGGTAATGAAAAACGAACCGGAAGTGGTAAACGTTTGGGCTCCGGAAATTTTTTATGATGATGTCAAAAAAGAATATATCATTATTTGGGCGTCTACAATTCCGTTTAGATTTGAAAAAGGACAGGAAGAAGAAAAGAATAATCATAGAATGTATTACGTAACAACGAAAGATTTCAAAACTTTCTCTGATGCGAAATTATATTACGAACCAGGCTTTAGCGTGATCGATTGTGTGATTGTCAAAAAAGCTAAGAAAGATTATGTTTTGGTTTTGAAAGACAACACCAGACCCATGCGAAATATAAAAGTGGCTTTCGGAAAATCACCTTTAGGACCTTTCGGAAAAAGTTCTGAACCTTTTACAGCACATTTATCAGAAGGACCAACGGTGGTGAAAGTTGGCAAAGAATGGCTGATTTATTATGACAACTATGGTGAGAAAAACTATAAAGCTTCAAGTACAAAAGATTTTGTTCATTTTGAAGATGTGTCTTCAAAAATAAGTCTTCCGGAAGGACATAAACACGGAACGATTACGACAATTTCTGGAGAAGTTTTAAAAGGATTAAAAGAAAAGAAATAAATTATATAGCCACAGATTTCACAGATTCTCACAGATTAAAATTTTAAAAAAAAATCATTTAAATCTGTGTAATCTGTGGCAAAAAGTAAAAATAAAAAATCTGCTTGATCT
Organism: Flavobacterium frigidimaris; assembly: GCF_002217275.1. Classification (NCBI taxonomy): domain Bacteria; kingdom Pseudomonadati; phylum Bacteroidota; class Flavobacteriia; order Flavobacteriales; family Flavobacteriaceae; genus Flavobacterium; species Flavobacterium frigidimaris. The sequence goes on from NZ_MUGV01000007.1 coordinate 46,706, forward strand.
GCTAAATCTGCGAGAGTAATTTTTTCACGCAGATTTGGCAGATTAAGCAGATAAAAGAAATAGTTAGAAAAATTTCACGCAGATTTAAATTGATTGAAGCAGATCAAAGCAGATTTTTAATATTATCTGCAAAATCAGCTAAAATCTGCCAAATCTGCGTGAAACAAAAAACATATACAATGATTACTTTCCAAAACATAAAAACCAACATCATAACTACAGCTGCAATTCTATTGAGTTGTACAGCTGTAAATGCTCAAAACGATACAATACGTTATGTTGGCAAAACACTTTCAAATGTCGATTATCATCACGGGCAATTGAGTCCGGCGGTGGGCGTTCATGCAACGCAGATCATGCGTGCCAGCAGAGAACATCCTGAAAAAGCAGATGGTTTTGGCTGGACGTACAACCACCAACCAATGATGGCGTATTGGAATAATACTTTCTATTTACATTATTTAAGCGATCCATCCGGAGAACATATTCCGCCAGGGCAGACCTTTATGATGACTTCCAAAGACGGAGTGACATGGACAAAACCTCAGATTCTTTTCCCGATTTACCATGTTCCTGACGGATTTAAAAAAGAAGGTGTTGAAGGTGTGGCTAAAAATTTAGATGCAGTAATGCACCAGCGTATGGGCTTTTATGTTTCATCAGATAACCGATTGCTTGCGGTGGGTTATTATGGAGTGGCACTAGACAAAAAAGACGATCCAAATGACGGAAAAGGAATTGGTCGTGTAGTAAGAGAAATTTACAAAGACGGAAGTTATGGTCCGGTTTATTTTGTTCGTTATAATAAAAACGGAAATCCGTTGCCGACAACATTTCCATTTTATACCAAAAGCAAAGACAAGAAATTTATCAAAGCTTGCGATGAAATGATGTCTAAACCTTTATTAATGCAACAATGGGTGGAAGAAGCGGACAGAGATGACGCTTTGATTCCGTTAAAAAAACAATACAAAGCCTTCAATTATTACCATTTACCAAACGGAAACGTAGTTGGTTTATGGAAATTTGCCCTGACTTCGATCAGTGAAGACGATGGAAAAACATGGCAGTATACGCCAACAAGAGCGCCGGGCTTTGTAAACAGCAATGCTAAAATATGGGGACAAAAAACATCTGATAATCGTTATGCAACCGTTTATAATCCATCAGAATATCGTTGGCCATTGGCAATTTCTACCAGCGATGACGGACTGAATTACAAAGATTTATTGTTGGTTCACGGAGAAATTACACCAATGCGTTATGGTGGAAACTATAAATCTGCGGGTCCGCAATACGTTCGTGGAATTTTGGAAGGAAATGGAACTCCGCCTGACGGAAAACTTTGGGTAGGTTATAGTGTAAACAAAGAAGATATTTGGGTGGCTTCGATTCCGGTTCCGGTAACCAGCGAAGTGAAAGAAAATGTGAATGATGTTTTTAATGATTTACCTAATGGTGAAGAATTGAAATTATGGAATACTTATGATTTATCATGGGCCTCTACGAAAATAGAAAAGAAAACAGATGGCGTAAAATGGTTAACGTTAAGGGATCAGGATTATTTTGATTATTCGCGTGCCGAGCGTGTAATTCCGTTTGCACAAAAAATGGAAGCAACTTTTACAGTTAAGCCGGAACAAAATAATCATGGTTTACTGCAAATCGAATTTCAAAACAAACAGGGTTTACCGGCAATTCGTTTGGAGTTTGATTCGGATGGAGAATTAAAAGCGAAAAATGGTGCCCGTTTTGGCGGACTTACAAAATACGAAGCTGGAAAAGAGTATACGATAACAGTTAAATTAGATGTTACTTCTCGTTCGTATACGGTAAAAGTAAATGACGGTAAAGAAACCAATAAAATATTTTATGCGCCGGTTGATGGTATTTCGCGCATTATGTTTCGCACAGGAGATCAGCGTTACACACCAAATGCCGATACAGAACCAGATACGCCAGATTTTACTGATTTACCGGATACAGGAAAATTAATTCCGGAAGCGGTATTTAATATTAAATCATTGGTGACAAAAAGTTATAAATAGAACACGGATGACACGGATTTACTTCGTAAAAACGCGGATAAAAACCGATTTTTTAAATATTAATTAGCAAAGTGAATAAAAAATCCGCGTTAATCTGCGTCTTCGCGAAAGCGAATCCGTTTCATCCGCGTTCTAATTCTCAACAATAATAAATGAAGAATTTAAAAAACATATTATTCCTCTTTTCTCTTCTAGTGACGTTCATTTCAAATGGACAAATTGCTACTGTACATTTGACTTGTGAAATGACAGAAAACCCATTGGCTGTTATTCAAAAACAACCCAGATTAAGCTGGCAATTGGTTTCAAAAGAATATAGTTCATCACAAATCGGGTATCAGATTTTAGTGGCTTCTTCTGAAGAAAAACTGAAAAATGACTATGGTGATATCTGGAACAGCGGAAGAGTAAATTCCAGCAAAAATTTGCAGATTGCTTATGGCGGAAGTCCTTTAAAAACCGAAACCAAATATTTCTGGAAAGTGAAAGTATGGAATCAAACAGGTAAACTTTCTAAATGGAGTAAAACTGCTTTTTTCAGAATTGCACCAGATGAATCCGACTTAAATCCAACCTGGATTGGGGCGATTACAAAAGCCGATAGTCATTTGCCAGAAGGCAGAAATTTTCATTCTGCAACGTATAAAAGAGAGAAAAAAGATGCCATAATCAATGCCTCAGATTCACTTTCACGCAGAAGTATCATGCTTCGAAAATCATTTACTGTTGCTAAAGAAATTAAGGAAGCTATAGTTTATATTTCGGGATTAGGGCATTATGAATTGACGCTTAACGGAAAGAAAATCGGCAATAGTGAATTTGCTCCTTTATGGACAGATTACGACAAAACCGTAAATTATAATACCTACGAATTATCGGCAGCCGAATTGCAAAAGGACGAAAATGTAATTGGCGTGCTGCTAGGAAACGGAATGTACAACACACTGGCAGAAAGATATACCAAGTTTTTTGTAAGTTTTGGTCCACCGACTTTATTCTTCAAAATGAAAGTGACGTATAAAGACGGTTCCGAAGAAATCATCAAATCAGATCAAAGCTGGAAATACAGCAAAAGTCCGATTACATACAACAGTATTTTTGGAGGTGAAGATTACAACGCCAACTTAGAACAAAAAGGCTGGAATTTGAAAGGATTTAACGATGCAAACTGGAAACCAATTATGGTTCAGGAAGCGCCAAAGGGAGTTTTAAGAGCACAGACTGCACCGCCAATTACGATTCAGAAACGCTATGACATAAAAGAAGTAAAAGAGTTGAAACCTAACTTTTATGTTTTTAATATGGGACAAAATCTATCCGGATTTCCAACCATAAAAGTAAAAGGAAAAAAAGGGCAAACCGTTCGCGTTTGGGTCGGTGAAGGATTGAACGACGACGGAACAATTGGTCAGGGAAGATCCGGCAAACCATACTATTACGATTATACTTTAAAAGGCAAAGGCGTAGAAGAATGGCAGCCGAAATTCAGTTATTACGGTTTTCAATATGTTCAGATTGAAAATATCAATTATGAGAAAAGCGAAGATAAAAATCTGCCGACGCTGGTAGATTTAAAATCGAATTTTATTTACAATTCGGCAGGAGAAGCGGGAACTTTTGAGTCTTCAAACGTAATTTTCAATAAAGCACACGAACTGATTAATAACTCCATAAAAAGTAATTTTCAGAGTGTTTTTACTGATTGTCCGCAACGCGAAAAATTAGGTTGGTTAGAAGAAATTCACTTAAACGGACCCGGATTAATGTTCAATTATAATCTGGAAAGTTATATTCCGGCGATCATGCAAAACATCGCAGATGGACAAAGAGAGGATGGTTTAATTCCGACTATAGTTCCTGAGTATGTAGTTTTTGGAGGCGATTTTACCGATTCTCCGGAATGGGGCGTAACCGGAGTAATTTTGCCATGGATGTATTATGAATATTACGGCGATGCTTCCTTATTAGAGAAATATTATCCGGTAATGAAAAAGTATGTTGATTATTTAGGGACAAAAGCGACGAATCATATTTTGTCGTACGGTTTAGGAGACTGGTACGATTACGGGACGCACGCAGCAGGATATTCAAAAAATAGTCCGATTGCACTTTCAGCCACTTCGCATTATTTTTATGGAGCGAGTTTGGTGGCAAAAGCAGCAAAGTTGTTGAGTAAAACAGAAGATATTTCGAAATATGAAACTTTAACTTCTGATATAAAAACGGCTTTCAACGCGGCATTCTTCAATCCGGAAACAAAACAATATGGCACCAACAGCCAGTTTAGTAATGCTGTTCCGGTTTATATGGATATTGTAGAACCGCAGTATAAAGCGGCTGTAATGCAAAATTTAATGGCAGATATAAAAGCAAAAGGCGACCGATTAACCACAGGTGATGTTGGAAATCGTTATTTGTTTCAGGCTTTGGCTCAAAATGGCGAAAACGAAATGATGTACAAAATGAACAATCATTACGATGCGCCGGGTTATGGTTTTCAGATAAAATTTGGATTAACGACTCTAACGGAACAATGGGATCCGCGAAAAGGAAATTCATGGAATCATTTTATGATGGGACAAATTGAAGAATGGTTTTATCAAAGTTTGGCCGGAATTGTTCCGGACAATAAAAAACCAGGTTTCAAACATTTCTTTATTCAACCGGAAGTGGTGGGTGATATGACTTTTGTGAAAGCAACTTACCAATCGATTTATGGAGATATTGCTTCGGCATGGGAAAAGAAAGAGGGAAAATTGATTTTGAAAGTGGAGATCCCGGTGAATACATCAGCCACAATAAAATTGCCTGTTTCGAAAAATACAGAAATAAAAATCAACGGAAAAGTTGCTAAAAATTTAGAATTAGGTTCTGGGAAATATACAATTGAATGTAAAATATAGAACGCTGATGACACGGATTTACTTCGTAAAAATGCGGATTTAAACGGATTTTTAAATTTTTTATCCCGTAGGGATTTAATGTTGGTAGAGAAAAATTGTCTGAGTTATTTTGTCCCGTTAGGGACTTAACAAAAGATCGAAATTTATATAGTCCCTAACGGGACAAATGAAAGGTAGGGGTTATTGGTCTACCGATATAAGATCCCTACGGGATAAAAAACGGATTTTTAAATTTTAGTACCCCGTAGGGATTTAATGTTGGTAGAAAAAAAGTTGTCGGAGTTATTTTGTCCCGTTAGGGACTTAACAAAAGATCGAAATTTATATAGTCCCTAACGGGACAAATGAAAGGTAGGGAATTATTAGTACTACCAATATGAAATCCCTACGGGATAAAAAAAATGCTTTTAGAATAATAGAATAAAGTAATAATACATTTAAAAAAATAAAAAAAATCCGCGCAAATCCGCGTCTTCGCTTTAGCGAATCCGTGTTATCCGCGTTCAATCTAAGCTTGTTAATACACAATAAAATGATGAAAATTAAAATATACCTATTATTATTCTTTACTGCGACATTTGCAAATGCGCAGGTAACATCTGATGAAAACTTTAGAAAACCAGTTTCAGAAACCCTGAAAAAGATCGAAACTATTTTTCATGTTACCATTAATGACGACAGAGGTTTATTAAAAGGAAAAGAATTAGATTATGCAGATTGGAGAATTGAGCCGGGTAATTTGGCGATTTCCTTAACGAACATTTTAGCGCCTTTTGAGTTGATGTATTTCAAACAACCCGACGGAACTTATATTATCAGAAAATATGAAAACCATAAAGTTTCGGTTGATAAGGGAAGAGAGCGTTTAGATTATTTGACTACTTTATATTCGAATGTATCCGAATGGGAAAAGCGTAAAAAAGAAATTAAAGCGTGTATGATTACGTCTTTTGGTTTGGATAAAGCACCACCAATGCCGAAATCAAAACCAACTTTAACACCAAAAAGAATTTACAAAGATTACAGTGTCGAAAATATAGGTTTGGAAATTTTGCCAGGCGTTTATGCAACGGGTTCGATTTACAAACCCTATCCTTTAAATAAAAAAGCGCCGGTAATCTTAACGCCTGACGGACATTTTGGAGACGGAAGATATAGAAAAGACGAACAATACCGTTGTGCGATGATGGCCAAAATGGGAGCAATTGTAGTGAGTTATGACTTATTTGCCTGGGGAGAATCATTATTGCAATTCCCGGAACAAACTCACAGAAATAGTATTGCATCGACGGTTCAGGTTCTAACCGGAATCCGTTTATTGGATTATTTGTCAACTCAAAAAAATGTTGACATGACGCGCGTTGGTGTAACCGGAGGTTCTGGCGGAGGATCGCACACGATGTTTTTAGCCGCTTTGGATGATAGGATTACAGTTTCTGCTCCGGTGGTAATGGTTTCTTCTCATTTTTCGGGAGGTTGTCCTTGCGAGAGCGGTCGTGGAATTCATCTGTGTGGAAACGGAACCAACAATGCTGAAATCTCAGCGATGATGGCGCCAAAACCACAATTAATTGTTTCGGATGGAAAAGACTGGACATTGGCAGTTCCGGAATTGGAATTCCCTTTTATTCAAAGAACCTATGAATTGTATGGTAAAAAAGATATGGTAGAAAATGCTCATTTTGCTAATGAAGGGCATGATTTTGGAGTTTCAAAACGTATGGCTTTGTATCCGTTTATGGCGAAATATTTAGGTTTGGATTTGAACAAAGTTAAAAATGCAAAAGGCGAAATCGACGAATCGACTTGTGTGATTGAACCGTATGACAAATTATATGTTTTTGGAAATAAAACCGAAAATTTACCTAAAAATGCTTTGAAAGATATCGACAAATTATATGAAATGTTTGGCGAGAAGAATAACAAGATTTATGAAGTTAAAAAGTAAGATAAAAAAAGATAGCCACGAATTCACGAATTATTTTTTAATCTGTGGCTATAGTAATTTGAGAAATTAAACGCAAAGAATAATTAGAGTCAATTCGTGAATTCGTGGCGAAAGAAAAATATATTATGAAGTTAAGAAATAAAATAACTGCGATTTGTTTTGGAATTTTTTCGTTTGCAGCAACGGCGCAAACCAACAACGAATTAAAACTTTGGTACGATAAACCTGCTGCGATCTGGAATGAAGCATTGCCTTTGGGAAATGGTCGTTTGGGAGCAATGGTTTTTGGAGATCCTGCGGTGGAGCGTTTGCAATTGAACGAAGAAACCATTTGGGCGGGTTCACCAAACAGCAATGCGCACAATAAATCCATAAAAGCTTTGCCCATTGTTCGTCAGTTGATTTTTGATGGAAAATTTGATGAAGCACAGGAATTGGCGACGCAGGATATTATGTCGCAAACCAATGACGGAATGCCGTATCAAACTTTTGGGAGCGTTTATATTTCGTTTCCGGGACATCAAAAATATACCAATTATTACAGAGATTTAGATATTTCAAATGCTACGGCAAAAGTAAAATACAGCGTAAATGGCGTTGAATTTACAAGAGAAATTTTGACTGCGTTTTCAGACCAAGTCATTGCGGTGAAATTATCAGCCAATAAACCGGGACAAATTACATGTAACGTTTTCATGAACAGTCCTATTGATAAAACCGTTTCTGCGTCAGAGGGAGATCAAATTTTGCTTTCGGGAATCGGAACTAATTTCGAGAATCAAAAGGGTAAAGTTAAGTTTCAGGGAAGATTAGTTGCGAAAAATAAAGGTGGAGAAGTTTCTTCAAGCAACGGAGTTTTAAGCATTAATAAAGCGGATGAAGTAACACTTTATATTTCGATCGCGACCAATTTCAAAAATTATCAGGATATTTCAGAAGATGAAGTGGCGAAGAGCCAAGGGTATTTGGCGAAAGCCGAAACCAAAGATTTTGAAACCATCAAAAAAGATCATATTGCCTATTATCAAAAATTCTTCAACAGAGTTTCTTTTGATTTAGGAACAAACGATGCGGCGAAGAAACCAACAAACGAAAGAATCAGGGATTTCTCAAAACAATTCGATCCGCAATTGGCTTCGTTATATTTTCAATTTGGACGTTATCTTTTAATTTCAAGTTCACAACCGGGTGGTCAGCCTGCGAATTTACAGGGAATTTGGAACGATATGGTAACGCCGCCGTGGGACAGTAAATACACCACAAATATTAATGCCGAGATGAATTATTGGCCGGCAGAAGTAACCAATCTTTCAGAAATGCACGAGCCTTTTATTCAAATGGCAAAAGAGTTGAGCGTTACCGGTCATGAAACAGCAAAAATGATGTACAATGCAAACGGTTGGGTTTTGCATCACAACACTGATATTTGGCGTGTAACCGCTCCGGTAGATTCTGCCGCGTCTGGAATGTGGCCAACTGGTGGCGCCTGGGTGAGTCAGGATTTATGGGAAAGATATTTATACTCAGGAGATAAAAAATATCTGGAAGAAATCTATCCGATCATGAAAGGTGCAGCCGAGTTCTTTTTAGATTTTATGATTATCGATCCGAATACAGGATATTTGGTGGTTGTTCCTTCAAGTTCTCCGGAAAATACACATGCGGGTGGAACTGGAAAAGCAACCATTGCTTCGGGAACAACCATGGACAATCAACTGGTTTTTGATTTGTTTACGCATGTAATCGAAGCTTCAAAATTGGTTGCTCCGGATGAGAATTTCAATAAAAAGCTAACAGAAGCTTTGGCAAAAATGCCACCAATGAAAATTGGAAAATACAGTCAGTTGCAGGAATGGCAAACCGATTGGGATAATCCGGAAGACAAACACAGACACGTTTCACATTTATACGGTTTGTTTCCGAGTAACCAGATTTCGGCAACCAAAACACCTGAATTATTTGAAGCTGCCAAGAACTCATTAAATTACAGAGGTGACGAATCTACAGGTTGGTCAATGGGTTGGAAAGTGTGTTGGTGGTCGAGATTATTAGACGGAAATCACGCGTATAAATTGTTACAGGACCAAATGCATTTGGTTACAGCAGAACAAAGAAAAGGAGGAGGAACGTATCCGAATATGTTAGATGCGCACCAACCGTTTCAGATTGATGGAAATTTTGGATGTACGGCCGGAATTGCCGAAATGTTGATGCAAAGTCAGGAAGATGCGATTCATTTATTGCCTGCTTTACCAAGTGTATGGAAAGATGGAAGCATTAAAGGCTTAATATCACGAGGTGGTTTTGTAATTGATATGACCTGGAAAAACAATAAAGTTTCTGAGCTAAAAATTTATTCTAAAATAGGAGGAAACTGTCGCTTGAAAGTAGAAAATACTTTAACTGCCGGAAAAGGAACATCCATTAAAAAAGCAAAAGGGAAAAATCCGAATCCGTTGTTTTATGATGTAGAAGTGAAAAAACCGATTATTTCAGATAAAGCAAATTTGAAGAAAGTGGTGTTGCCAAATTATAATGAATATGATGTTCAGATGAAGGCGGGACAGACTTATATTTTTAAAGGGAATTAGAGAGGTTTCCTGCAAGGTTTTCAAAACCTTGTAGGTATCTCTATAGATAAAGAATGTCTGAATTGCCTCCTGCTTTAGCTGGAGGAATAAAATTTAGACAAAAGTTTTTGGCTTTAGCCGAACTACGCATTTTGGCTAAAGCCATTTAAGATCATTTATTTTGACCTCCAGCTAAAGCAGGAGGCAATTCAAAACAGAGTAGAAAAATAAAATTTGAATAATAATTCAGAATATGTTACAAAATTTCAAATACAAAATAATAGCTTTCGTAATCCTGATTGCAACTTTAAGCAGTTGCAAGTCCGGAGCAGGCCATTCAAAAAGCACTGCTGCAATTTTAAAACAGGAAAACTTCAAACATTATGTTGATTATTTCAACACGATGGAAGATGAAAATTTAAAATTTGCTATTCCGAATGATTCTGCGTGGACGTGGATAGAAAAGAATATTCCGTTGTTTGAATGTCCGCAGCAAAATTTTGAGGAAATTTATTATTTCCGTTGGTGGAGCGCGAGAAAACACATCAAAAAAACACCACAGGGATATGCGATCACAGAATTTTTGGTAGACCGTTCTTATGCTGATAAATACAATATGATCAGTTGTGCTTTGGGACATCACATTAATGAATTTCGATGGTTACACAATCCGCAATATTTAGAAGAAGATGTTCATTTATGGTTCAGAGGAAATGATGGCAAACCAATGAAAAAGCTTCGTACTTTTAGTAGTTGGACGGCTGATGCTTTGTACAATAGCTATTTGGTAAATAAAGATGATAAATTTTTATTAGACATGTATCCGGATTTAGTGGCAGAATATGCAGCATGGGAAGGTGACAGAAAACGCAAGGATGGTTTGTTCTGGCAGTTTGATGTAAAAGACGGAATGGAAGAATCCTTAAGCGGGGCCAGGAAATTCAGAAATGCTCGCCCAACGATCAACAGTTATATGTTTGGAAACGCAACCGCTTTGGCTAAAATAGCAAAGTTGAAAGGTGACACCAAACAGGAAAGTTATTTTGAAGCGAAAGCCGATACACTCCAGAGATTGGTTGAAACAAAATTATGGAATCCTAAAAGTGAATTCTTTGAAACGTTTACAGAGAAAGATACTTTAGCGCAAGTAAGAGAAGCGATTGGATTTATTCCGTGGTATTTTAATCTTCCTGAAAAAGGAAAAGGTTTTGAAAAAGCGTGGGAGCAAATTAAGGATGAAAAAGGATTTTCAGCGCCATTCGGATTAACAACGGCAGAAAGAAGAAGTCCGCGTTTTAGAACACACGGATCCGGAACCTGTGAATGGGACGGTGCAATTTGGCCGTTTGCGAGTTCACAAACCTTAACCGCTTTGGCCAATGTATTGAATAATTACGATCAAAATTTTGTGGGTAAACCAGATTATTTCAAACAAATGAATTTGTATGTAGAATCACAATATTTCCACGGAAGACCTTATTTGGGAGAATATCTGGATGAGACGACAGGATATTGGTTAATGGGCGAAAGAGAACGCAGCCGTTATTATAATCATTCGACTTTTAATGATTTAATGATTACGGGATTGGTAGGTCTACGACCAAGAGCAGATGAAAAGATAGAAGTGAATCCGTTAATTCCACAAGAAAAATGGGATTGGTTTTGTCTGGATAATGTTTTGTATCACGGCAATATCATCACGATTCTTTGGGATAAAACCGGAGAAAAATATCATAAAGGAAAAGGATTTAGAATTTTGAAAAACGGTAAGGAAATTGCGGTTTCTGAGAAATTGGAGAAGTTGGTTTCGGAGTAAATCTTAAATTATTTCACGCAGATTTTGCAGATTTCGGCAGATTTAATTTGATTTTTTTAATCTTGAATTCTATCGAAATGACAAAAGAAAAATTAAATCTGCGTTTATCTGCTCAAATCTTTTTTAAATCTGCGTGAAACAAAAATCACCGCAAAGCATTAAAAATAAAATTATGAAAAAGTTTCTTTTACATCTAACAATAATCATTTCACTTTTCACACTTTCGGCGAAAGCCCAAAATAAAATCAGCGTTACCAATTTGCAAAGCGAAATGCTGAACAATCCGGAAGGAATCGATGTTTTGCAACCAAGATTGAGCTGGCAAATTAATGCAGAGGTGAACGATGTAAAACAAACCGCTTATCAAATTTTAGTGGCTTCCACCTTAGAAAAATTAAATGCTAATAACGCCGATTTATGGGATAGCGGAAAAGTAGAAAGTAATGAAGCGGTCAATATTATTTATAAAGGAAAAAAATTAGAAAACAGACAAGATGTTTTTTGGAAAGTAGCGATCTGGACCAATAAAGGCGAGGTAAAATCAAATAATAACGCCCATTTCAGCATCGGAATTTTAACTTATGCGGACTGGAAATCGACCCGTTGGATTGGATATGAAAAATTATCGAAGGATGACAGCGTTTCTCAGTACGCGAGATTATCTGCCCGTTATTTAAGAAAAGAAATAAACCTTAAAAAACAGGTTAAAAATGCCAAGGTTTATATCATGGGAATGGGTTTGTATGAGCTGTACATTAACGGAAATAAAATTGGCGATCAGGTTTTGGCGCCCGTTCCTACAGATTATACAAAAAACGTAAAATACAATGTTTTTGATGTGACTTCGCAATTGAAAGAAGGCAAAAATATGTTGGGAACCATTTTAGGAAACGGACGTTTTTTCGCCATGCGTCAGGACTATAAACCGTATAAAATAAAATCATTTGGCTTGCCAAAAATGGCGTTGCAATTGTTTGTTGAATATACAGATGGCAGCACAGTCATAATTAGAACAGATGACAGCTGGAAAGTAACGACTGACGGACCTATTTTGTCCAACAATGAATATGATGGTGAAGAATATGATGCCCGTAAGGAAATGAAAGGCTGGAATACAACCAACTTTGATGATAAAAGCTGGGTAAATGCGAGATATGTGCAGGAACCAGGTGGTTTTTATGAAGGGCAAATGACGCCGAACATGAAAATTATGGGCGAGGTAAAACCAATTTCTATAAAAGCGACTGCGAAAGGAACTTATATTTTAGACATGGGTCAGAACATGGTAGGCTGGCTGCAACTGAGAGTCAAAGGAAAAAGCGGTGATCAGGTTACGATGAAATTTGCAGAATCTTTACAAGCTGATGGCGCTTTGTATATTGCCAATTTGCGTGATGCAAAAACCACCGATGTTTATACTTTAAAAGGAGAGGGCGAAGAAATCTGGGAGCCTCGATTTATATTTCACGGATTCCGTTTTGTTGAGGTTTCGGGATTTCCAACAAAACCAACTGTAGATAATTTTGTCGGAAAAGTGGTTTACGATGACATTAAAACAACCGGAACTTTCGAATCGTCGGATGCTATAATGAACCAGATTTTCAAAAATGCCTATTGGGGAATCAGAGGAAATTACAAAGGAATGCCAATCGATTGCCCGCAACGTAACGAGCGTCAGCCTTGGTTGGGAGACAGAACAACGGGTGCTTATGGCGAAAGTTTTCTATTCGATAATCAGACTCTATATGCTAAATGGCTGGATGATATAAAAAATGCTCAAACCCAGGATGGAGGCTTACCTGATGTTGCGCCGGCATTTTGGCGTTATTACGGTGATAATGTGACATGGCCTGGAACTTATATTACGGTTGCTGATATGTTGTACCAACAATTTGCAGATCAGGAAGTGATTAAAAAACAATATCCATACATGAAAAAATGGATGTTGTACATGGAAGAAAATTATCTGTTAAACGATTTAATGGATAAGGATAAATATGGCGATTGGTGTGTGCCGCCGGAATCCTTAGAATTAATTCGTTCAAAAGATCCGGCTCGTTTAACAGATGGCGGATTAATATCGAGCGCGTTTTATTATCAGTTGTTGGGAATCATGAAAAAGTTTGCCAAAATCTCAAACGCAGATGCGGATATTGAATATTACAATAATTTATCAGAAAGAATTAGTAAAGCATTCAATGCAAAATATTTGAATGCAGCAACGAATACCTATGCCAATAATACGGTTACAGCAAATGTATTGCCTTTGGCTTTCGGACTGGTTCCTGAAAATATAAAAGAGAAGGTTTTTCAAAATATGGTGCACGAAGTTGAGGTAACGAAAATGGGTCACATTAGTACGGGCGTAATCGGAACGCAATTTTTGATGCGAACTTTGACCAATTTTGGAAGAGGAGATTTGGCTTTCAAACTAGCCTCTAATAAAACCTACCCAAGTTGGGGATTTATGGTAGAAAATGGTGCAACAACCATTTGGGAATTATGGAACGGAAACACTGCAGATCCTAGTATGAATTCTCAAAATCATGTGATGTTGTTGGGCGATTTACTGATTTGGTATTACGAAAATATGGCCGGAATCAAGAGTAATCCTGAAACTCCGGGTTTCAAACAAATTATCATGAAACCTGATTTTGCTGCGGGACTGACTTATGTAAACGCTTCGTACGAATCCATTCACGGACTGATAAAAAGCAACTGGAAGAAAAGCAAAAACAATTTACAGTGGGATATTACTGTTCCTGCGAACACTTCAGCTTTGGTTTATTTACCAACAACAACTAGTTCAAATGTTATTTTGAATGGTAAAAAGATAATTGCTGAAACGTATAAAATCGACGGTAATAATTTGATGTTAACATTACCTTCAGGTACCTATAATGTGAGTGTCAAGCGTTAATTTTACTAATTCGGGACAGTACAGGATACATCTCTAATTTTTTAGTGTCATTTTTACACTTAATAAATATTTTTGCACGAAAAATTATGAGTAGTGCATAAAAAATCAAAAAAATTAATTCAAAAATAAAATTAAGAATGAAGATTATAAAGATAACTTTTGTCTTATTTGGTTTATTGCTTTTAGGAAGTTGTAAATCTGCATTGGAAAAAAAGACCTGGAAAGAAGGAATTTTAGTTGATGAATTTATCTATGATAAAGCGCCGTATCCATCTTGCCACGCAGTTACAATTGTCGAAGCAACAAACGGCGATTTAGTTTCATCCTGGTTTGGAGGAACGCACGAAAGACATCCTGATGTTTGTATCTATGTAAGCATCAAGCCGAAAGGAAGTGATAAATGGGGTGAAGGCGTTAAAGTTGCCGATGGCGTTATGAAAGAAGGTCCGAGATTACCAACATGGAATCCGGTTCTGTATCAAATTCCGGGTGGCGATTTAATGCTTTTCTACAAAATTGGACCAAAACCATCGGAATGGTGGGGCGTAATCAGAACTTCATCTGATGGCGGAAAAACATGGTCTGAGGCTAAAAAAATGCCAGATGGTTTCTTAGGACCAATCAAAAATAAACCTGTTTTATTAAGCAACGGAACTTTATTATGTCCGTCAAGTATCGAAGGTGATGGATGGAGACTTCGTATGGAATCGACTCCTGATTTTGGAAAAACGTGGGTAATGGGCGATACGCTTCCGAGAGGAAAGCAAAAAATAAATGCTATTCAGCCCAGTATATTATTCCACAAAGATGGCAGTATTCAGGCTATTGGAAGAACCAGAAACAGAGCGATCTTCAGTACGTTCTCAAAAGATAACGGAAAAACATGGTCTGATGTAGAATTGATCGGACTTCCAAATAACAACTCAGGAACCGACGCAGTAACGCTTAAAAACGGAAAACACTTATTGGTTTACAATCACGTATTGCCTCCGGGAACGGAAGCAAAAGGGCCAAGAACACCTTTGAATGTTTCGATTTCGGATGACGGAATTAATTGGAAGGCGGCTTTGGTTTTAGAAGATTCAAAAATCAGTCAATATTCCTATCCATCGATAATTCAGAGTTCTGACGGAATGGTGCATATTGTTTATACGTGGAGAAGAGAAAAATTAAAATATGTAAAAATCGATCCAAGTAAATTAAAAGCACTTCCAATCAAAAACGGAATCTGGCCTGGAGACGAAAACAAAACCGTAACAGCAGTTAAGGCTGAAGAGGAATAAATAAAATTTTGCCACAGATTAAAAGATTAAAATGATTTTTTTATTCTAGTTAATCTCCGAAATCTCCGAGAAAAAATTTACTCTCGCAGATTTAGCAGATTTAGCAGATTTTTTTAATCATTAAAATCCTTTAATCTGTGGCAATAAAAAAAATAAGCATGAAGTCATTTTTAAAACAATTGTTCGTTGTAATGTTTGTTGCTTTGTCGACAACATTTACTAGCTGCGCCACAGCTCAATCATCAAAAAATAAACAGCAATATAAAGTTGCGGTTTGTGACTGGATGATTTTAAAAAGACAAAAATTAGGTGCTTTTGGTTTGGCTAGTGAAATCAAAGCCGACGGAATAGAACTGGATATGGGAGGTTTAGGAAAAAGACCAACTTTTGACAGCAAATTGGGCGATCCGGTGGAAAGACAAAAGTTCTTGGATAAATCTAAAGAATTGGGAGTGGGAATCAGTTCTATCGCCATGTCCGGATTCTATGCACAGTCTTTTGCGAAAAGAGAAACCATCGAACCCATGATCAATGATTGCGTGAAAGCAATGAAAGACATGAAAGTAAAAGTGGCTTATCTTCCGTTGGGAACAGAAAGTGATTTGGTTAAAAATCCGGAATTGCGTCCGATTGTTATTGAAAGACTAAAATGGGCAGGCAAACAAGTAGGGAAAATTGGAGGCGTAATTGCTATTGAAACTTCACTGAATGCTACCGAAGAGAAAAAACTTTTAGAAGAAATTGGTTCGAAACACATTAAAAGCTCTTTCAATTTTGCGAATGCAGCAGATAACGGAAGAGACATTGCATCGGAACTAAAAATATTAGGCAAAAAACATTTGGCACAAATTCACGCTTCAAACACCGATAAAGTTTGGTTAGAAAATGATACGATGATCAACATGCCGGAAATTAAAAAAACGCTGGATGAAATGAAGTGGAGCGGGTGGTTAATTGTAGAGCGTTCAAGAGATGTAACACAAGTGCATAATGTAAAAGTCAATTACGGTGGAAACGTAGCGTACCTAAAAAACATTTTTCAGAATTAAAAGTTATTTAGCCACAGATTACAGGATTAAAAGGATTTTATAATCTGTGTAAATCTTTTAATCTGTGGCAAGAATAATTTCAGGAATAAATCAAAATACAGTGCTGAATATGTAAAAGTTAAACAGTACCGTTCACACTTTTTAATCTGCGTTTATCTGCTTAAATCTGCCCAATCTGCGTGAAATAATTGCACGCAGATTTACACAGATTTAAGCAGATTTGGCAGATTTAATATTTAAGAATAAAATTACAATACCATGAAATACTTCAGCTTACTTTTTTTATGTTTTTACGCCACTTTCGCAACAGCGCAAAATATCACTATTGTTAGTGATCCAAAATCGCCAAGAGCTCAGTTTGGAGTTGAAAAATTATCTGAAATAGCATCAACTAAAGGATTCAAAGTAATTGTTACAGATAAAATAACTAAAAACTCAAAAGACAAAGTCATTGTTATTGGCGAAAAAGGAACGGAGTTTTGGAAGCAAAATTCAAAAGCTGCCAAAATCGACGATAGTCAATTAATCAAGAAAGAGGGCTTTCAAATCCGTACGCAAAAAAACATCATTTATATCGAAGGAACAGATGCAAGCGGAACTTTGTACGGCGCAATGGAATTGGCAGACCGAATTAAAAGTGCAGGACAACTTCCGTCAGAAATTAATATTGACGACAGTCCGGAAATGGTATTAAGAGGTGCCTGTATCGGAATGCAGAAACCAGTTTACCTTCCCGGACGTGATGTTTACGAATATCCGTATACACCTGAAACTTTTCCGTGGTTTTACGATAAAAAGCTATGGATAAAATATCTGGACATGCTGGTAGAGAACAGAATGAATTCCTTGTATTTATGGAACGGACATCCATTCGCCTCTTTGGTTAAATTGAAAGAGTATCCGTTTGCCGTTGAAGTAAGCGACGAAGATTTCAAAAAGAACGAAGAAGTTTATAAATTTCTTACCGTAGAAGCCAATAAAAGAGGAATCTGGGTCATTCAGATGTTTTATAATATTATTGTTTCCAAGCCTTTTGCGGAGCATTATAATATGAAAACGCAGGATCGTTCGCGTCCAATTACACCTTTACTTTCAGATTATACCCGAAAATCAATTGCTGCATTTATCGAAAAATATCCAAATGTGGGCTTAATGGTTTGTTTGGGAGAAGCCATAAATACGGTCGATGATGATGTCGAATGGTTTACCAAAACGATTATTCCGGGTGTTCAGGATGGTATGAAAGCATTAGGAAGAACAGACGAACCGCCAATTATTTTACGTTCGCATGATACTGATGGACCTTTGGTGATGGAAAAATCGCTTCCATTATATAAAAACTTATACACAGAAAGTAAATATACTGGAGAATCTTTAACGACTTATACGCCAGGCGGACCCTGGGGTGAAACGCACAGACAGTTAAGTGCCTTAAAATCGATTCATATTGAGAATGTGCACATTCTGGCAAACTTAGAACCTTTTAGATATGGTTCGCCAGACTTTATCCAAAAAACGGTAAAAGCAATGCACAGCGCGCACGGAGCGAATGCATTACACTTATATCCGCAGGCGTCGTATTGGGATTGGCCATATTCTGCCGATAAAACCAAAACCGGCGAACGCTTACTCGAAATGGATCGTGACTGGATTTGGTACAAAGCCTGGGCAAGATATGCCTGGGATAGCAAAAGAGACCGAAACGAAGAGATTAAATTTTGGGATAAAGATTTAGCGGCTAAATACGGTACAGATACTGAAGCAGCAAATAACATTCAAAAAGCATACGATGAATCGGGAGAAATTGCTCCAAAAACATTAAGACGTTTCGGAATTACAGAAGGAAATCGTCAGACTTTGCTTTTAGGAATGTTCGAAAGCCAATTGGTAAATCCGGCAAAATGGCGTGTTTATCCTGGTTTCCATGAATCTTGTGGACCGGTTGGTGAATTGCTATTGGAATATTCTAAAAAAGAATGGAATCACGAACCGCATGTTGGTGAACTTCCAACTCAGATTATTGCTGAAATCACAGAACACGGAAGGCTGGCTGTTGAAGCAATCGACAAAGCAGAACCAAGCGTAACCAAAGACAAAGACGAGTTTTTACGTCTTAAAAACGATATGCATTGTTATAAGGCTTTCGCCGATTTCTTTTCAGAAAAGGTAAAAGCGGCCTTACTGGTTTTACGTTACAGCTATTCAAATGATATTTCAGATCTTGATAAAGCGCTTCCGCATTTAGAGAAAAGCATCGAATATTATGAGCTTTTAGTAAATTTAACGAAAGATCATTATTGGTACGCGAACAGCATGCAAACCGCACAACGCCGTATTCCGATTGGTGGTGATGACGGAAACAATAAAACATGGGCAGAGTTATTGCCACACTACGAAAGAGAATTGGTAAATTTCAAGAGAAATCTGGATTTGTTGAAAACATCAAAAGATGGAAAAATTGCAACCAAAGAAGGAAAACCATGGCAAACTGCAGATGTAACTTTACTAAGTGAAAGCAAAGGAACTTATGCTGTAAAAATGGGTACAAAAGTTTACGGAACACCAATTTCAGAATTGATAAAAATAGCACCTGAATTGCAAAACCTAAAAGGAATTGCTTTTGAGGAAACAGCACAAAACGAAAATGGGTCACATTTAAAATTCAAAAACACCAAAGCTGTAAAACTGGTTGTTGGGTATTTCAATTCAGATCAAAAGCGATTTTTATTTCCGCCAAGTTTAGAAACAGACGCCGCCGGAAATGCTTACGGTCAGGCCGAAGTAATTTTGGCAAGTGCCATGAATCTTAAAGAATTGCCGCGTGTAAACATTCACACCTACACCTTTCAGCCGGGAGAAAATGAATTGAATTTAGGAAAAGGAAGAGTGTTGATTTTAGGATTTATAGATGCAAACCAAACCATAACGCCACGCGATGTCGGCTATATTGATGCAGGAGAAAAAGGAGCAATTGATTGGTTGTTCTATTAAGAATAAAATTTTTAATTTGGGCGTGTCCCTCCGGGTCGGGCTTTCGGCTATATCTTTTGCTCCGTTCCACTTCGCAAAAGGATACCGCCTCAATCCCTCACGCAACTCGTTGTTAATTTAGACGTGACAGGTTTCAAAACCTGCTACGTCTTAAAAATAAAACACACAATCTTGTCATCCCGAGGAACGAGGGATCTCCGCAAGAAGCGTTACAAAGATTGATCACATATCTCTGCGGAGTTATTTGCGAGGATTTGCTTCGCCAGTCGCTAGCGCTCGAGTCTCCTCCGTCGAAATGACAAAGGCGATAAATTAAATGACCTTATATAACTTATATGGTGTAAAAATAACATGAAGAAAATAGTTTTTTTTATTTGCATTTTTTTAGTTTTCAGCTCAGCCAGGAGCCAGAAGAACAGTGACTCAGCGAAATTGCGTAAAGAAATTTCACTGAATTCATCTTGGGAAACTATTATCATTAGCGATCCTTTAAAACAGGAAGAAACTTTTGTGAGCAATCCTAAAATTGATGCAAATTGGGAAAGAACAGACGTACCGCATAACTGGGATCAATATTACGGTTACCGCAGAATGAAACACGGCAATTTGCACGGAACTGCCTGGTATCACAAAACATTTAGTGTCGATAAAAAAGATAAAGGCAAACGCCTTTTTTTGTATTTTGAAGGAGTTAGTTCCTATGCCACAGTTTGGGTAAACGGAAAAAAAGTAGGCGGGCACAAAGGCGGCCGCACGACTTTTACAATCGATATTACAGATGCCGTTTCTTTTGATAGTCAAAATAATATGATGGTCAAAGCAGAACATCCTTCGTTTATTGCAGATCTTCCGTGGGTTTGTGGTGGATGTTCCGGCGAATGGGGATTTTCAGAAGGTTCTCAGCCAATGGGAATTTTCAGACCCGTTTCTTTAGTGGTTACAAATGAGGTTCGTATCGAACCTTTTGGTGTTCATATCTGGAATGACAAATCGATTTCGAAAGAAAAATCGATTCTTCATACGACAACTGAAATCAAAAATTACGGAAAAGCAAATCGCGATGTAACGATTGAAAATATACTCTTTGATGCTGCCGGAAAGAAGGTTGCTATAAGTAAAAGCGATATCAAAAACATTTCAGGAGAAACAAAAGAAATAGCACAAACACTTCCGGAAATTGTAAACCCGAAATTATGGTCGCCGGCAAGTCCCTATTTATATGAGTTGGTGACTACTATTTATGAAAAAGGAAAAAAAATAGACGAGCTAAAAACGCCATATGGAATCCGTTGGGTGAGTTGGCCAGTGAGTCGTGACGGAAAAGACAATCGTTTTTATATTAACAACGAACCTTTGTTTGTAAACGGAACCTGCGAATACGAACATTTGATCGGAAAAAGTCATTCGTTTTCAGATGAAGAAATTCATGCGAGAATCGAGCAAATAAAAGCGGCCGGATTTAATGCTTTCAGAGAAGCACATCAGCCTCATAATTTAGTATATCAAAAAGAATTAGACGAAAACGGCATCCTGTTTTGGAGTCAGTTTTCGGCACATATTTGGTACGACACGCCAGAATTTAAAGAGAATTTCAAAACCTTATTGCGAGAATGGATTAAGGAACGCAGAAACAGTCCGTCAGTTGTACTTTGGGGATTGCAGAATGAAAGCACGATTCCGAAGGAATTTGCAGAAGAATGCACGAAGATTATCCGTGAAATGGATCCGCTATCCGCTTCTCAAAGAATCGTAACCACTTGTAACGGAGGTGAAGGAACAGACTGGAATGTCGTTCAAAACTGGTCTGGAACTTACGGAGGCGATCCTTCAAAATACCATCTCGAAATGAGTACGCAACTCTTAAACGGAGAATATGGCGCCTGGCGAACAGCAGATTTACACACGGAAGGTGAATTTGATCAAAAAGGAATTTTGAGTGAAAACCGATTTTCGCAATTGATGGAAATCAAAGTCCGTGAAGCCGAATCGGTGAAAGATAAAATTGCGGGACAATTTAACTGGCTTTTTGCTTCGCACGAAAATCCGGGGCGTTCTCAAAACGGAGAAGGTTTCAGAGATATTGATAAAGTTGGACCGATAAATTACAAAGGACTTTTTACCGTTTGGGGTGAACCTTTGGATGCGTATTATATGTACCGCGCCAATTATGTTTCGAACAAAACAAATCCGATGGTTTATATTGTTTCGCATTCGTGGTCAAACCGTTGGGAATCGGCAGGAATAAAAAGCGGAATTGATATTTATTCGAATTGTGATGAAATAGAATTGTTCAACGATGTTAATAAATCATCTTTAGGCAAATTGAAAAATCCGGGGTTAGGACAACACTTTCAGTTTAATAATGTCAATATTCAATACAATGTTTTATATGCGGTCGGTTACGTAAACGGAAAAGCGGTTGCCAAGGATTATGTGGTTTTGAATACACTTCCAAAAGCACCCAATTTAAAAGCATTATATGCAGATCAGGCGGATATTACAAAAGCGAAAAAAGGATACAATTATATTTACCGAGTGAACTGTGGAGGTTCTGAATGCACAGATGTTGATGGAAATACCTGGCTGACCGATACACACAAAAGCGGACAAAATACCTGGGGATCTTTATCGTGGACAGATAAATTTGAAAAACTACCTGTTTTTTATGCCAGTCAAAGAAGTACTTTCGACCCCATTTCGGGAACAAAAGATCAGGCTTTATTTCAAAGTTTCAGATACGGAGCAGATAAATTGAGTTATGAATTTCCTGCGCCTGATGGAGAATATGTAGTCGAATTGTATTTTACAGAGCCGTGGTACGGAACCGGTGGCGGCTTAGATTGCAAAGGCTGGCGTTTGTTTGATGTGGCGATTAATGACAATGTAGTTTTAAAAGATTTTGATATCTGGTCAGAAGTCGGTCACGACAAAGCTTTGAAGAAAACATTCGTAATAAAAAGTATAGGAGGAAAAATTAGAATTTCTTTCCCAAATGCAAAAGCGGGAGAAGCCATTATCTCAGCAATTGCGATTGCTACCAAAGATATTCACGCAAGACCAGCAGACGAATCTCCTAAAAACATTCAAAATTTTGTTTTAAAAACGTTTGATAAAAGTACAAGAGGAATAGGTTCCTGGTTGGATATCAATTCAAAACAATATTTATATTCGGAAATTGTTTTTACACAATTACCTTCTGAAGTTTTTGGAGCAGATTATGTGCAGTTTTCAACCAATTCCAAAAATAAAGGTTCGTTTACAGTCAAAGAAGATTCGGATGTTTATATGCTGATTGATAATAAAGTAAAAACACAATTTGCCTGGTTATCGGATTATAAAAAAATAGAAGAAACGGCTAAAAATAGTATTGGTGTCGAGTTTTCTATCTTTAGAAAAAAAGTAAAAAAGGGAGAACAAGTATTTTTTGATAATTCAGAAGTTGTGAATTCAATTATTGTGGTTCCAAATTACGATATGGGCGAAAAAGATGATTCGCGTCAGACTTTAGTTTTAGAAGCTGAAAATGCCAAAACAACCGGAACTGATATCGTAAAAGGAAATTTCAAAAAAGCCGATTATATTGAGTTCACCAAAAAGACCAATAACAGCATTGAATTTGAAGTAAAACCCGGTGTTGCCGGAATTTATTTAATGCGTTTCAAATTCATGAACAGAAACGAAACGCCATTAAAAGTAAAATTCAAAATGGAAGATGCGTACGGAATTTTGATGCGAAATGATACGATAGAATTTTTTCCATCACCAGAAAAATGGAAAGTTTTAAATACGACTTCGGGAGGATATATCAATGCGGGAACGTATAAAATTACGTTGGAAGGGGATGATTTGAAAGGATTGATGTTGGATTCTTTTGAGTTTCAGTAAGGAGAGAAAAGAGTAAAGAATAAAGAGCAAAGAATAAGGAGAAAAGAATCAAGAGTAAAGAGTTGTAGAGGCGCACAGCAGTGCGTCTGCGTTCCAATTGGACATACTGTGTGTTAGACGCACTGCTGTGCGCCTCTACAAAAATGCTGGTGTGATAGAATTAACAAAACGTAACCACAATCTTGTCATCCCGACGGAGGAGGGATCCCCACAAGAAGCTCGACAAAGATTGGCCGTTTTTCTGTGCGGAGTTACTTGCGGGGATTCCTCGTTCCTCGGAATGACAAACTACACGAAAGTGGATTATAAAAATAAATTTATGAATAAAAACATTCTACAAAAAATAACAATAATACTAGCATTATTACTACTCGCAGCCTGCGCCACAAAAAGTAAAAATGCCAGAATAATCGAAGATTTCAATAAAGACTGGAATTTCAAAATAGGCGATTATCCAACGGCTATTCAATCTGATTTTAATAGTTCAGACTGGAGAGCGCTTCAATTGCCACACGATTGGAGTATTGAAGGCGCTTTTGACAAAGACAGTAAAACAAAACAAGCACAGGGATTTTTGCCTGCAGGAATGGGCTGGTATCGTAAAACATTTACAATTCCGCAGGATTGGAAAAATAAAACGGTTGCTGTAGAATTTGATGGTGTTTTTAAAAATAGCGAAGTGTTTATAAACAGGCATTCTTTAGGAATTCGTCCGAATGGTTATATTTCCTTTTCTTATGAATTATCAAAATATTTGAAATTTGGAGGACAGAATGTCATCGCCGTAAAAGTGGATAATTCGGCTCAACCCAATTCTCGATGGTATACCGGTTCCGGAATTTACAGAAATGTGCGATTGGTGGCCAGCGACAAATTGCACGTGGCAGAATGGGGAACTTTTGTAACGACACCTGAAATTTCAAAAGAAAAAGCTTCGGTTCATTTAGAAGTTGAGGTAAAGAATGCTGCGGAAACGGAAAAGGAATTCAAAATAGTTTCTTCTATTTTAAATCAGAATAATGTTGAAGTAACGCAAACGGAATCAACAGAGAAAATTTCGCCAAATGCCACTTTAAAAAAGACTCAAAATTTCACTTTAAAGAATCCGATCCTTTGGGATACAGAGAATCCGTATTTGTATAAAATTGTCACTAGAATTTATGAGAAATCAACTTTGGTTGATAGTTACGAAACACCACTTGGCGTTCGTTATTTTAATTTTGATGCCGAAAAAGGCTTTTCATTAAATGGAAAACCGATGAAAATTTTGGGTGTTTGCCTGCATCACGATAACGGTGCTTTGGGTGCTGTAGAAAACATTCATGCAGTGAGAAGAAAACTGACTTTACTGAAAGAAATGGGAACCAACGCCATCAGAATGTCGCACAATCCGCATTCTTTAGAGATGATGCAATTGTGTGACGAAATGGGCTTCATTGTTCAGGACGAAGCTTTTGATGTTTGGAAAAAGAAAAAAGTAACCAACGATTACCACAAAGACTGGGATGCATGGCATAAAAAAGATTTAGAAGATTTTATCAAAAGAGATCGTAATCATCCGTCTGTAATGATGTGGAGTATTGGTAACGAAATCAGGGAACAATTTGACAGTACCGGAATTGCCATTACCAGAGAATTGGCACAAATTGTAAAATCATTAGATACAACACGTCCGGTAACTTCTGCTTTGACAGAAAATGTTATCGAGAAAAATTTCATTTATCAATCGGGAGCTTTGGATTTGTTGGGATTCAATTACAAACACGAAGATTACAAAGATTTTCCAACGCGTTTTAAAGGACAAAAAATCATTGCTTCTGAAAGTGTTTCGGCTTTGGAAACTCGTGGCCATTATGATTTTCCTGCGGATGGCGTTAAAGCGTGGCCAACAAAATATGGTGCTGCTTTTGACGGAAATGCAGATTGGACCGTTTCGGCTTTTGATCAGGTAAAATCATATTGGGGTGCAACTCACGAAGAGAATTGGAAAACGATCAAGAAACAGGATTTCATGGCAGGAACTTTTATCTGGACCGGTTTCGATTATATCGGTGAACCAGATCCATATCCGTATCCGGCAAGAAGTTCTTATTTCGGAATTATTGATCTGGCCGGACTTCCAAAAGATGTGTATTATATGTACCAAAGTGAATGGACCACTAAACCAGTTTTGCATATTTTTCCGCATTGGAACTGGAAGGAAGGACAAGAAGTTGATGTTTGGGCGTACTACAATAATGCCGATGAAGTGGAACTATTCTTAAACGGAAAATCTCTCGGAAAAAAAACAAAACAAAATGATGATTTGCATATTTCATGGCATGTAAAATTTGAACCGGGAACACTAAAAGCGATTTCCAGAAAAGACGGAAAAGTAGTTTTAGAGGCAGCAATTAACACCGCGGGAGTAGCTTCCAAAATAGATTTAAAAGTAGATAAACCAACTATTAAAAATGATAATTATGATTTGGTTTATGTAACGGTTTCTATTGTTGATAAAGATGGAAATCTTCTGCCAAATGCAAATGATTTAATCAATTTTGAAGTTTCGGGCGGAGGAAAATTAGTGGGTGTTGATAACGGTTATCAGGCCAATTTGGATTCTTTTAAAGCCAGCTCTTGTAAATTGTTTAATGGAAAATGTATTGCGATTATTCAGTCGAATGGGAAGAAAGAAAATATTCAGTTGAAGGCTACGACACGAAATGGTATTCCGGTTTCTGTTCTGGATGTAAAAGTAAATTAAAATTGTCAACTCATATGTCGCCCCTCTGGGGCTTTGATCCTAATCTTTATTATTTTCTATAAACATTAAACTCCTCTGGAGTTTTCAAAATATACAATAAAAAGATTTTCAGCTCTGGAAGAGCGAAATATTTATAGAAGAGAATTGAGCAATTTATTAAAAGCTCCAGAGGAGCGAAATGTTTAAATCTCAAAATAAAATATCAAAAACTCCATCAGCCGCGGCTGATGGAGTTTTTCAATTCTATAGGTGGAACCAAGTCCTTTTTTAATTGGGATTTATGTAACTTGGATACCTTATTTTTATGGTTAACTTATCCAAGTTTCCCGTTTTTCAATTATTTTCCATTTTCCATTTAGCTTTTTCAGATATATAGCTTTACCACTTCCACAAAGACCAGTGCAATAATAATCTAACTTGACATAAGCATTCTTTCTGTCAAGAGAAAAAACAGGAATTGTCATTTCGTAAAATCTAAACATTTTAGTGTTTTTTCTTCTCTTTAATGCTTTTTCAACTGTGGTCGTTTTCAACTTATGAATAAGACTGTTTTCAATTTTTAGTTTTTCAGGATTTGAATTTTGTTGTAGTAAACCTAAAGAATCTTGAGTTGAAAATTTTTCGCCTATTATTTTATCGCTTAATAATGAAGTGATGTAAATACCTCGCGGAGGAGCTGGAGGAGTTAATCCATCATGCCTTTTTTCGGGAATATATATGTTTAGTCTTCTAAGTTGGCTACAAAACATTATAGAATCCGGACTCTTAGAAAATACATTCAAACTATCCTGAATTATTATTGCTTCAACAATTTCATTGATATTCTTAATTTCTTCAGAAGCAATATTGGTTTCTTCTTTTTTGTTTTGACAATTAGAAAAAGCAAAAATGATAACGATATAAAGAATTATTTTTTTCATCTACTTTACTGAGATTATGTTTGGATTAAGGTAAAAGTAAATTAAAATTGTCAAATCATATGTCGCCCCTCTGGGGCTTTGATCCTTATTTTTATTATTTTCTATAAACATTACACTCCTCTGGAGTTTTCAAAATATACAATAGAAGATTTTTAGCTCTGGAAGAGCGAAATATTTATAGAAAAGAATTAACCAATTTATTAAAAGCTCTATAGGAGCGAAATGTTTAAATCTCAAAATAAAATATCAAAACTCCATTAGCAATAATAGAGTTTTTTGTTTATATCTCACAACTCATTCCCCTCAGTCATATCTATCGTTTTTGGATGCAGGCTAACCAGTTGTAAAATAATAGCAGAAACAACTACAAATAATAGCAGTACAAAAACGTGTCTCATTCCGCCATTATCAGCGGCTTTTCCTAAAAATTCGGTGATAACAGCCCCGGCCGAAATACCTACAAAATTCATAATTCCATATCCGGTAGCCCTGTAACGAGGCGCAACAAACTGACAAAGAATAGGCATATTGTTGGTGTCGTATATTCCAAATCCAAGTCCAAAAAGGATAGCGCCAAAAATAATAGCTTCGATGTCGCAGCAGTAGCCAAATAAAAACAATGCCGGAATGGTAAGAGACAATCCAATAGCGCTGGTGTAAATTCTTCCTTTAAGATGTTTCATCACCCATTTATCTGAAATGGCACCACCAATTAAAACGCCAAAAAAGGAAGACATCGAAATGGTTACTGTTGCAATTGGTCCCGCCAGAGACATGTCTAAATGTAAAGTTTCAGTAAATAAGGTGGGTAACCAGTTTTTGGCCGCCCAACCCGGTAAACTTGGTGCAGAGAAATAAAAGAGTAAAACCCAAAAGGAGATATTACCGAATAATATTCCCAATCCTTTGAACATTTGCCTGAATTCATAGGTAACAGATGACTTTTTTGTAGGGTCAAAAAAGTAAGTTTTCTTTTCCTGTAGAAAAAATAGCAGTATTATACTGTAAAGCACACCTAACAAACCTACGGAGTGAAAACTGAAATGCCAGGAAAAATGTTTGGAAATAGTGGCTCCAAAACCACCCAGCGCCTGTCCTAAATAAATTCCGGTCGTATGAATAGCAATGGCAAAAGAGCGTGTTTTTTCCTGATGGTAATCTGCAATTAAGGATAATGCAGCCGGAATATAAAAAGCTTCGCTAAAACCCATAATGCCGCGCAAAACATAAACCTGATCGAAAGTTGTGGCATAACCCATCGCCATAGTAACACCGGACCAAATAAAAAGACTTGCTATGATTATTCTTTTTCGGTTAAATCGATCGGCAATAATTCCGGAAACAGGGCTCATCAGCGCATATATCCAAAGAAAAATAGCCATTAAGAGACCGAAATTTTCAGCTTTAGCCAATTCAGGAATGTCCGCCATCATCGCTGCTTTCATAGTAGAAAGCATTTGTCTGTCTAAATAATTCAATAAAGCTACAAACCACAACAAGCCAACAACAATCCATGGATAGGATTTTTTTTCATTCAATTTTGCAATCATTTTCTTTTCTCAAAATAAGGGCCGAATATACGAATTCAAACGCAACGGGAATAATTGTTTTTTCTATCTACTTGTTTGTAATGTGTGCTATATAAAGTACAGTTAAGAATAGTAACATCTTTACTTTGTTAACAACACAAAAAGAAATATTCTTAGAATAAATATTTATATGGAAACTACTATATTCGTATTGTAATCAGATTAATTTGTAATCCAAAGAGCCCATGACACCTAACGACAAACAAAATGAACGCGTAGCCCAAATGACATTTGCTTCGGTTTATCCGCATTATGTAGCTAAAGTGGAGAGAAAAGGCAGAACAATTGCTGAATTGCATCAGGTAATTGAATGGCTGACGGGATATGACGAAAAGAAATTACAAAAACTGATTGATGAAAAAATAACCTTTAAAGACTTTTTTGAAAAAGCCAATCTCAATCCGAATGCCTCGCTCATTACGGGCGTAATTTGCGGATACCGCATTGAAGAAATCGAGAATCCGTTGATGCGTCAGGTGCGTTACTTAGATAAGTTGGTAGATGAACTGGCAAAAGGCAAAAAAATGGAAAAGATTTTACGGGTTTAACAGGTTTTTCATAAAAGCAGAACACTTGCTCCCTCCATAAAAAAAACTCCATCAGCCGCGGCTGATGGAGTTTTCTGTTTTTAATGAATTAAGATTATAAATAGTAAGATGATTTTATTCATATTTCAAATACTTTAAGATGTCTGTTTTCGTAGCGGAATAAGCTCTTGAAAGGACTATTAATAAAGTAAGAATTAATAAAATGACGAATCCGAAAAGGAATGGAAAAATGCTAATATCTATTCTAAAAGCAAAATTTTCCAGCCATTTGTTCAATAAATAATAAACCGGAAACAATGCGATTATGAAACCAATGACGCAATACAAAATATATTGTTTGGATAATTCTTTCAATAAAACATTCGTGTCGGCGCCAAGTGTTTTTCTGATGGCGATTTCTTTCATTCGTCTTTGTATCGAATACGATGCTAAGGCGAATAAACCAAAAAGCGCAATTAGAATTACTACAATGTTTAACAGTGAAAACAAGTTTTTTTGCTTTACATACGATTCATAGGTTCTCGCATATTCTTTATCTACGAAATCATATTGAAACGGATATTCGGTATCAACTTTCGACCATAATTTTTCGATATTGGCAATCGTATTTTCCAGATCATCCGGCTTTAGTTTTGCATAAACTTTGTTAATGTTCTGTGTCATACCAAACATTTTGATATTGTAAAAAGCAATTGGCGGCACTTTTAATTCAGGACTTAATAAATTGAAATCCTGAACGATACCGATTATTTTTAATTTCTGTTCCCGAATTAAAAGTTCCTTGCCAATGGGATCTTTAAGATTCATTAATTTTAATGCGCTTTCGTTTATGATCACTGAGTTTATAGTGTCTGAGGCTAGTTTGCTATCAAAATTTCTTCCCTTAATTATTTTGATGTTCAACATTTCAAACATACCGAAATCTAAAGCAATAGTGCGTTCTTTAAAAAGTTCATTATTGTATAAAACCGCCGATATAGAATTGTCTGAACCATCAAACGCAATAAGGCCCGTAGAGATTTGTTGGACGCCTTTAATTTTGCTGAGCTGCTGTTTTATGGTGTTGTATCTGTTGTAAATATTTTGGGCTGCATTTTCTCCCTGGTAGTCAACCGATGGAAAATTTAAACAAACCGAAATTACCTGATCGCCCTTAAAACCCATATCTTTATTCTGTAAATATTTAATTTGCTGGTATACGATATTTGAGCCAATAATAAAAAAGGCAGCAATTGCAAACTGAAAAATAAGCATTCCGTTACGCAGCCAGATACCGTTTTTGCTTCTTCCGAAATTTCCTTTCAAAACTTTAAAAGTTTCGAAATTAGATATATAAATGGCCGGAAATAATCCTGCTGCCAAAATTGTAATGATAAAAATCAATAACAATTGTATGTAAAACTGACTGGCAAGAAGTACAAGATTTTTGTTTAAAAAGTTGTTGTAGTACGGCAAAGTCAGTTCTACAATTACCAAGGCCAGTAAAATAGAAAAACTCGTGGTTAAAACCGTTTCAAAAAGAAACTGACTAACAATATCGCCTTTTGATGCACCAGAAATTTTACGTACTCCAACTTCTTTCGCCCGCTTTACAGCATTAGCAGTTGCGAGATTGATGTAATTAACAATCGACAAAACGAGAATCAAAACAGATAAACCCATCATGATCATTAAAAACTGATAATTTCCTCGTGCTTCCGGATAACCATCTGCTATCGAATGTAATCTGGCTTTTGATAAAGGTTCAAGAATAACCGTAAAATAACCTACTTTTTTAGCCATATCTTCGGGTGTAAAGCCGGCTTCTTTGGCAAGTCTCGTAATAAAATCGTGGTTGTAAATTCTTTCGAGTTTCTTTCTTGTAAGATCAACTTTTGACGGGTCTTTTACTTTTAATAATAGCTTTAAAATAAACGGATTTGTCATTCCGGAAGTTGTCAGTTCCTTCATTTTATTGATAATCATATTTGGCGCAATCGAAGAATTTCCGGGAATATGATATACGGCACGGACAGAAAAAAGTTGGTCAAAACATTTTATTTGTTTTCCAATGGGATTTTCATTTCCAAAAATCCTTTTAGCCGTACTATCTGAAATTGCAATGCTCGAATCATCTTTTATAGCAGAAATAGCATCTCCCTGAATAATCTTGAAAGGAAAAAAAGAAAAGAAATTTTGTTCGACATTGATAATTTTATCTACAAATTCCTTTTTTCCTTTGTAAATAATTTTATCCTTTTGATACCAGGAATCAGCATATAGTATAGATTTGACATTTGGATCTTGGTCTAAAGCCGGTTTCAGGAATAAGGCGCAATCTGACCAGGCGGGCATATCGGTTACCTGAACCAAAACCTGATAAACATTGTCTTTTTCAGGATTCCAATCGTTGTAACTTTGTTCGTCGTTCCAATAAAGTAATGCGAATATTAATCCTGCGATTCCTATTGATAATCCCAGAATATTAAGGAATGAAAATAGTTTATTGTGCTTTAACTGGTAAATAAATATGTTGATATAGTTGAGTATCATAGTTTTGGTTGAGGTTAGTTCTAAAAGAAGTAAAGACTTAGTTTATTCATATTTCAAATACTGCAAAACATCTGTTTTTGTAGCGGAATAAGCTCTTGAAAGCACAATTATTAAGGTCAGAATTAGTAAAATGACGAATCCGAGAATAAATGGAAATACGCTAATGGTAATTCTAAAAGCAAAATTCTCCAGCCATTTGTTCAATAAATAATAAACGGGAAACAATGCTATTAGAAAGCCAATGATACAATACAAAATATATTGCTTCGATAATTCTTTCAATAAAACATTGGTATCAGCACCAAGGGTTTTTCTAATGGCGATTTCTTTCATACGTCTTTGTATCGAATAAGAAGCCAAAGAAAATAATCCGAAAAGGGCGATAAGAATCACGATTACATTTAACAGCGAAAAAAGGTTTTTTTGTTTGATGTATGCTTCATACGTTCTCGCATATTGTTTATCGACAAAATCATATTTAAAAGGATATTCCTGATCCACATTTGCGGTCCAGAACTTCTCAATGTCTGCCAGCGTATTTTCAGTACTTTGAGATTTTAATTTTACGTAAATGGCACTCATGTTTTCCGCCATATGCAAGGTTTCAATATGATAAAACGTCATTGGAGGAACTTTGACTTCAGGACTCAATAAATTAAAATCTTTAACGACGCCAACAATTTTTAAATTTTGATTCCGAATCAGAATTTCCTCCCCAATCGGGTTTTTCATGTTCATCAGTTTAGCAGCGGTTTCATTTATCATAATAGAATTTACAGTATCTGAGGCAAGTTTTCTGTCTAGTCCTCTACCTTTTACCATCTTGATTTTCATCATTTCAAGCATTCCAAAATCGATCCCAATATGTTTTGCTTTGAAAAGCACATCGTGATATAAAAGTGGTGCTAAAGAATTGTCTGCGCCATCAAAAGATACAAGTCCGGTTGAAACGTTTTCAACTCCGTCAATCTTGCTAAGCTCCTGCTTTATTGTATTGTATTTGTTGAAAATGGTCTTATCAATATTTTCTCCTGCATAGTAAGAAGGCGGAAGGTGTAAGTCGATTGCAATCAACTGATCTCCTTTAAAACCAAGATCTTTTTCGTTTAAATATTTTACTTGCTGGTATACAATGCCTGAACCAATAATAAAGAAGGTTGCAATAGCAAATTGAAATATCAGCATTCCGTTGCGGAGCCACACGCCGTTTTTACTTCTTGAAAAATTACCTTTCAGGACTTTCAAGGTTTCAAAATTAGAAACATAAACAGCCGGAAATATTCCTGCAACCAAAATAGTAATGATAAAAATTAGAATTAGTTGTAAATAGAACTGTCCTCCAATAATCATTAAATTTTTGTTTAGAAAATTATTGTAATAAGGCAAAGTCAATTCGACAATAACCAAAGCAATAAAGATGGAAAACAAACTGATCAAAGTTGTTTCAAATATAAACTGAAAAATAATATTGCTTTTTGATGCACCAACAATCTTGCGGATTCCTACTTCTTTAGCGCGTTTTATGGCAGTAGCCGTAGCCAAATTGATATAGTTGACGATAGATAAAATGAGAATCAAAATCGACAACCCCACCATGATTAACAAAAACTGATAATTGCCACGGCCTTCAGGATATCCATCTGTGACAGACTGTAATCTGGCTTTTGAAAGAGGCTCCATGAAAACGCTAAAATGACCGACTTTTTTTGTCATTTCTTCCGGAGTAAAACCAGCTTGTTTGGCTTCTCTTACAATGACTTCGTCATAATAGGCTTTTTCAAGCATCTTTCGGGTTTGCTCCACTTTTGAAGGATCTTTTAGTTTCAAAAGTATTTTTAAAGCAAACAAACTTCTGCTTTGCGCCGGATCTGCAAGATCTTTCATTCGGTTTACTACAACATTTGGAGCAATCGAAGAATTACCCGGAATGTGGTATACCGCACGAACGACAAACAAATTGTCAAGACAATTAATTTGTTTGCCAATGGGGTTTACATTGCCAAAAATACGTTTTGCAAGAACATCAGAAATAGCAATACTTGCTCCGTCTTTTATGGCACTTCCGCTATTTCCCTGAACAATTTTAAAAGGAAACAGAGAAAAGAAATCACTTTCGACATTGATTATTTTATCAACGAATTCTTTCTTGCCCTTATAAATTATTTTACTTTTTTGATACCAGCTATCCGCAAAAACAATGTTTTCGACATTGGAATCTTTTTGTAAATAGGCTTTTAATCGCACGGTGTTATCAGTGCCAACAGGCGTATCTGTTAATTGAACCAAAACCTGATAAACATTGTCTTTTTCAGGATTCCAGGCATTGTAGCTTTGTTCGTCGTTCCAGTAAAGTAAGGCGAAAATTAACCCCGCGATTCCTATCGCTAATCCTAAAACATTTAAAGCCGAAAAGAACTTGTTGTTTTTAAGGTGATAGATAAATATATTGATCCAGTTTTTTAGCATTTTACTCGTATTTTAAGTATTTTAAAACATCAATTTTGGTTACCTGATACGCTTTTGCCAACACAATTGTCAAGGTCAAAAACATCAAAGAAACAAGTGCGACAAAAAAGGGAACTACAGGAATGTCAATTCTAAAAGCAAAATTTTCAAGCCATTTTCGCAATAAAAGATAGGCGGGAATTATTCCGATCACAAAACCAATCAAACAGAAAATCACATATTGTTTTGATAATTCCTTCAGTAAAATATTGGTTTCAGCGCCCAATGTTTTTCTGATCGCGATTTCTCTCAATCTTCTTTCCATAGAAAAAGAAGCTAAGGCAAACAATCCGAAAACGGCAATCAGAATTACAATTCCGTTTAAGAGTGAAAATAACTCACTTTGATTTTGATATTTTTTATAGGTTCTGGCAAAATTTCTGTCAACGAAATTAAATTCGAAAGGATATTCTGTATCCACTTTTGTTGTCCAGAATTTTTCCAGAGACCCAATTGTTTCAGGCATTTCTTGTGGTGCAATCTTTACGGAAATATTGATTAAATCTTCTTGCATCCAATCGATAGCAGTGATATGTAAAAAGAACATGGGCGAAATTTGGTTTTCGAGCCCAAAATAATGGAAGTCTTTTACTATTCCAACGATTTTGAATTTTTTACCTTCCCAAACAACTTCCTTATTAATAGGATCTTTTTCCAGCAATGTTTTAGCTGCAGCTTCATTTAATAACGCACTGCTTACACTGTCTGAAGCAAGTTTACTTGATAAGTCTCTTCCTTTTATTACTGGAATTCCTAAAACATCGAGCATTCCAAAATCAATCGCCATCTGTTGCGTTATAACTTCCTTATTGGTTTTATAATGCAAACCAGACCACGAATTGGTACTGGTTCCAATAGAAAATACACCTGCAGACACAGCCTGAACGCCTTTTATTTTTAGAAGTTCCTGTTTGATTGTTTTGTATCTCTCAAACTGCTTTTGACCTTTTTTAGGTCTAAAAGAAATATCCATGACTTGTGCGCCTTTAAAACCTAAATTTTTCTGCGCCATAAAGTGCACTTGTTGATACACTATAAAAGAACCAATAATAAAGAAGGTAGCAATGGCAAATTGCAAAACGAGCATTCCGTTTCTCAGCCAGATACCGTTTTTACTGCGCGAAAAATTTCCTTTTAAAACCTTCAAGGGCTCAAAATTCGAAATATAAATAGCCGGTAAAACACCCGAAACTAAAATGACAATTATAAAAATGAATATCAGTTGCAAATAAAACTGAGAACCTTCAAGAATTAAATTTTTGCTTAAAAGGGCATTGTAAAAAGGCAGTGAAAGCTCAACAATTACCAATGCCAATAAAAGTGAAAACAACGTAATTAAGGTAGTTTCAAATACAAATTGGGCAATAATTTGTGGTTTGGTAGCACCCACAATTTTTCTCACGCCAACTTCTTTTGCTCGTTTTATGGCATTTGCAGTAGCGAGATTAATATAATTTACAATCGATAACAATAAAATAAGAATAGATAATCCCATTAGTATTCTTAAAAATTGGAGATTTCCATTTCCGTCAGGAAAAGGATAATTTCCCTGAAAAAGCCTTGAGCCACGAAGCGGAAGTAATTTCGCCGTGGTAACTTCTCCATACTTTTTTAAATAGGCTTCATATGAAATACCTTCTTCCTTTGCCTGTTTTTTATAGTTATGCTCGACATAGATATCATTTAGACTCTTAACAATAGCAGTCGTATCGCTTTGCTTTTTTAATTTTAGCATTAGGCCATAGTTAAAACCCCAGCTTTCTTTATTTTTTTTCAGTTCTTCCTCAATTATAGTGGTAACAGCAGCAGGCATAACCGAAGATTTTCCAGATAAACGATATACGCCACGAACAACGAAATATTTCTCTGCGTATTTAACCTGTTTTCCCATTGGGTTTTCATCCTTAAACAAACGCGAAGCCGTTTCTTCAGATAGCGCAATACTATTACGATCATGAATGGCACTTTTTCCGCTACCCTGAATAAATTCAAAAGGAAAAAAAGAAAAGAAATTGCCTTGTGCCGAGAAAATCTTATCGATTAACTCTATTTTGCCATTATATTGAACCGTTTCTTTAGTGTAAAAAGTATTGAAATAACAATAATCTTTTAAATCTGAAGAAGTTGATTTTAATATTGGACCTGGTACTGCTGAGTTTACCGCCCAAATATTACCACCACCAAGATTATTTAAAACAGCGTAAATTTTATCTTTTTCAGGATTCCATTCATCATAAGAATGTTCCTCATTCCAATATAAAATCGCAAAAATCAATCCTGCAATTCCAATACCCAAACCCAAAACATTCAAAGCCGTAAAAAGCTTGTTGTTTTTGATGTGGTATATAAATATGTTAATCCAGTTTTTTAGCACGACTTTAGTTGTTTAAAGTGGCTGCAAAAACATCAACATTTCTGTTGTTTACCTTTTCAGAAAGAATAATTCCATCTTTCATTAAAATTGTTTTTTGAGAAAAAGAAGCATCATAATCGGAGTGTGTAACCATTAAAATTGTGGCTCCGTTGGCGTGTAAGTCAGTTAGTAATTCCATTACTTCATTTCCGTTTTTACTGTCCAAATTTCCGGTTGGCTCATCGGCTAAAATAATTTTCGGATCATTAATTAATGCTCTGGCAACTGCCACACGTTGTTGCTGACCTCCTGAAAGTTGCTGTGGATAATGTTTCAATCGATGTGAAATGTTTAATTTAGTAGCGATATCCTGTACTTTTTTCTTTCTTTCAGATGCTGGAACGTTGTTGTAAATAAGAGGCAATTCGATATTATCAAAAACGGATAATTCATCAATTAGATTAAAATTTTGAAAGATGAAGCCAATGTTTTCTTTTCTGGCTTTTGATTTTTCTTTTTCTTTAGTGCCAATCATTTCCTGACCTAACAATTGATAACTTCCGGATGAAGCGCTGTCCAGTAATCCGATAATATTTAGCAAAGTTGATTTTCCGCTTCCCGATGGTCCCATGATCGAAACAAAATCACCCTGATTGATTGTTAATGAAATTTCATTCAATGCATTAGTTTCTATTTCTTCGGTTCTGAAAATTTTTGAAAGTTTTTTAATGTTGATCATAATTGTTGTTTTAGATTGATGTTTTTTAATAATTTTTATTGCCGAAGTAACAGAAACGCACCTAAATTAAGATAATTAACAATATAGTTGTTAGCTGCCTATTTTTGTTACTTTTACCAACAATAATGTTGCACATATTTGATGATTTGTTAGTCTTAATGTGATTTTCATGCCAAAAATTTAAAGATTGTAACTGCCTTATTTTTAAAATTTTATTTTTTAAAAGAAATTAAAACTGTCCATTTTTGGACAGCTTGCGTCCAAAACTGAACAAAAATGAAAAAGACAAATGCCTCAATATTAATCATCGACGATCAGGAAGACATCCTTTTTGCGTCGAAAGTGTTTCTGAAAAAGTATTTTGAAGACATTTATACGCTCAATAATCCGAAAAATGTTGTCGAATTATTGTCGAAAAAAACTATTGATGTCGTTTTGTTGGACATGAATTATAGAATAGGTTTTGAAGATGGAAGGGAAGGATTGTATTTGCTGAAAGAGATAAAAACACTTTCGCCAAAAACAGTCGTGATTTTAATGACGGCATTCGGAAAAGTAGAAACTGCGGTTGAAGGCTTAAAAAACGGTGCTTTTGATTATATTTTGAAACCCTGGGAAAACAAGAAACTACTTGAATCGGTAAAACAGGCTGTCGATAAAGCCCGAAAAGACCAGAAGAAAACTAAGAATATCGAAACCGAAAATGACTTTTTTATCGGCACTTCTGAGATTATAAAAAAGGCGTATTCTCTGGCTGATAAGGTAGCAAAAACAGCTGCTAATGTTTTAATCCTTGGTGAAAACGGAACCGGAAAATTTGTTTTGGCACATCATATTTACAGTCAGTCTGAAAGAAAAAATAATCCTTTTATAGCGGTCGATTTAGGTTCGTTGAATTCGAACATTTTCGAAAGTGAATTATTTGGTTATGCCAAAGGCGCTTTTACAGATGCCAAACTGGATACTCCCGGACGTTTTGAAATGGCGCAAAACGGAACTATTTTTTTAGATGAAATAGGAAATGTTCCATTGCATTTACAATCTAAATTGTTACAGGTTATTCAAACCAAAACCGTTACCAGATTGGGCGAGACAAAACCAAGACCATTAAATGTGCGCATTATTACGGCAACCAATTTAAACTTGAAACATGAAGTTGCCGACAAAAATTTCAGGGAAGATTTGTATTACCGAATCAATACAATGGAAATTGTTTTGCCTCCGTTACGTGAACGAAATGAAGATAAAATTCCGTTAGCAGAATATCTTCTCGAAAAAATGATAGCCAAATACGGAAGAGACGAAATCACTTTCGATAAAAAAGTGTTGGAACAAATTGAAAAACATGCCTGGAACGGGAACATCCGTGAAATGGAAAATAAAATTGAACGTGCTGTTATTCTCTGCGAAAATAATAAGATTACCGTTTCTGACCTGGATTTAGAAATCATTACGGCTTATGAAGAAAATCCGGATGACATTCAGCTTTCTTCTGTAGAGAAAGCGGCTGTAGAGAAAGCGCTATTAAAAAACAACAACAATGTCAGTAAAACGGCCGAAGAATTGGGTTTGTCAAGAGGTGCTTTGTACCGTCGTTTAGAGAAGTATAACATCAATATCAAAACTGATGGATATAATTAAGGTTTCAAAAATTTTTAATTTTTAATTCTCAATTTTTAATTCTTAAAATATGTTTAAAACATTTCAAACTTATAAATTGCTGTTTTTGCGATTGATCCTGATTGTGGTGATGATTGAGATTTCGATTTACTTTTTTAAAAAAGAGCTATTGTTTACAGGCGTTTTCGGACTCTTTATTGTTTTTTTGCTGGTGCGTGAAATGTATTTTTATGTGCGGAATTTTGTTTTGCTTTACGATAAAACGATTGCTTCAATCCTGCAGAATGATTTTACTTCAGATTTTTCAAATCATAAATTCAATAAAAGTTACAATGATTTATTTCAACTGTATGATGTGTTGAAGAACAAACAAAACGAACAGGTTTCAAAAGACATTATTTACCGTTCGATTTTGAATAATATTGAAACCGGAATCATCATTTTGCAAAAGCAGGATTCAGATTGGGATATCTTTTTAATGAATGACTATTTTTCGAAACAGTTTAATGTTCCGAAAGTTTCAAAATGGAAATACCTGAAAAATCAATTGCCATCACTGTGTGAAATTATCGAAGAAGATGATTTTCACGAAATAAAAACGTCAGTAGAAATCAGCATTAACGAACAGAATAAACAAACTTTTGTTTTGCAGGCTTCGAGAACTGAGATTTTCGAAAAGGATTATTTTATTGTTTTACTGGATTCGATTCAGAATGTAGTCGAGAAAAAAGAGAAAGATGCGTGGGTAAATCTGAT
Source organism: Flavobacterium frigidimaris (assembly GCF_002217275.1). Classification (NCBI taxonomy): domain Bacteria; kingdom Pseudomonadati; phylum Bacteroidota; class Flavobacteriia; order Flavobacteriales; family Flavobacteriaceae; genus Flavobacterium; species Flavobacterium frigidimaris. Next base: position 86,427 of record NZ_MUGV01000007.1, read on the forward strand.
GAAAGTGATTTCGCATGAACTTTTGAATTCGATAACACCCATTCGGTCGATTTGCCAGAATTTGCAGGATTTGGTCGAACAGGATTCTTTATCTGCAGAAGATTTGGAAGATGTGAAAAACAGTGTTGAAACGATGTTGAGACGAAGCGATCATTTGCAAAAATTTGTTGAAGGGTATCGAAAATTGGCCATGCTGCCTTCTCCAAAAAAAGAAAAAATAGAGTTACATCATTTGATCGATAATGGCATTCAGGTTATGAATCCGTTATTTAAAGAAAACGGAATCGAAGTTACAAACGAAATTACTTTTAAACGTTGGGTTGAGGTGGATTCACAGCAGATCGAACAGGTTTTAATTAATCTTTTGACTAATTGTATTCATGCTTTAAAAAATGTTTCTCAAAAAAAGATTTTCATTTCGGCGGAAGCCAGAGAAAACCGAATATATATTAGAATAACGGATAACGGAAACGGAATAGAAAAAGAAATTGAAGACAAAATATTTCTCCCGTTTTTCACGACGCGAAATGAGGGTGCAGGAATTGGACTGACTTTGTCAAAGAATATTATTGAAGCACACGGTGGCTATATTTCGTATAAAAGTGAGGTTGGAAACACTATTTTTGAGATTTGTCTGGTGGAGAATTAGCCAACAGAAAACAGCCCTTAAGTTTTATTTTTCAATTTTGCTTTAGCGGTTTCTTTTTCGCCGTGGTGTGCCATCTTTTTCGCCTTGTACCAATATGTTACAATTGATTTAATGACTTTTTTAAATTTTTCATACTCGTACGGTTTTATAAAATAACTTTTCGTAGGGTTTGAATAGGCATCAATAATAAAACATTGTTCCAGCTTGGTTGTGAAAAACAAGTAGGGGCAATTGAGTTCTTTGCTTACATTTTTGTAAGTTCTATTAATTAATTTATAGTCTTCCATATGCATTAAAACAATGTCCGAAAAAATTAGGAATGGCTTTATTTGCTGTACAATTATATAATTGTAGGCATCTTTTCCAGAGGTAAAATAAACGACTTTATTTGAGAAATTCAGTTGTGCAAAAACTTCTTCAAATAATTTTCGGTCCTGAGGATTATTTTCTATTACGATAATGTGTCCTTCGTTATTCATGATGTTAATTAATACAATTAGCCAAAATGTTTGTTTTAATGATTGATTAAGATTATAATGCAAACGCTTCATAAATAAAGGACAAATATTCTAAAATGTTTTTAATTGCTTTTTATAAAATATTTCTAAAAATTATCAAAATTTTCAGTTTTCAAAAGCAATAATTGTGTTTAAATGATTTTTAATTCGAAAGAAGAAATAATACGGTAGTCCAAATTCAATTGCATGACACTTTCCAAAAAACGGAAAGTAGGACAGGGGAATTTAGAATGCCAACTTTGCTGAGAGAAATGAAGTGGCTGACAAAGGAAATAGAATTCACTTTGTGATAAAAGAAGTCATAAAAACTTTGATTTGTCCTATTTAGAACATCCTCACAATTAAAATTAAATATCTTTGTACAGAAGAAAATATGCGATGCCAAAGAAACCTAAAAATATCCCGATAATTGCAAAATCCAAAGACGGAGAGGGCATTTTTATTTCAACAATGTCAGTCGAAGATACAGATCTGTTTGAAGATGTAAAACATTCTCATCGTGATGATTATCATTTGTTTTCGTTACAATTAAAAGGCACAACTTCTCTTGAAATTGATTTTCAAAAATATACAATTGAATCCTCTTCCATTTTTTATATTAACCCAAATCAGGTGCATCGGGTAGTGTCTTTTCAAAATGTTAGTTTCAGTAGTTTGGCTATTACTAATGCGAGTCTGAGTCAGGAGAATCTGAAATTATTAGAAGAAATTACACCCGTAAAACCACTATTTTTATCTGCAGAAAAGCTTTCTATGGTTTCAGAAGTAGTTTCGTTATGTCTGAAATTTTTTGAAAGAAAAGACGAAAAATTATATCATTCTTTGCTAAAAGACAGTTGCAACGTATTAGTCTCTTTGATAGCTTCCTATTATTTGGAAGAAACGCATTCAGCTGATAAACTTTCCAGATTTGAGACGATTACTAAATCCTTCAAAACAGTATTGGAACATAATTTTAGAACGATTAAAAAGCCGACAGCATATGCTCAGCTTCTTACTATTTCGACTCCGTATTTGAATGAATGTATCAAGAACACCACAGGTTATTCGGTGACGCATCATATTCAACAGCGTATTGTCTTAGAAGCAAAACGTTTATTATATCATTCTGGTATTTCGGTAAAAGAAATAGCAGCCGAATTGGGTTATGATGATTATCCTTATTTTTCACGTCTTTTTACCAAAGTAGCCGGAATTTCACCATTAGCTTTTAGGAAAAAAAACCTCGAATAGGCCAAGACTTACGCTGTTTCTGCCTATTTTAAACTGATACTGGTTCGTTCCTTTGCAGTGATAAAAATCAGATAAAGATGGAAACGAAAAACAAAATAAATCTATTGCAAAATAAAAAGATAGCAATCATTGGCGGAGGCCCTGGCGGATTGACACTTGCGCGCCTTTTGCAACGAAGAGGATTAGAGGTAAAAGTATACGAACGAGACGAAAATAGAAATGTAAGATTACAAGGTGCAACACTTGATCTGCATTTTGAATCAGGATTAAAGGCACTTGAAAGCGCCGGTTTAATGGAGGTGTTTAAAGAAAACTACAGGCCTGACAATGATCGATATAGAATTGTTGACAAAAATGGCGTTCTTTTTATTGATGATCATGACAAAGAATCAACCGGTGCTTTTGGCGATGAAGCATTCAGGCCTGAAATTGACCGTGGTCCGTTACGAGATATTCTATTAGACTCGCTACAACCGGACACCGTTGTTTGGGACAGCCATATTGTTTCTCTTGAAAATAAGGATGATCAGTGGGAAATTATTTTTAAAAACGGCAAAACGGCAAAAGCTGATCTTGTGATTGGTGCCGATGGGGCAAACTCTAAAATTCGCCCTGTTGTAACTCCCATAAAACCTGTTTACTCGGGAGTTATTTATTTAGTAAGCAACATTTTGGAAGCTGAAAAGAATACGCCAAAATTGTATGAATTCGTAAAAGGCGGAAAAATTCTGGCGATGGACGATTCGAAAACCTTGTTTTTAAGTGAAAAAGGTGATGGTAGTCTGGATGTTTATATTGGTTTTAAAGCGTCGGATAAGTGGGCACTGGAAAGTGGTATTGATTTAAAAAATGTAAAAGAAGTTGCGGATTGGTTTAAAAAAGAATTTATCGGTTGGGACAATAGTTGGCTTGAATTGTTTGAGCCCGAAGAAACGGAATTTGTAGACAGACCATTATACGGTATGCCATTAGATCAAAGTTGGGAAACACAAAACAATATAACATTACTGGGTGATGCTGCACATTTATTGCCTCCAAATGGAGAAGGAGTGAATTCGGCCATGCTTGATGCTTTAATACTGAGTGAAAATTTGACAAGTGGGGAATTCAAAGAGCTAAAATCGGCCCTGGTGGATTATGAAAAACAAATGTTTGCCAGATTTGCCGAAGAAGGAAAAGAAACGGGCGTAATGATGGAGCAGATGTATTCGCCAGATGGATTAAAAATAATGATAGAACTGTTTAATGAGTTGCCGAACTAGATGTAGAATGGGATTATTTTTTTTGTTTAATGGTTTGTTAGAAAAGACTTTACGTACTACTAATATCAATTGTATTCGTTAAATTTGTAACGCTACACCCAAAATACAAATAGTATGGAAGACTCAAAAAAACAATCAGACTCAGGTTCTGATAAAACACCAAAAGTGACAGGAATAGGCGGAATTTTCTTTTTTTCAGATAACCCAAAAGATACAAAAGACTGGTATGCGAAAAATTTAGGACTTGATGTAAACGATTGGGGTTCGACTTTTGAATCCAGAAACATCAATAATCCAGAGGAAATCGAAGCGCTTCAATGGAGTACTTTCAAAAAAGGAGATGACTATTTTTCGCCATCCAAAAAAGAGTTTATGATTAATTACAGAGTTCAGAATCTTGACGGACTTTTGGAAAAATTGAAACAAAATGGTGTTGCTATTTTAGATGAAGTTGCCGCTTTCGACTACGGAAAATTTGTCCATATTATGGATGCCGACGGTAATAAAATTGAACTTTGGGAACCGATGTAAAAAGAATAAATTGATATATTTTATAAAAAAAACTCCATTCGCCGCGGCTAATGGAGTTTTTTATGCATACCTTAAAATCGATAACCAACATTTAAACCAATTTTATTAACGATGTTATGATTCGTTTTGTTTGCATTAAATAGCAAAAAACCATAACCTGCATTAATTTCAAATACAAAACCACTTTTGGTAAGCCATTTTCCACCTAAACCTACACCAATTGCACCATCAGTAACATCAGGATTTTCGGTGAATTTAGAATGATCTTCTGAATCATATATTTTTTTTCCATCAATTGAAGTCAACATTCCAAATCCTTCAGCAAAAAAACCGGAAGCATATTTCTTTCCAAAATATCTTCTGTAATAGGGAGATATATAATAATTTAAATCATCATTAATCGTGTCATCGTATACAGTCAAAAAAGAAATTCCCAATGATGATTTTTTGTTTAAAAGCCGCTCATACGTTGCCTCGATTGATCCGGACAAAGGAGAAATTACATTTAATTTTAATTCATTGTTTTTCTGATACGGATCTACAATAGTTTCATTTTGAGCTTTAACAGAAAAAAATGAAAACAAAATAACAGCTACCAATAAAGTTTTTTTCATATATAGTTTTGATTATAAATTGATTGGGTAAACTTATATCAATTAATTTTCGAAGCTGTTAAATTGTGTTAATAGACTTGTTAAAGTATATGCAAATTAAATCAAAGACAGAGCGAAAAATAAAATGGTAGCAAAAGTGCTGTAATATCCAGATGTATTTTTTAATAGAAAAAATACTTATATTGGCTGGAACAATAAGAATGTTTTAGTTAGAATTAAAGATGTGTCAGAGGACCAAAAAACGAAACGCATAATATGAAGAAAAGACTTTTGCTAGCATTTTTACTTTTGACATCTTTGGCATTTGCACAAAAAACAACCTTCAAAATTAAATATTCTGAACAATTGGCTGTTTTAATTTTTTTGCAAAATCTATCTGAAAATTATCCTGAGAATGTTTTCAAGACTGAATTTCAAAAATCAAAATACAATACGGATTATTATAAAAGTATAATTTCAAAATTTGATAAATTAACGATTGACTACAGTTATCGTTTTGAAGAATTTCCATACGGCTCAAAAAAGAGTGTACAAACGGAGGATATTTTGAAAAAAAATCTAATTGAAACAGAAAATATAAAGGAATTTAAACTTCGTTCGAATGGAATTATTCCGAACAAAATTTTAAGTGATTTAGCGCAATGTATATCTGAGTTTATACCTATTTACAACGAACTAATTTACAATCCGAACAAAGAAAAATTTGAAAAGCAACTTGAAGAAATTACAAAATATTCGAACGAACACCAGATAGAAAATTATTTCGAAATGGGATTGTTGTTTTACAATTCAAGTTGGGATAATGCAATTCCTTTCAATATCGCTTTCTATCCGTTACCCAATTCTAAAGGATTCACGGCGCAAGCGTTTTGCAATAATTTTATAAGTGCCATTCAAACCGATTTAATATCATATAAAGTTTTGTTTAGTGTAATGTTGCACGAAACTTTTCATATCATTTATGATGAGGAATCACTTGAAGTAAAAACAGAAATGGATACCTATTTCAGGGAAAATAAATCGAAATGTAGCAATTATGCGTATCAAATTATGAATGAAGCTCTGGCAACGGCACTTGGCAATGGCTATGTTTATGAGCAATTAGATGGAAAATTGGAAACACAGGATTGGTACAACAAAAAATATATTAATGGGATCGCAAAGCAAATTTATCCGTTAGTTAAGGAGTATATTAATCAGAAGAAAGCAATTGATAAAAATTTTATTGATAATTACATCAGTATTTATGAAACGAATTTTCCGAATTGGGTAAATGAACTTGATAATATAATGACGTACCGATATGTAATTTCTGAAAATGAAAAAGATTTTACTACAATAAAACAACTGTTTCGTTATCGTTCCAGAACAGAATATGAAGACCAAATCACGGAAAGCAGTATTGAAAAAATGCAGAAGATACCATTGACTAAAGTGATTATCATTTCAAAAAACAATGCTGAAAAACTAAAACTGGTTAAAAGTAAATTTGCGGCATTAAAAAATTGGCACTTTAATTCGGACAAAGAGTTTGCAGAGAGAATATTTTTGGAAGATAAAAGCCAATTGATACTAGTGAATCAAAAGAATTCGACACTTGAAACCTTATTCAGGTCTATTAAGTAGAAATACTTGCCTTAATATGGGATAACAACTGAAAGTGTTACTTATTTGCAGTAAAAAAAATTCCTATATTCGCCGGAAGACTTTCCTGAAAACAACAATGAAAAATAAAATGATTAATGGATAAAATTAATTTATTGGTTACGATCTCTATAATAATAATTTTCATTGCATTATTCTTATCCTTGTTTTTACTGACCGTGAAAACAGCACACAAATTAAGTAATCGTCTTTTTGCTTTTTTTCTGGTTTTGACTGCAATTGATATTAGCGCTAATCTTGGCGATTTATTGGCGATTTCATTAAATATGAGAATTTTTATAAGCTCCTTTTTTTTCTTGCAGCTTCCCACTTTTTATTTATATGTATTATCTGTCTGCTATTCTGATTTTAAGTTAAAACGAAAGCATTTAATTCATGGTGTTACCTTTTTAATAGCAAATTTAGTTTTGTTGCCCCGCTTTTATGCAGTCGACGAGGATTCTAAAATCAGTTTTCTGGCAAATATAAAAAGTATGCCAGAAATACAGTTCAATCATGTTTTGATGCACATTCAAATGTTATTTTACCTTGTAGCCGCTTTTATGATCTTGAGAAAAGCGAGAAAAATATATCTTGAAAATTATGCAGGAGCAAGTATTGAATCCCTTAATTGGTTGTTTCAGTTTACGGTAGCTCTTTCGGCTTTTTATTTTATTGCACTAGTAAAAAACATCTTTAAATTTACCGAATATCCTAACATTTCAGCAGGATTAAAAATTGGATTAGTCTTATTTGAACTGATCATTATTTTTTGGTATTTGTATAAAGCGTTAAATAATCCAGGTCTTTTTAGAACTATTGATTCAAAATTAAAACTGGTACAGGATATAATTTTAGAAGAAAAAAATAGTAATCAATTTACCATAAATGAAAAAGAGCATAGTGAAGAGTTGTTGAAATTGCAGCACTATATGATGGAAGAAAAACCATTTCTTAGTTCTTCTTTAACCATTCAGGATATTTCTGTCGCTATTGAAATTCCTGTGCGAGACTTGTCTCTTTTAATTAACCATACTTTAGAACAGCATTTTTACGATTTTGTTAATGCTTATCGTATAGAAAGTGCGATGGATATTTTAAAAGATAGTACAAAAAGTAAGCTGACTATTTTAGAAATTTTATATGATGTAGGTTTTAATTCAAAATCTTCTTTTAATACTGCTTTCAAAAAACACACAGGTTATACGCCTACTTATTATCGTAAAATGCTGTAAAACAATATTTTGTAATTACTCGTACTTCTGTTTTAAACTATTCGTACGTATTTATCAAAACAAATGCGTTCGAGTATTTTTATTCGGTCGCGTAGCGATAATTTCTCCCACATCTTTGTATCGAAATAAATCATTAACCTAAACCATGATACAATGAAAACTTCATTAAAATTTTTAGCAGCCTTATTAATAACAAGTACATTTTCTTTTGCACAAGACTTTAACAGAAAGATTGATTCCATAATAAAGGATAATTATCAAAAAAATCCTAATGTAGGGATCAGTGTTGGTTTTATTCAAAATGATAAAGAGTATTTTACAGCATATGGTAATTTGAGTAAAGACAGTCAAATTAAAATTGATAAAAATTCCCTATTCGAAATTGCTTCTATAACTAAAATTTTAACTTCAAATTTAATTGCACAAGCAGTTTTAGATAAGAAAATAAAAACAGATGATTATATAGACAGTGTCCTTCCAAAAGGATATGTTTTGCAGGAAAAACTTAAAAACAAAATAAAAATTTCAGACCTGGCATCACATCAATCTGGTTTGCCAGACATCGATTTTGGAAAGCTTATTGAACTAAATCCGCAACAACCTGTAAGTACTGTAACTGAAAAAACATTGATTGATCTAGTCAATAATTGCAGTGAACTAAAGGATTATGGTAAGTATCGTTATTCTACGATTGGATATACCTTACTAGGTCAAATTTTAGAAAATGTGTATGGTAAAAGTTATAATGAGATTATTAGAAATAAGATCATAAAGCCTTTAAAAATGACAAATACATTGACTAAGGACTTTAATGTAAAAAACAGAACAGTGGGGCATAATCCAGAAGGAGGTGTTCAGGAATTCTTCAATTGGAATGTTACAGCTCCGGCTGGGTTAGTAAAATCTAATGCTGCTGATATGGTAACCTATTTAAAAGCGCTTTTGAATCAAGAAACAGAAATAAGCAAAGCGGCTATTATTACAGAAAAAATATTCTACAAGGCAGAAAATAGAGAATTGGGATTGGGAGTAAATATAATGACAGATGATAAAAACACAATCTATCAAAAATCTGGAGATTCTATGGGACAATCTTCTATCATATGTTATAACAGAGTTAAAAATTGGGGTATTATAATATTGCTGGATCAAAGAAATTCAAAAATGAGACAGAACCTGTTGAATGAGATTTATGATACTGTTTTGACAGATACACAATCAAATAAAGCGAATTTGTAATCTTATTTTTCAAACGAATTAATTATGTAAAACTCCATTAGAAATAATGGAGTTTTTGTTGTTTTACAAAGTTATTAAGGAACCGGTTTTAAATACGATATTAAAAAACTATTAAGATTTCTTTGAAATACGATAAGAATTAACAAGCTGATAATCAGTATCTTTAATTTTAATATTTTGTATCTTTGTTTATTGAGTACTATCTTCTTCCATAATATACTTCCTTTCATTTGAACAGTTTATTGTTGTTACTAATTAGTTGCACGCCATCCTCACTTTGGAAGAAAAAGAATTCGTAGTAAACTTCAAAAATTTAAGAAAATGGAACAGCACCTTGAACAAATTCGTGAGCAGCAAAAACAATCCTGGAACAAATTTTCCGGAGGCTGGAAGAAATGGGATGAACTCGTAATGGATTTTTTAAAACCAATGGGAGATGAAATAATTAGATCGTTAAACCCGCAGCATAATGATCTTATCCTCGATGTTGCTTCGGGTACAGGAGAACCTGCCTTGAGCATTGCTGAAAAATTGTCGGGAGGAAAGGTAATTATGACCGATCTTGCCCATGATATGTTGGTAATAGCCCAGGAAAATGCAGCTGCGAGAGGTATCAAAAATATTGAAACAGTTACCAGCGATGTGTGTGATCTTCCTTTTCATGACAATACATTTGATGCCATAAGTTGCCGTTTCGGATTTATGTTTTTTCCGGACATGTTACTCGCCGCAAAAGAAATGGTTCGTGTTCTTAAACCCGGAGGAAGAATGGCGACAGCGGTCTGGAATGTTCCCGAAAAGAATTTTTGGGTCACCGCTACTATGGGAACAATAAGTAGAAATATGGAACTTCCGGTTCCGCCGCCGGGTTCTCCCGGAATGTTTCGTTGTGCGAAGGACGGATTTATTTCTGACCTATTTTTGCAGGCAGGACTGAAAAATATTTCTCAGGTCGAAGTAGCAGGAAAGTTGAACTGCAAAACAGTTGATACTTATTGGGGTATGCAAACAGAAGTTGCCGCTCCTATAGTTGCCGCTCTCGCAAATGCGAGCGATGTTATGAAAGAGAAAATAAAAACCGAAACGTATGCCGTAGTTAATGAAAAGTTTCCTGACGGGAATATTATAATTGATTCTAGTGCTTTGGTGATATATGGAGAGAAATAAGAGTAATAACGTAGTATTTAAACGCAAAAACTCCTTAATTTTCTTAAGGAGTTTTTTTGTGTTTTCACAGAATTGATTATTCTTTTGCCTTTTTCGCTATTATTTTTTTACCGACAATATAGCAAAACAGTATTACTATAAAATGAATTAAATAAGACTTAGGTTCGTTATTTCCATTTACCACAGAGAAAATACGATTCCATCTTACTTTTTTGATCCCTTTTGCATTCTTATCCCAGCTAAACCATATAAACACAGGTTTGCCTATTACGTGATCAAAGGGAACATAGCCCCAAAAACGTGCATCTAAAGAGTTTTGACGGTTGTCTCCCATCATCCAATAGTAATCCTGTTTAAAGGTATAGCTTGTACTTACTTTTCCATTAATGATAATCTGTTGGTCTTTAACATCTAAATCATTCTTTTCGTATTCTTGTATAATTCGTTTATAAAAAGGGAGTGTTTTTATATCTAATTGAATAGTTGCTCCTTTTTTAGGAATGTATATTGGGCCAAAATTGTCGACATTCCATCCTAAAGAAGCAACATGCGGAAACACACCTTCATCTTTTCCCTTGGGAGATAAATATTTTTTAACACTTTTTACTACTGGATTCCTGGCTATGGCAGCTGCTTCTTTCTCGGTCAGGGTCAAAAAATATTCGCCATTGCTGGTTAGGGCAAAATCTCCACCTGGATACTTCATGCCTTCTTTGGCACCATAAAAATTGAACAGTATTTCCTGATCAATCGCTTGCCCTTTGGTGTCTACAAAAAAGTTAAATTGAGGTTTTGCACTCTCTGGCATTTTGCTTAATTTTCCGTTAATGTAGATGTCTCCATTCCTGATTTCGAGAGAATCTCCGGGAATACCAACGCATCGCTTTACCAAATTTGTTTTCTTATCAATTGGCTTATAGTAGTTTCTGTCCGGATGAAAATTATCCATGTCACGCAAAGTATCTGCCGGCTGATTAAATACTACAATTTCGTTGCGTTTAATTTTTTCTATTGAAGGAAATCTAAAATAAGGTAGTTGGAACTTGTTTAATACTGCTGTTTCTTTTTTTGTAACATCATCATTAAACAAATATGATTTTGTACCTAATAACGGAATAGAATCATGAACCATAGGCAAAGCAACTGCGGTCATGGGAGTTCTTGCTCCAAAGTTAATTTTGCTTACAAACAAATAGTCTCCGGTTAATAAAGTTTTTTCTAATGATGAAGACGGAATCATGAAAGGCTGTATAATATATGTATGCACTAATGTCGCAACAATGACAGCAAATAAAAGAGAACTAACGGTATCACTTGCTTTTGTCTGAGAGGCTAAATCCCGGTTCGCAATGTAGCTTAGTTTTCCGGAGTTATAATTTAAATAGGTAATATAAAATCCAAATGTTACCAAAACCAGCAGGGTATCAAATCGGGAGTTTTTTCCAAAGCTTCTGATGGTTTCTACCCAAATTACAGGAATCATGATCAGATTAATTATCGGAATAAACAATAAAATAACCCACCATCCAGGTCGATTTATAATTTTCATAAGGATTACTAAATTATAAATCGGTATAAATGATTCTAACGGTTTTCTTCCCGCTTTTAAATAAAGTTTCCAGGTAGATAAACCATGAATAATGAGCATAATTAAAATAAAAATGAGCCATTCTGATAAATTCATATTTTAGGTTTTAATGATTTTTGTAAAATAAGCTTAGGTAAAAATATATTCTCCTTCTATATGTAGCTTTTTTATTTATATGTTACAGAATAGTTTTATAGCGTACGGTTATTTGTAAATTAAGCTTCTATTTTTTGTTAAATACTTGTGGATTAAATTATCGTTAATACAATTCTTTTTCAAAAAAAAGTTAATAAATTGCATTAAAAACATTCTTACACCGATTGAAAAATAGCGCCTTATGGTGCTTAAATAACCAGAGTTAACAGAAATTTTAAACCAAATTCAAAAATAAAATAAACCAGTATTATGAAGAAAAGCATTTATCGAGAGTTGACAAATGAAGAGTTGTTAAAAAAGAGAGATTTATTTAAAGGTGTTTCGATTGGATTCGGCGTTATTTTTATGCTAGCTATTACTGTTATGATTTATCTTTTTACTGTAAAAGGATCAAACGTTGCTATCGCACTTATTCCTGTTTTTATATTGCCGGTTACTTTTGTTCCTTTATTATTAAATTTTACCCTGGTGAATAAAGAAATTAAATTGAGAAATTTGTAAAATTTGGTAATCTATTTTTTTAGATTGGTGTACACAATTGAAAAAGAATTAGAGATTTACACCGTAGACAAACTCCTTACATTTTTAAGGAGTTTTTTTATGCAGAGCCTGGAAAAATTTGAATAGACACAGCCAATTAGGTTCTGTTTTTCTTTAAGGAAATCAATTAATTATCGTGTAGATATTCCTTATCTTCGCTTGAATAGAATCTAGGCAAAGGAGATTCTATTCTGCATTAAAAAAGAGATTAAAATTTAGAGGAAAGTGTAAAACAATTAACTTAAATGGAAATATTAATAATAACCGGGCCACCTTACTCAGGAAAAGGAACGCAATGTGAGGTATTAAAAGAACTTCTTGGTTTTGAGCACATTTCTACCGGTGACAAGTGCAGGCAGGAAAAGCAAAAGGAAACTGAAATAGGAAAAATAATGTCTTCATACGAAGAGAAAGGAAATTTAGTTCCAGACGCTATAATGAAAGATCTTTTTGGTGAAATATTGGATAAAAACATATCAAAAGCCGGAATAATTTTAGATGGCTATCCAAGAACGAAAGCTCAGGTTGAAGATTTAATTGAATTGGTTAATTTAAGAAACCTGAAAATCGGAAAAGTTTTAAATATTGAGGTTCCAAAATCTGAATTATTGATCAGGGCCAAAAAAAGAGCTGAAACTTCTAACAGGAAAGACGACAAAGATCCTCAAATTCATATAAAAAGAATAGAAGTTTTTGAGGAATCTACCCGACCTGCAATTGAATACATGAAATCGAAAATCGCAGTAATTACGTTTGATGGCCTCGGAACAATTAATGAAATTACCGAGCGAATAAAAGAAAGTTTGTAAAATGGCAAAGCAAAAGAAAACTCCTTAAACAATTAAGGAGTTTTTTTTGTAAGCTTGTTTAAGAATACGGGTCTTGAAGAATAGGATCTTCTTTTATTGTCTAATTATTTTTAGATAAGCGCTGTAAGCATTATCCTTAATAGAAGTTCGCAGATAAACTTCGTTTTCGTCTTTTGTTTTTAAGTCAAATTGAATTAAGGCAGCATCTGAATAATAAAATAAGGACTCATCAACAGGAAATTCAAAATTTGAAATAGGTTGGGTTGTCAATTTTGTTTCGGCTGCTATTTCACCATTCGTTATGTCTAATTGAAAAAGTTTTGCTTTACGGGTATATCCCCATATATTATCACTTTCCTCGATAATATATTCTATGGTATCACCTTTAAAATCGGTTTTCCATAGCTGAGTTCCCGTTTTTGAGTCAACGGCGTATACAGAAGAAACTTCTGGTCCTTGTGCTGCAAAATATATTTTTTTGTCTTTACAAAGTATGCGCTCCTTAACATTATGCTGATTTTCATCAAATTTAAATTGCCACAAAATGTCTGGGTTATTAGGGCTTAAGGCAAAAAGTACATTTTTTTCATTTGTTACAAATACATTTTCACCATCTGTTACAGGTTTTCCGTGCATTGTTTCTGCAAAGTCTTTTTGGTAAATAAGTTTTCCTGTATTGGCTTCAAAACTATATAAAAAGTTTCCGCTTTGAGTAAAAACTTTGTTGTCAAAAACGAGAACCGGTATATCATTATTGGTAGTATCAAGCTTATACTTCCATAGTAAGCTTCCGTCTTTTGTATTAAGAGCGTATATAGTACCATTTTGACTGGTAATAAACAGTTTGCCATCCTTTATAATTGGAATTTGATCTTTTAGTACGATTTGATCAGTACTATTACCTATTCTTGATTTCCAAAAAATACTACCGGTTTGGTTGTCAATGGCAAAAATTTCACCATTAATAAACGAAGCATATATTACGCCATCAATTAGTGTTACTCCATTGGCGCACATTTCGGTATGCGAATCTGTAGCTTTTACCGTCCAGGCAATTGTTTCCGATTCGAGATCAAAGGTAAAAAGGGTGCCGTCATAATCATAAATCAGAATCAAGGCTTCATCTAGTGGCACTTTTTTAACCGGACTTATGGTTTTAGTAGTTAATGCGTCACTAATAGCAAGGGTTGCATTATTAGTTTCGACAGGTGTAGGAAGGGTTGGTGTTTGCCCGAAGATATTTATAACAGTAAATGCAAATAAAAGAGCGAGTAGGTTTTTTTTCATTTTTAAAATTTGGGGTTTATAAAATGGGGTATAATATAGTGTTTTAAGACATTGTCAATTAATCGGTTGAATTTTTAAACAAGCCAACGACGAGGCCAAATATAGTGAAAAATTATTATAGCATTTTGGAGATTATGGGGTTTTAGAAGGCTGTTTAGGAATCATTTTTTGCTGTATTTGGAGAAAATTGCGATAAAATAATTTCAAATTACTGCTGCTAAATTTTTTCCTACATTAGCTAATAGAATAAGAGCATTTTTTCTAAGGATAATTTTAATAGAATTAAAACCAAATCAATGAGTAAAATTAAATCCATGCTGTTTTTGTTGTTATTTGTTAATTCGAATGCCTTATTAGCGCAAACGAATTACTACAAAATGCCTGATGGTATAATCTTAAATGAAGATGCTTTTAACAGGCAAAAAACGGATATGATTGAAACAGGAAATATAAATGTTGATGTAGAAGCGACTAGCATTACAAGAAATGATTCTGTAATAAAAGAGGTGAAAGTAACTTTTTTAAATCCATTTACGAAACATAAAAAGAAGATTGGGACTGTATTTGAAATTCAAAAGTTTAAAAACAAGGAAGGCAAAAATTATGATGAAAATTATCTAAAAGGAAAACCAACATTGATTAATTTTTGGGGAATAAATTGTGCACCTTGTATTACGGAACTTCCTGATTTAGATAGCATAAAACAACAATTTAAAGGTTCAGTGAATTTTGTAGCGATGACAACTGATAGTGCTGCAGATGTTGAAATTTTTCTCAAAAAATATAAATTTGAATTTGAACAGATCATAGATTCAGATTTTGTGCTTCTTAAAGAATTAAAAATAAATGCTTTGCCAATGACTATGATTTTAGATAAAAACGGTAAAATTTTAGATATCTATGGCGGATTAATTACAAAAAACGAAAAGGAAGTTATTGCAACATTGCAAACGGCATTGTGAAAATTTTTTACAGCCCCGAATTAGAATATCAACAATTATAATTTATTTAAAATAATGATAGACTCCAATCAGTTGCTTTTCTTTTTTAGTGCAACAGGTGATTCTGTTAATTCCACGTCCGATAAAAAATCAATCAATCAATCAATCGAATGAACAAACAGTTTTTTTTCATCTTTATAGCGTCAATTGTGGCGAGCGCTGCTTCTGGACAAGAAATAAATGATTTCTTTACAACAGTCAATAAAAACAGTCTTTTTTAATTGTAGTGTGTTAATTTCAAAATCAGGAGAGAAGACTTTTTCTAATTTTTATGGATTTTCTAATATCGAAAAGAAAGAAAAAATCAATGAAAAATCTCAGTTTCCAATTGCATCTGTGTCAAAAACTTTTACGGCCACAGCAATACTACAGCTTAAACAACAAGGAAAATTAAAGCTTGATGATCCTGTTCAAAAATATCTTCCGGATTTTCCATATCCAAATGTTACCATTAGGCATCTGCTCAGTAATACTTCCGGATTGGCGGAATATTATCATCTATTTGATAATGTAATAAAAGAACAACCTGAAAAAATTATCTCTAACGGAGATATTATACCTACATTACTTCAGAATAATACACCTCTTTCATTTTCGCCCGGTGATAAATGGGAATATAACAATCTTAATTTCTGTCTTGCAGCATTAATAGTGGAAAAAATATCTGGAATTGCTTTCAGAGCGTATTTGGAAAAGAATATTTTCAAACCTGCCGACATGAGAGATTCATTTCTTCCGGAGAATAGAAAACTGAAGAAACCGAATCAGGTAGAGTTGTACGCTTATCCAAACTTTTATTCGACGAGCTTAGTTAATATTACAAATTTAAAAGATCCTTTTTTAATATCGGAGAAAAGCAATTTTTATGGAAATGGCGGTATTGTAAGTACAGCTTTAGATTTGCAGAAGTATCAAAATGCATTATTTAAGTACCAGCTTTTGGGCAAGAAAGAATTAGAAGAAGCTTTAACACCAGCTAAGCTCAATAATGGAAAAATTGCCTCTTATCGTTTTGAAGAAAAAGAGATCGCCTACGGTTTGGGTTGGGAAATGTATACTGATGAAAGTAACGGAAAAATCATTTTTCACGATGGCTCTATTACCGGGCTTACCTCTATTTTGATGCATAATATTGATAAAAACCAAACTGTGATACTTCTGTCTAATAATGCAGCTCCAATGTTTGTCTTATCCAATGCAATTTCACAATTAATAAATAATAAGCCTTATGTAATCCCTGTGCAAAATCTTTCAAGAATGTATGGTAGTTTACTTGAAAGCGGAAGTGAGGAAAAAGCAAATCAGCTGATTGAAGAATATTTAAAAAATCCAAAGAGTTATAACGCATCAGAAAGAGATTTTAACAGCTTAGGTTATCAATTTCTTAGACTTCAAAAAAACGAAAATGCTTTACAAACATTTGCTGCAGCGACATTGATTTTTCCAAAGAGTGCCAATATATATGATAGTTACGGAGAGGCGTTACTCCAATGTGGTAAAAAAGAAGAAGCTATTAAGATGTATCAAAAATCTGTCGAATTAAATCCGGATAATGAAAATGGTAAAAAAGTATTAAAGGGACTGCTTTAATATTTTTAGGAATATTTAATTGCAATCTAGTAAAGAGTCAGTTGAGTTCTTTGAGAAAAATAAAGCGTTAAAAAAACTCCTTAAGAAATTAAGGAGTTTTTTGTGGTTCTTATAGAACTATTTATGAACCCTTTCATGCAGGCTTTAGAAAAATTTTAAAAGAAATAACACTGAGAACCCATTTCTAACTCAATTTCAAAAAGTTATTAAATTGTAGTAATAATATTCTTATATTCGCCTTTAAAACACTATTTACCCTAACTATACCACAAAAAATAATGAACGATAAGATTAATGTATTGCTTATTATAACTGTAATTTCTTTATTCATTTCGTTATTATTTGCCTTTTTTCTGGTGACAGTTAAAACAAAATATAAAATAAGCAATTATCTTTTTGCTGCTTTTTTATGCATCACAGCTATAGATGTCAGTGGGCCTTTATTCGAAATAATATCGGATGGTCCTTCAAATTTTGGAATGTTAAGAAACACACTTTCTTTTTTGCAAATTCCTGTTTTTTATCTTTATGTTTTATCGGTTTGTTATTCTGATTTTAAGTTTAAAGTCAAATACATCCTGCATTTGCTTCCCTATATAATTGTAAACATTATTTTATTACCTCGTTTTTATACGGTAGATCTCGCTTCTAAAATTAAATTTATTTTAAACCGTCAAAATATGATAGAACTGCAGTTCACTCATATTTTGTTTCATCTTCAGACAATTGTATATCTTGTTGCCGTTTTTATGCTTTTGCGAAAAGCAAAAAAACTATATCTTGAAAATAATGCCGGTACGAGCATTAATTCGTATAACTGGCTTTTTCAGTTTACAAGTGTACTGTCTGTTTTGTATTTGATTGTCATGTTTAAAAATATTTTTAAATTTTCTGATTACCCCTACATCTCTGAATGGATCAAAATTGTCATTTTAGTATTAGAGCTGTTTATTATTTGTTGGTATTTATATAAGGCATTAAATCATCCTGATTTATTTAGAAATATCGACTCAAAACTAAAACTCGTTTCGGATATGGTTTTAGAAGAAAAAAATAATGAACCAGCAGTCGCAAACGAAAAAGAATATAATGCATCATTATCAAAATTGAAGCAGTACATGGTTCAAGAAAAACCATTTTTAAATCCTTCGTTGACAATTCAGGATGTTGCTGTGGCTATTGAAATTCCTGTTCGGGATTTATCTCTTTTAATCAATCATAAATTAGAACAGCATTTTTACGATTTTGTTAATACGTATCGAATCGAATATGCGATGGATATTTTAAAAGATGGTACAAAAAATCAAGTAACCGTTCTTGAAATCTTGTATGAAGTTGGATTTAATTCAAAATCTTCTTTTAATACCGCTTTTAAAAAATATACAGGAGATACGCCAACTTCTTATCGTAAGCAATTGTAATTCATTGTTTTGTAATTATTCGTACTTGTTGTTGAAACGATTCGTACTTATTTTTTCAGGCAAATGCGTTCGAATCTTTTCTTTCGGTCGCGCAGGAATGGCTTCTTCCACATCTTTGTATCGAAATAAACGTTTAACCAAAAATCGATACCATGAAAAATCTTATTTATTTACTAGTACTTCTTATAGTAACAAGTTCAAGTAGTCAGACAAGCCATAAAGCATTGCCGAAAATTAAGAACTATAGCTTCTTGACAGATAGTTTAAAGATTGACGAACAATTAGAAAAATACAAACTTGCCGGATTCAGTCTTGTAGTTTTTGAAAATTACCAAATCGTATATTCAAACCAATTTGGTGTAAAATCAATAGACTCTAAAGAAAAAATAGACCAGAATACTGCTTTTTCTACAGCCTCAATTTCAAAACCAATTACGGCACTTCTTTGTTTTATGCTTGAAGAAAAAGGACTAATTAATTTAGATGATCCAATAGATCCTTTTTTAAAACGCTGGCATTTACCAAAAAGTAAGTTTACCGAAAATAACAGTCCAACATGGAGACAATTTCTAAATCATACCGCGGGTACGACCCAGGAAGGTTTTGAAGATCATTATGAGGGCGAAGTAATCCCAACGATAAAACAAAGTCTTTTAGGACAGATACCGAGATATGATAAAGAGATAGAATTTTTGTTTACACCGGGAACTAGCTGGCAATACAGTGGAGGCGGTTATACCATTATTCAAATGGCATTAGAAGACACGTTTAATAAATCTATGGCAGAGCTTGCTGCAGCATATATTTTTTCACCTCTTGGCTTGAAAAACACTACAATGATTCAGCCAAACGAAAGTGGCTTTCCAACAAATGTAGCTCTGGTTCATGATAAAGACGGAAAAGTGATTAAAACAGGTTTGCCAATTACACCACAAGTTGGACCATCAGGCATGTGGTCTACGCCAACTGATTTAGCTACACTGGCTATCGAAATGCAAAATGCCTTACGCAATAAAAACAACAAAGTGATTTCTCATGATGTGGCAAAAAAAGTAACAGCAGTAACCGCTCTAAAAAATGCTGTTGGAGGCTGGAGCTACGGATGGCAAAAGTCTTTTGGTTACAATAACTATGAGTGGTTTTGGTGTAATGGTTCCAATACCGGAGTCGGGGGTACTGTTGCTGCTACCATGACAGATGGGAATGGCTTTGTATTTTTTGCCAATGGAGAAAAACCCAATCGTTTTCCTGTAATGGGGCAAACTCAAAAAACGATTCTGAAGTTGATGAATTGGAACAATGAAACAATTACTGAAAGCATTCAGGAAATGCCTTTAGCTGTAAAAGAAAAACTAATTGGAACTTATGACGATTTCCTTTATGGGCAGGGGGTAGAAACCAAAATAGTAGAAAAAAATAACCGCCTTTATGTTGAGTCAGCATTATTGGAGCATTTTAAAGGAAAAAATGATAATGAGTTGGTGTATTTGAAAAATGGTTTATTTAAAATTATTGATTATCCTAACTTGTTGCAATTTGAATTTAATGATGGAAAAGCAACTGCTGTAAATTTAATAAGAGGGAATCTGAATACTAAAGTTGAAGGTATTCGTAAAGAAAAATAAATGATTCGGAAATCAGGATTTATAAGCAACTCTGGTGGCAAGAGTATATCTGGAAAATAGACAATAAAAAACTCCTTAATTTCTTAAGGAGTTTTTTGGGTGATCCATACGGACTTGTTTATGAACCATTTTCTAAATCATTTAAAGAAAATTTCAATAAAAAAATTATCAGAATCTTTAAAAAAGTATTCCAAAAAAAGGTTAATGAATTGTAGTAAAAGTATTTCGTATATTCGCCTTAATTAGGTGTTAAACATAAGGTATAAAACGGCAGTTGACCAAATTTTATAAAGAAAGCAAGAAATTAAACGATGCGCTATAACAAACAATTATTCTCAATTTTCACTGTTGTATTACTTCTCACAAATAACATATTTGCTCAAACTAAGCAAATAAAACAAATTGACTCTTTAATGAAATGGTCAAGCCAAATTGGAGTTTTTAATGGAAATGTACTTGTTTCAAAAAATAATAAAATAATATACAACACTTCATTTGGATTTACTGACGCAACAAAAACAAATAAATTAACTTCTGACTACAGATTTAATATTGGTTCTATTACCAAAGAATTTAGTGCGGTTGCTTTACTCCAATTGCAAGAACAAGGAAAACTCAAATTGGAGGATAAGGTTTCTAAATTTATTCCCGAATTACCAAAATGGGCAAATGAGGTTAGGATTGAAGATTTATTGCAATACACAAGCGGAATACCTAATGTAAATTGGAAAATCATTAAAAATGACAAAGATCTTTTTGATGGTTTAATGGGCATTGACACACTCGATTTTAAACCTGGTACAAATTACGATTATAACAATAATAATATTTTTTTAAGACAGTTTGTCGTTGGACGAATAACAGGGATATCTTTTAAAACCTATGCAGAAACATTCATCTTTGAACCTTGCAAAATGTATACCGCTAAATTGACTCCTTTAGAAGAGCAAGAAAACATAGCTAAAGGATTTAATAATAATTTAGTTCCGGACAAAAATGATTTACCAATAACGGGAGGAACTTATCTCACAACGATTGATTTATTAAAATGGGCAAATTGTCTTCACAACAATAAAGTAATTACTAAAAAATCACTTTACAAATTAGGTCAGCAGTTTGATTTGCCCGATACTCAATCGGCATTGGGACAGGCAAAATATAAAAATGGAAAGTTAATTGAACATCTACACGACGGAAGAGCTGGAAATTATGAAGCAATTTTAGTTTCCGATATTGAAGAAAAATTTACAATAATTCTATTAGATAACAATTATAACGGAAAAGTTTTTGAAATCTCAGATGCGATTATAGCAATATTGAAAGATCAAAATTTTAACCTTCCAAAGAAAATAATTGAAAAATAATGATCACCTGGCAAAAACGGATATTTAAATAACAAATGAACAACATAAATTTAAAAACGGAAAGGTTGAATTTAAGACCAGTTTCGGAAGAAGATATTAGTAATATTCATAAATTACATAGTTTGGGGGAAACGGACAAGTTTAATACTTTAGGAATTCCAAATAACATAACTGAAACAAGAATTATTGTAGAGAAATGGATTTCTGATAATAATTTAGAAAATAACAAAAGCTACACATTTGTGGTTGAGTTAAGTGAAGGAAAAGAATTTATAGGATTAATTGCAATTAACTTAGGGAAAGAGAAATACAAAAATGCAGAAGTTTGGTTTAAGTTCGATTTCAAATTTTGGAACAAAGGTTTTGCAACAGAGAGTCTGAGAAAAATTATTGATTTTGGTTTCCAAAATTTAAAACTTCATAGAATTGAAGCAGGTTGTGCAATTGAAAATATTGGTTCATTAAGTGTTTTAGAGAAAGTTGGAATGATTCGAGAAGCACATACAAGGCAATTATTGCCACTAAAATCAGGATGGTCTGATCATTACGGTTATGCCATTTTATCAACTGATTAAGAAATGAATTTTTGCTGCTCCACAGCTTTTCGTCTTGATTCCTAACTAACATTTATGCGTAATATTTGATAATCCACAGGTTTTCGTATTGATCCCGGATTTGCAATCCGTGCCCGCAACAGCGAGTCACAAGAAAATATAGCATAAAAAAAAACTCCTTAATTTCTTAAGGAGTTTTTTGGTGGCCCTTACGAACCTGTTTACGAACCATTTTATGCAGGATTTGAAGAAGCTTTCAAGCAAGTAGTTTTAAGTAAAACTGATTAGGAGATATTTCATATCTTAGCCTGTCAGAAAAGACTATTTTTAGTCATAATATAAAAATTAAGAGAGTAAAAAAATAAAATTGCTTAAATGGATAGTTTCAATTTTCTAAAAACCATCGCAATAATTTCTGTATTTATTTTATTTCTTCTTGTTGTTTTTTTATTGACAGCCGAATCCAATAAAAAACTATCAAATCGACTTTTTGCAGGCTACCTCATTCTTACTGCTGTTGATGCCAGCGGGGCTTTTATTTCCAACACTATTATTTCCATTCACACAAGTATAGAAGTTTTTAGATGGACCATGATTTTATTGAATATCCCTCTCTTTTATGTATATGTGTTGTCCCTTTGTTATGAAGATTTTCAATTGAAAACAAAATATTTACTGCACTGCATTCCATTTGTGGTCCTTAACTTAATTTTAGTTTTTAGAATCTATTCAAATGAATTCGATCAAAGATTTTTTTTCAGACATCATTCCGAAACTGCTGAAATGATAATTTTTCAAATTATGATTGAAGTGCAATATTTTTTATACGTTATAATGATCGTTTCGTTATTGAAAAAGTATAAAAAAATCTATCTCGAAAATAATTCGTTTTCTACTAATTTCATTTATAAATGGCTATTTCAAATAACAATTGTATTTGCAATAGTTCACTATTTTGGGACTTTTAAAAATATTCTAAGATATACAGATTATCATCAACTTTTGATATTTGTTAACGGCTTTTTAGAAATCATTGCATTGATAGCAATAAGTTGGTTTGTTTTACAATCGCTTAAATATTCAGAATTTTTTAAAGGAATAACTTCTGAATTAAAATTAGTAAAAGGCTTTACCAAAACACATATTCAGAAAACCTTAATTCAGGAAGAAAAGAATAATCATAATATTATCAATTTTCAAGTTGAAATGCTAAAGAAATATATGATTGAAAAAAAACCTTATTTAGATCCATCACTTTCATTGCAAAATTTGGCTTCACAAATAAATATGCCAGCCCGTGAATTATCGATTTTGGTTAATTCAAATATGAATATGCGCTTTTTTGATTTTGTAAATCAATATCGTATTGAAAATGCAATGGAATTATTACAAAATCATTCTAAAAGCGATTTAACGGCTTTAGAAATTCTGTACAAAGTAGGTTTTAATTCAAAATCATCATTTAATACTGCTTTTAAAAAACATACTTCTTTGACACCTAGTGAATATAGAAAAACTCATTCTAAAATTGATTAGATAAAATTATTGATTATTTGGTTCGACTTCATGAAATCGGTCGTTTTGCAACAAATAATAAATCAAATTTGCTCCCTATTAACAAAGATAATATTGTCTAAACGGGATAATGCTGAAAACCAAATTTAGAGTAAGCAAAAAGAATTATGAAAACAAAAAAAACAGTATTTAGTCTGCTGTTCGCGTGCATTGCCATTTCCAGTTTTGCGCAAGACACCATTCAACTTAAAGCGTATGTTGAAAACATGAAAACAATAGATGTTTTTATTGATGGGAAAAAATATAATTTTCTCTTTGATACTGGTGGGGCTGATACGTTCATTTCTCCGGAGATTGCAAAATCTTTAAATAAAGAAATATATGGTTGTATAACAGGGTTTAGGATGAGCGGAGAGATAATTAAGGCAAAAAAAGCAAATGATATTGCACTCACAATAGGTAAAACAAATTTATTTCATAAAACAGTGAGTGTTTGGGATTTGATGACTATTCTTCCTAAAGATTTTCCAAGAATTGACGGCATTATATCTCTTAAATCCTTTGAGAGAAATGTTCTGACAATTGATCTTTCTAAAAGTATTGTAATTGTCGAAAATAAAAATTCTGCTAAAAAAAAGGTAAAAGGAAAATTGCCTATAAAAACGAGATTTGCAAACGGTCTGGAAGGATCAGAGCTGAATATATTTTTTGGAATACCAAAGGATAAAAATCTTTATTGGTTTCTTTTTGATTCAGGAAACAGCGGTCCGCTACTTATTTCACAAGAAAGTGCTGAAATTTGGAAAGTGCAAAATGAAAAAAATCAGGAATCAGAATTTATTATTGGCGAAAAAAAGCTTAGAATAAAACCTTTCGTCAGAGACATAATTTATGATGGGGTTCTCAATTTCGAAGCAATTAGTAATTATGTTTTTACAATTGATTTAAAAAACAAAGAAGTTTGGGTTAATTAAAAATCGATTGTTTAAAACCTTAAGTTCTTCGAATCACTAATCCATGCGGATTTAGGCACTGATGAATATTCTAAAAGTTCTAAGGTAACTTTCGAACCAAAAAAAACTCCAAAATCAAATGACTTTGGAGTTTTTAGAAATTGGTGGGCGATGAGGGGTTCGAACCCCCGACCCCCTCGGTGTAAACGAGGTGCTCTGAACCAGCTGAGCTAATCGCCCTATTTTACTAGGTTGCTATCATTTCGTGATTGCGAGTGCAAATATACGCTAGTTTTCGAGTTCTGCAAAGAAAACACACTAAAAATTTAAAGTTTTTTTAATGTGTTTTCTATCTTGTTGGGGTAGAATTTGTTATGATCGTAATTTTTTAGGTTAAATTTCTATTTTGATAGCGACGGAATGTTCCTGTAGATATAATCGCTGTGTTTTCCGGTAAAAGATTTTTCTAATTCATCAAAAAAGGCATCAGCATCTTTCTCATTTGGCCAGGTCGATTTGATCAATTCATCTATTTTTTCGCCTGATTTTTCTAAATCGGCCATTGAATCAAAGAAAAAAGCCTCCATGAAATCAGTACTGTTGGCGCCCCAGGAATGGCGAAACGGATAATAGGCTTTTATGTAAGGATCTTTGAAAGTTATTTTTTCATTGAATTCTTTTACGTTTTTTCCTTTTCCCGCCATGTTCATCTGAGATTTTCGGATGTAAACAATCATAGGTTTTTTGGTTTGGTCTTTATAAGGGATTTCACCAATAGAAGTAATACTTTGGTAGATTTCGTCTGAATGAACCGGAGTGTAGAATTTATCATATTTTTCAAAAAAGGCAGTTCTGGCTTTTTCGTCCGGCCATGCTTTTTTGATTAGTTCATCGCTTACCGCATTTGCTTTTTCAATGTCTTCCCAGGTTTTGTAAACGTTAACCAAGATAACTTCGGTATTGTCGTCTGTGTAATAATGGGTCATTAGTTCTGAACCAATGATGAGGTCGTTTTTGCTGGTTACTTTATCAAAGTATTCCTGTTCAGCTGCTTTCCAGTCTTTTGCTTTGGCATCCATGCTTCGATGCTGAGTGGTCATCGTAATAAAAACCGGTTTTGGTTTTTCTTGTTTTTCTTGTGCGTGTCCAATGACGCACGCCAGGGTCATCCATAGAACGAGCCCCAGAAGTGTACTTCTTGTTTTCATGATTAAATTTGTATTGGTTATTAAAAAAACTAAACAAATTTAATGTATTAAAAATCAGGTGGTTATGATTTTGTTCGGAATTTTTAAACGCCAATTTCTCAAAAAAACAAATCTTCTTATTTTAAAGGGAGTTCCGCCACAACAAAGGTGCTTCCGCCTACATAAATGAAATCATCTTTCGTAGCATTTTTCTTAGCATTAAAAAATGCAGTTTTAACCGAATCGTATTCTTCACCCACTAAATCATACTTTTTGGCTGTATCTTGCAGAATTTCAGTGCTTAATCCCCTTAAAGAATCGGGTCTGCAGAAATAATAACGCGCTTTTTTCGGGAAGAGTGGTAAAATAGAAGCCAGGTCCTTATCATTCACAACACCCAAAACAATATGTAAATTTTCAAAAGTCTCTTTCTGAATCTGATTCATCACAACCGCCAATCCGTGTTTGTTGTGTGCCGTGTCGCAAATGATTTTCGGATTTTCGCCAAGCTGTTGCCATCTGCCCTGCAAACCAGTATTTTTAACGACATTCAGTAAACCCGTTTTTAGAGCTGTATCTAAAACTTTAAAACTAGTTGTAGCGTTCAAAATAGCGATTGTCTGTTGAACGGTTTTCTTATTCTGAAATTGATAATCTCCAATTAAATCTGACGGAAAAACTTCTGAAATTAAATCAGATGCAAAATAAATAGGTGTTTTGTTTTCTTCGGCTTTAGCCAAAAATACAGGCTGCGTTTCCGGAGTATATTCTCCAATAACAACCGGAACATTTGGTTTTATAATTCCGGCTTTTTCTCCTGCAATTAATGCCGGAGTATGGCCTAAAAACTGCGTATGATCTAAATCGATGTTGGTAATGACTGAAATCAAAGGTGTGATAATATTCGTCGCATCAAGTCTTCCGCCCAAACCAACTTCAATAATCGCGATATCTGTTTTTTCTGAGGCAAAATAATCAAACGCCAAACCAACCGACATTTCAAAGAAACTCATATCATTGGCTTCAAAAAAGTTTTTGTGCTTTTCGATAAATTCAATCACAAAATCTTCTGAAATATCCTCACCGTTGATTTTGATTCTTTCCCTAAAATCTTTTAGATGAGGTGATGTGTACAAGCCTACTTTATATCCCGCTTCCTGCAATACAGAAGCCAGCATATGCGAAGTCGATCCTTTACCATTGGTTCCGGCAACGTGAATACATTTTAGCTGATTTTGTGGATTATCAAGATGTGCCGCCAATAGTTTAATATTGGTTAAATCTTCTTTGTATGCCGAAGCGCCTTGAAGTTGATACATCGGAAGTTGATTAAACATCCAGTTTGTGGTCTCTTGATAGTTCATTTATTTTGGATAAAATGGTTGCAAATTGAAATAATTTTCGATTTTTTTAGTTTTATAAGGGAGTGAAAATTATCTTTATTGCAAATTTCAAATATTTTTTACAATTAATTATTAAAAACCAGAATTAATATATGTTTAGTTTTATTCAACAACAAACAGATACCATTGCAAACGCCGCATCTAACGTAGTTATCGAAAAAATTGCACCAAATACCGAGATCTCAGTTTTAGGATTTATCTTAAAAGGAGGTTTTTTCCTGATTCCAATCGCTATCTTATTGTTTTACACTATATATGTCATTTTTGAGCGCTATTTGTACATCAGCAAAGCATCTAGAATTGACAGCCGATTAATGCAGGATGTGGGTGATAAACTAAACGCAGGAAATATTGAACTGGCCCGTACAATTGTAGAAAGAAGTGATACTGCTGCAGCAAATATTCTGAAAGAAGGTGTTTTAGTAATCGGAAGACCAATTGCTGAAATTGAATCCAACATGGACCGCGCTGCCGATATTGAAATTGGCGAAATGGAAAGACGTTTAGGGCATCTTGGACTTATTGCCGGTATCGCACCAACCTTAGGTTTCATCGGAACAATTTCCGGAGTTATCAAGATTTTCTACAGCATCTCCGTTACAGAAAATATTAGTATCGGAAACATTTCAGGTGGTTTATATGAAAAAATGATCAGTTCAGGTTCAGGATTAATTGTGGGTATTATCGCGTATAGCGCGTACCACTTATTGAACGGAAAAATTGATGATTTTGCTTTAAAAATTCAGAAACAGATTTTAGAATTTGTCAATATAATTCAAAGAGCATAAGCTATGTCTATTAAGAGAAAAAGAAGATTTCATGCCGAAGTGGCGACGTCATCCTTAAGTGATATTATGTTTTTCCTGCTGTTGTTTTTTCTTATTATTTCAACGCTTGCAAACCCTAATGTTATTAAAATGACTTTGCCAAAAGCGAAATCAAATGAAAAAACAAACAAACAGCTGATCAGCTTATCCGTTACCGAAGATAAAAAATTCTACATCGACAAAGAACCCGTTGATTTCGAAAATCTGGAAACCAGTTTAATGACTAAAATTGGAGCAGACAAGGATCAGACGGTTGTCGTTCGTATTCCGTTTAACCTTCAGGTACAAGATTTAGTTGATGTATTGCAGATAGGAGTAAAGAACAATTTGAAGTTTGTAATTGCTACAAGTCCGAAGTAAAATAAGCATTAGGGCGTGACCACAATAAAAAAATGGGCCAATCAGCATAAAGTTGATTCGCCCATTTTTTTATTGCGGTCGGGCTTTCGCTGCTACTGCGGTAGCTTAGCTCTATCCCTCACGCGGAGAAAAGAGAGTATAGAGTGTAGAGTATAGAGTATAGAGTATAGAAGAAAGAGTATAGAAGAAAGAGTATAGAAGATAGAGTATAGAAGAAAGAGTATAGAAGCAAGAAGCAAGAGGAAAGAAGCAAGAGGAAAGATTAATGTAGAAGTAACCACAAAGTATGTCATTGCGAGGAACGAAGCAACCTCACTACAATTGTAACGCAATCTTGTCATTTCTGCCGAAGGGAGAAATCACACAAGAAACTCCTCAAAGAGAAGTAGCCACAAAGTATGTCATTGCGAGGAACGAAGCAACCTCACTACAATTGTAACGCAATCTTGTCATTTCTGCCGAAGGGAGAAATCACACAAGCAACTCCTCAAAGAGAAGTAACCACAAAGCATGTCATTGCGAGGAACGAAGCAACCTCACTACAATTGTAACACAATCTTGTCATTTCTGCCGAAGGGAGAAATCACACAAGCAACTCCTCAAAGAGAAGTAACCACAAAGCATGTCATTGCGAGGAACGAAGCAACCTCACTAGGATTGTAACACAATCTTGTCATTCCGAGGAAAGAGGAATCCCCGCAATTAACTCCTCAAAGAGAAGTAACCACAAAGTATGTCATTGCGAGGAACGAAGCAACCTCACTATAATTGTAACGCAATCTTGTCATTCCGAGGAACGAGGAATCCCCGCAAGTAACTCCGCAAAGAGAAGTAACCACAAAGTATGTCATTGCGAGGAACGAAGCAACCTCACTAGAATTGTAACGCAATCTTGTCATTCCGAGGAACGAGGAATGACAAACTAAACGAATATACATAAAAAAGGCTTTCTGAAATATTCAGAAAGCCTTTTTTATGTGTAATTATAATTCGTGTAAATCCGTGAAATCCGTGTTTTTTAATTTAAACTAAAATTATAAATAATCTTACCCGTTTGTTTTACCGGAGCATTATCATCCGGCGCCCATTTGGTATTCATCGCTGCGATTCTGGCCTGATCTAATAAACAACTTGCTGTATTCGTTGTTCCTTTAATTCCGGCAGTCGCACTTATTGTTTTTCCGTTTTGGTCAACAGTAACTTCAACGACTACTTTTCCTTCTTCGTTACAAGTATATTTTGGTGCAGGTTTCGATAAAGCTTTTCTGTTTCCAAGAGAATATCCCGATCCTCCGCCAGAACCTCCGCCGCTTCCGGCTCCGTAACCGCTTCCGGTACCAATACCATTTCCGGTTCCGTTTCCACCGCCTGTGCCGCCACCGGAACCACCGCTACCGTAATAACCGTTAGAACCCAAACTTCCGTTTGCTTTTCCTTTGTTTCCTGCCACTTTATCATCACCGTCTCCACCTTTGTTGGATCCTTTCATAATGCTTGATAGAGCATCGTTGGTAGAATTTGAAACTTTAGGTTTCTCAGGAACTGGTTTTGTTACCGGTTTTTCAACAGGAGTTGGTTTTTTAGGTTTTTCCTTTACGGGAATAACGACGTCATTAACATCGTCTGCTGTGTTTTCTTGTGTAATAATTGCTTCGTCCGGAGTTGCTTTTGCAGGAGTCGCTTTTGCCTGGTTTTTTACATCTAAAACTTCGCTTTTGTAATTGGCTCCAGAACCTAAATCGCTGTCGCCAAAATTCACGGTCACGCCACCGCCGCCACCACCTTCAGCAAGTGCTACGTTGTTTTCCGGGTTGTATGGAGGCCAAAAGCGTATAAAAAACAGCAATATTAAAATGACTGCATATATCGCTGTGGTGAGTAGTAGAGATTTCTTTTGATCTGAAGAAATAGTGGAACTCATTATGATTCTGAATTTTGTATTGTATCGTATTAAAAACGTTTAAAAGTACTAAAAATTGTTTAGAATGAAAGGGCTTGAATAATTTTATGAAAAGCAGTTTTAGCTCGCAGATTTGGCAGATTGAGCAGATTTTTTAATTTTATATGAATCTGCGCAAATCTGCTTAAATCTATTTTTAATCTGCGTGAAATTCTAACCACAAGCCAAAATCTGCTCAATCTGCCAAATCTGCGAGAAACAAAAAAAACGAGTCAAAGATTATTTGACTCGTTTAGGATAAAAGCATAAATAAATTATACTAATTGTTTCAATGCAATTTCAAAAGCTGTTGCACTGATATTTGTTTTTGATGGATTCAAAGCATGAGCTTTTACAATCGCATTTTTTATAATTTCTGAAGTATCATTAAAAATTGCCTCATCCGTCATTTGCACTTTTTTCTCCATGAAATAAGCAAAAACTCTTGCCATTCCACAGTTTGAGATAAAATCAGGAATCAAACTTACTTTATGATCTACTTCTTCCATGATCGATCCGAAGAAAATTTCCTTGTCAGCAAAAGGAACATTTGCACCACATGAAATAACCTCTAATCCGTTTGCGATTAAGCTGTCAATTTGAGTTTGTTGTACCAATCTTGAAGCTGCACAAGGTGTGAAAATTTCAGCACCAATAGTCCAGATTTTAGAATTGATTTCTTCAAACGGAATCATATTCTCAGAAACTAATTTATTTCCGTCTTTATTTAAAAACAACGTTCTGATTTCTTCAAAAGAAAAACCTTCTTCGTTGATTAATCCTCCGTCACGATCAATAATTCCGATTACTTTGGCTCCCATTTCAGCTAAATAAAAAGCAGCAGCAGATCCAACATTTCCGAATCCCTGAACAATTGCTTTTTTACCTTTAATATCTCCACCATAAGTATTGTAGAAATGACGAACCGCCTCGGCCACGCCATAACCTGTAATCATATCAGCAACAGTATATTTTCTTGTTACATCTGGTGAAAATTTTGGGTTTTCGATAACCTTGATAACACCCTGACGCAATTGACCAATTCTATTGATTTTATCCGCTTCGGTTGGTTTGAAATGTCCGTTAAAAACACCTTCCTGCGGATGCCAGACACCACATTCTTCTGTCATCGGAATAACTTCATGAATTTCATCAACATTCAAATCACCACCAGTTCCGTAATAACTTTTTAACAAAGGCGAAACCGCTTTATACCAACGTTGCAAAACACCTTTTTTACGAGGATCGTTCGGGTCAAAATTAATTCCGGATTTAGCGCCTCCAATTGCAGGTCCGGAAACAGAAAATTTAACTTCCATTGTTTTAGCCAAAGAAAGAACTTCATTCATATCCAGGCCTTTTCTCATTCTTGTTCCACCTCCTGCGGCTCCTCCACGAAGTGAATTAATTACTGTCCAACCTTCTGCTTCTGTTTCAGAATCTTTCCAGTTAAAAACAATTTCAGGTTCTTTATTTTCAAATTGCTGTAATAAATCTTTCATTTTGTTGTGATATGTTTATTTTGCGTAAAAGTATAAAATAGAATAATGCGAATAATGTATTTTGTATCAATTTTATTTAAAGAAAAAAAGAAAGCCGAAAACATAACGCTTTCGGCTTTAAAATTTTATGAATGTTAGGAGATTATATTCCTAATAAATGCTTTTTTAAAGTTTCGTCAACTGGTTTGTCAGATAACCAGATTCCGAATAATGCTTTTTTGAAATCAAATCCTGTCACTTTTCCTTTTACAACATCATTTTTAATAACGTTGATGGTTTGGTCAAGTGGATTGTAAGCTAAAATAAAAACATCTTTTTCCGTGATAGCATCACTTAACATCGTTTTGAACTGCTCAATTCTCGGTCTTAATTCTTCCAGATTACTTCCTGCAGATTTTTCAAAACCAGTATTCATTGCTTTGGTCAATTTGTTTGAAGAAACCATAGAGGATGTAATCTCAATTCTGATCGCCATTTCAGTATCACTATCAATGATAAATTTTGGATCTTGGCTTAATTGTGATAAATACAAGGCCTGAACGTAAACTTCCAACCACATTTTTGATCTTCCGCCAGCACCATTTAATTGTAAAGTTTTGTTTTGGAAGTCAATTTTCCTGGGAACCGTTACGCCGTTAACTTCTAGTTGAGTTTGCGCGGAAACGGTTGAAAATTGTAAACTTAAAAGGAATGTAAGAACAAGTAAAATCTTTTTCATAAGCTGTCGATATAATAATTTTTAGGCAAAAATAATGTTAATTTCTTAATTTAGACTGGTTGTTGTCTATGTTTTTTCATGCCAATTTTTATTTTTTTTGAACGTATCAGATTAATAATCAAATTAGTAAGAGTAGTTTTACGTACAATTACCTGTTTTATGAACTGTTTAATCTTTTTTGGCCAAATAATTTACTAAAACTTTTTAGTAAAGCTGTTTTTATACGCAATTATATTCTTAAATTTTAAAGAAAAGATTGCAGGATTGATGCCTCTGCGTCTAAATTTCAGAATAATTACGAAAACGTTATCGTAATTGTTGCTGATCTATTAATTTTATATGCATGCATTGTTAATTTGAGTTTTAAAAATTATCTTTGGAAGCCCTTTAAAGGCAGAAATATCAAAAACCACAAAAACCAAATCATCTCTATTAACGAAGTTTTTTTGATTTTGGTTTCAAAAAACAATAAAATAAATTAAGACTATGGATTTCAATCTTACCGAAGAGCATTTAATGATTCAACAAGCCGCGAGAGACTTTGCTCAAAACGAATTGTTACCTGGAGTTATTGAACGCGATGAAAAACAAATTTTTCCAACAGAACAAGTGAAAAAAATGGGGCAATTAGGCTTCATGGGAATGATGGTTGATCCGAAATACGGAGGGAGCGGACTTGATGCTATTTCATATGTAATTGCAATGGAAGAAATTTCAAAAGTTGATGCTTCTGCTTCTGTTGTAATGTCAGTAAATAACTCTTTAGTTTGTTGGGGTTTACAAGAATTTGGAACGGAAGAACAAAAACAAAAATATTTACCAGGTCTTGCCTCGGGAGAAATTCACGGTGCCTTTTGCTTAAGTGAACCAGAAGCAGGAAGTGATGCCACTTCTCAAAAAACAACTGCTATTGATATGGGGGACCATTATTTAGTAAATGGAACAAAAAACTGGATTACAAACGGAAACACAGCTTCTGTTTATTTGGTAATTGCGCAAACGCATCCGGAGAAAAAACATAAAGGAATCAATGCTTTGATCATGACCAAAGATATGCCGGGTTTCTCAATTGGACCAAAAGAACAAAAAATGGGAATCCGTGGTTCTGATACACACTCTTTAATGTTTAGTGATGTAAAAGTTCCAAAAGAAAACAGAATTGGAGAAGACGGTTTCGGATTTAAATTCGCAATGAAAACGTTGGCTGGAGGTCGTATTGGAATTGCGTCTCAGGCGTTAGGAATTGCTTCTGGAGCATATGAATTGGCTTTGAATTATTCAAAAGTTCGTAAAGCTTTCGGAACAGAAATCTGCAATCATCAGGCAATTGCTTTCAAATTGGCCGACATGGCGGTTAATATCGAAGCGGCGCGTCATTTGTGTATGAAAGCAGCTTGGGATAAAGATCAGGGTAAAAACTACGACGTAAGTGGAGCCATGGCTAAATTATTCGCTTCGCAAGTAGCAATGGATACAGCTGTTGAAGCAGTTCAGATTCATGGTGGAAACGGTTACGTAAAAGAATATCACGTTGAACGTTTCATGCGTGATGCTAAAATTACTCAGATTTACGAAGGAACTTCTGAAATTCAAAAAATAGTAATTTCAAGATCAGTTATCGCAGGATAATTTTCTTCAAAAAAAAATAAATTAGCAAAACCCTTTTAGACTTTTCTGTCTGAAAGGGTTTTTTTGTTTGCTTCTAAATTTGGCTACCTTTACATAAAGAAAATTGTTTTATGTACGAAGAATTGAAGTATTGGTATTTGCGCGATCATAAGCTGTTCAGGACTTTGAGTTTTTCTCAAATCAAACAATTGTGTATCATTACAGGTTTTAAAAAAGCATCAAAAGGCGAAATTATTTATTTTTCTTCGTCAGATGTGCCACGCATATTTTTACTTAAAAAAGGAAATATCAAAATTGTTGCCGTTGATGACAATGGAAATGAAACCATAAAAGACATTATTCAAAAAGGAGATTTGTTTGGCGAATTGACTTTAGAAACAGATAATAAAAATGAAGAATATGCAAAAGTCCTTTCTGATGATGTTGCGATCTGTAGTTTTTTAATGTCTGATTTTGAAGATTTATTATTGCGAAATCCCACTCTGGCAATTTCGTACACCAAATTTGTGGGTTTAAAAATGAAACGCATCAAAAACAGTTATTCTAATTTAATTTCTAAGGATGCTAAAACCCGATTGTATCAGTTTCTTAAAGACTGGGCAGAGAAAGAAGGAACAGTAAATGGAAATTCGGTAACCATCGAAAATTATTTGACCCAGAATGATATTGCCCAGATTATTTGTACTTCCAGACAAACCGCTACGCAATTGCTCAATGAAATGGAAACGAACCATCTTTTAAGTTACAACCGAAAAGAAATTGTTATTCAGGATATTACCAAATTATAATTATTTTGGTTCAATTGTAAATTAGCTGACATTTTGCTTTTTCATAGTGAAGTAGTTTTACATCATCAAAAGATGTAAATCCTTAAATTATGAAAAAATTACTTTTTATTTTTTTAGTAACCATTACTACGGTTGCTAATGCACAAACCGCAATTCCCAAATCTGCGACTGATATTGCTCCTTTATTAATAGGAGAGAAAATTCCAGGCATTACTTTAAAATCAGCTGAGAATACAGCTGTTCAACTTTCAGATTTACTTAAAGAGAAAAAGACCGTTTTAGTTTTTTATCGCGGTGGCTGGTGTCCGTATTGCAATTTACATTTGCAGGCTTTGGCTGAAGCCGAAAAACAAATTCTGGCTGAGGGATTTCAAATTATTGCCATAAGTCCTGATGCTCCTGCAAATTTGAAAATGACTGAAGAGAAGGATAAAGTGAAATACACCTTACTTTCTGACTCAAAAGGGGAATTAATTAAAGCAATTGGAATTGCTTATGAAGCTCCGGAAAACTATAAATCAGTAATTAACGTACATTCTAATGGAGTCAATACCAACTTTTTGCCAGTACCTTCTGTTTTTGTTGTAAATACGGAAAATGAGATTCTATTCGAATATATTTCACCTGATTTCAAGCATCGTATTTCAGAGGAATTGTTGGTTTCGGTATTAAAAAACTTAAAATAAATTAAGATGAAAAAGTTAGTTGTTTTAGTATTAATTCTGGCTTCAGCGATTTCATTTGCTCAAAATGATGCAAAAAGAATCAGTCAGTATAATTTAGAAAACAAAGTGGCTATTCTGGGTTATGATCCGGTTGGTTATTTTGTTCAGGGAAAAGCGATGAGAGGGAAAAAAGAGATTTCAACAGCCTATCAAGGTGTAATTTATATATTCTCTTCAAATGAAAATAAAGAAACGTTCTTGAAAAATCCTTCAAAATATGAACCTCAATATGGTGGATGGTGCGCTTATGCGATGGGAAGTGCCGGAGAAAAAGTCGAAATAAATCCGGAAACTTTTAAGATTATTGATGGAAAACTATATCTGTTCTACAATGCTTATTTTAATAATACTTTGAAAAGCTGGAACAAAGACGAGGCTAATTTAAAAGTTAAGGCAGACAATAATTGGAAGAAAATATATAAATAAGGCACCATGAAAACGGAAATTGTAAAATGGATTTTCAGGCTGGTGGCTTCGGGAATTTTACTGCAAACGTTGTTCTTTAAATTCAGCGGAGCAGAAGAAAGTATCTATATATTTTCAACCTTAGGAATAGAACCTTACGGTAGAATTGGCTCCGGAATTGCAGAGTTGCTTGTCGCGATTTTAATTTTAATTCCGGCGACAACCTGGATCGGGGCTTTGGGTGGAATCGGAATAATGACAGGGGCTATTGCATCGCATTTATTTGTATTAGGAATTGAAGTAAAAAATGATGGCGGATTGCTTTTTAGCCTGGCCGTGATCACTTTATCGTGCTGTTTAGTGTTACTTTATTTTGATAG
The DNA here is from genome assembly GCF_002217275.1 of Flavobacterium frigidimaris. Taxonomy (NCBI): domain Bacteria; kingdom Pseudomonadati; phylum Bacteroidota; class Flavobacteriia; order Flavobacteriales; family Flavobacteriaceae; genus Flavobacterium; species Flavobacterium frigidimaris. The sequence continues at coordinate 122,785 of NZ_MUGV01000007.1, forward strand.
AAAGAAATTGTTTAATCTTCTAAATTTAAGATAGTTATGTTGTTAAAATCCATACGCCACAGTTTAGATGAATTAATTTATCTATTAGATCAATTGTCTGATCAGGATTATGCAAGATCTTGTCCAGCTTTGAGTAATGCCACAATTGGTGAGCATATCCGACATATTTTAGAGATGTTTCAATGTCTTGAAAATAGTTACGATTTCGGAATTTTAAATTACGACAATCGGGAACGAAACACTCTCATTCAAACAGAGACTGAATTTGCAAAACAATCTATTGTTGCCATAAAAATGGGGTTGAAAAGTGAGAATAAAATAATCTATCTCGAGCAAGTTATTGACGGTATCAACATTAGAATTCAAAGTAATTATTACAGAGAGCTGCTTTATAATCTGGAACATTGTATTCATCATCAGGCGTTAATAAAAGTGGCAGTGCTACAGGTTGAGAATGTTTTAGTTGATGAAAATTTTGGCGTTGCCCGTTCCACTATTGAATATAGAAAACAATGTGTACAGTAAGTTTTGTAAATAATAACGGAAGTATCATTATTACTTCAAACCGAGATGAAAAGGTGATTCGTCCGAGTGCTGTTGCACCTAAAAATTATTGCCAAAATGGCAAAAATATCCTGTATCCCAAAGATGCTAAAGCGGGTGGAACCTGGTTTGTGATTGATGAAAACGGAACTGTTTTAGTGCTTTTGAACGGAGGAAAAATCAAACATGTACCGGAGCTTTTTTATAGAAGAAGCAGAGGATTAATTGCTTTGGATATTATTTCAAATGATTCGCCAAAGGATTGTTGGGATCAGATTAATCTGGAAGACATTGAGCCTTTTACTTTGGTTTTGTATCAGCAGGAAGAATTATATGAATTGATTTGGGATGGTTTTAGTAAAATCAAAACTTTATTAAATGCAAGTCAAAATCATATTTGGTCTTCCGTTACTTTATATCCGAAGGAAGTCAGACAAAAAAGAGCAAATTGGTTTTTTAATTTCCTAAAAAATCAAAAGGAAATTTCGGCTTCAGAAATACTCGATTTTCATCGAAATACCGAACGTGGTGATTCAGAAAATGGCCTTATTATCAATAGAGAAAATGTATTGCAAACTTTAAGTATAACCCAGGCCGTAATCGAAAAAAATAAGTGCGTGCTGCGTTATTATGATCTGGTTAAAACAAAAAATTTTATATCCACTTTTATAAGTATTTAAATTTCTGCCAATGAAACTATTTATCCATAAAATTAGCAATTGGGAGTATTGGCCTTTTCAGGTTTTGTATGTTCCTATTTATTTTCTTTGGGCTTATTATGCTATCAAAGCAAGATCCATTTTCTTCTTTAATGCCTCAAATCCAAAAATAAAAAATGGCGGATTTATGATGGAAAGCAAAAAACAGATTTATGATTTACTTCCCAAAAAATATTATCCAAAAACGATCTTAATTAAGGAAAATACCACTTTAAAGAAAATCGTGGATTTGGTCGTAGAAAAGGGAATTTATTTTCCTTTAATAGCAAAACCAGATATTGGTTTGCGTGGATCTGGTGTAAAAAAAATCAAAACAGTTTCAGAATTGAAAGAGTACGCCGAAAAAGCAAATTTCGATTTTCTTCTACAGGATTTAATTCCTTTTCAAAATGAAGTGGGTATTTTTTATGTGCGTCATCCACTTCAAAAAACAGGAAAAATTACAGGAATAGTTTCTAAAGAATTTTTGATTGTTAAGGGCGATGGAAAATCGACCATTGAAGAATTAATCAAACAAACGCCCAGATTTAAATTGCAATTTGATGTTTTAAAAGAAGAATACGGTGATCAGTTGTCCCATATTTTGTATAAAGACGAAACATTCAATCTGGTTCCGTTTGGAAATCATTCCCGCGGGGCAAAATTTCTTGACGGAAGTAATTTGATTACGCCAAAATTAACCGCAATGATGAATGAGATTGCCACTCAAATTCCCGAATTCTATTTTGGACGTTTTGATATTATGTACAACACTTTTGAAGAATTAGAACGCGGAGAAAACTTTCAAATTGTAGAACTCAACGGAGCGGCGAGCGAGCCAACACACATTTACGATCCTAAACATTCGGTTTGGTTTGCCTGGAGAGAATTGGCCAGACATATCACGTATATGTATGAAATAAGCGTTGAAAATCATAAAATGGGTGTGCCGTATTTAGATTATAAGGTGGGTATGCGGGAATATCGTCTGCATTTGACACAGAATAATAAAATCATGAATTTTTAAATGAAAAGAGTAAAAAATATTGCAGTAGGATTTGTGGTAAGTTTTTTAGGATCAATTCCGCTGGGATATTTAAACCTGGCTGGATTAGAAATTTACTCCAAATCAGGGCTCCATAATCTGATTTTCTATTTGTGTGGAGTCATTTTTGTGGAGACTTTTGTGATTTATTTTACATTACTTTTTGCAAAACAGCTAGTTAGTAACAAAAAATTAATGAAGATCATAGATTTATTTTCGGTTGGATTTATGTTTCTTTTGGCTTTTGTTTTTTATTCGAGTTTTAATCAGTCAGCTAAATCTGATTCTAACTTTCGGGATTATTTAATGTATTCTCCATTTGTAATTGGTATCGTTTTGAATTGTTTCAATTTTTTGCAACTGCCTTTTTGGACCAGCTGGAATTTATATTTGCTTAATGGAAAGTATATTGCAATTGAAAGAAAGTTAAAATATTATTATATTGCAGGAACTTTGATTGGTGTTTTTTTAGGAATGTTTAGTTTGATTGTTTTATTGCAGACCATTTTTCAAAAAGTAAATCAGTTTTCAAAGTATGGGATGCCTGTTTTTATTCCGCTATTTTTTGTTGTTTTAGGAAGTATTCAGGTATTTAAAGTGTATAAAAAATATTTTAAACCTGCGACTTTAGAAATATAGCTTTCTGGAGTCTAAAAACTTCAGTTATGAAAAAACTTTACTTTCTGCTTTTTCCATTGGTTTTATTAAGTTGTAAATCGAACCCATCTGCAACAACTGAAAAAGCATCTCAATCAGAGTCAGAACCTTTAGCCATTTCATACAAAGTCAAAGAATCCGACGTTTCAGATTTCTTAAAATACCTTTCTTCCGATGAATTAGAAGGGCGTGAAACCGGAACAAAAGGAATTGATAAAGCAGCAATTTTCTTAGAAGACTTCTTTAAGAAGAATAATATAAAACCCTATTTTAAAACCTATCGCGATACTTTAACCAACTTTAAATCTCCTGCTTACAATATTGTTGGAGTTTTAGAAGGAACGGACCCGGTTTTAAAAAAGGAATTTGTTGTGTTAAGTGCGCATTACGACCATATTGGAATGGAGAAAAAACAACAGGCTGATGTAATTAACAATGGAGCAAATGACGATGCTTCCGGTGTGACGGTTGTGGCAGAAATGGCAAAATATTTTGCAGAGACAAAATCAAATAAACGCAGTATTCTTTTTGTATTTTTTGCCGGAGAAGAAAAAGGATTGTTAGGTTCTAAAAGTTTAGCTCCGAAACTTCAAAAGCTTAATTTTAATTTATATACCCAATTGAATATTGAAATGGTTGGTGTGCCAATGAAAAGAGATTTTCTGGCTTACGTAACGGGTTTTGATAAGTCAAATATGGCAGAGAAAATTAATGAATATACCGGGAAAAATACTATTGGTTTTTTGCCAAAAGAAGCAGAGTATAAGTTGTTCTACAGATCTGATAATTACTCTTTTTACGAAGCGTTTAAGAAACCTTGCCAGTCAATAAGTACTTTTGATTTCGAAAATTTTGATTTTTATCACCATGTTTCAGACGAATTTAAAGTGATGGATATTCCGCATATGACTTCTCTTATTCAGGAATTATTGCCAGCAGTAACTCAAATTTCATCAACTGCAACGGAAGAAATTACGATGAAATAATACTCCTTCTTTTTATTTTGATTTGCTTATTTTTGCTTCATGAAATCGCCATGATTCCAAATATAAAACGGGATTAAGAATGGCGATTGCATATTCCATTAAAAAAGACATAGTATCTCCATATGAAAAATATTATCATTACCGGAACAAGCAGAGGAATTGGATATGAATTGGCTTTGCAGTTTGCGAACGCCGGTCATCAGGTTTTGGCTATTTCCAGAAAAATACCTCAGACGCTTTTAGCACATCAAAATGTTACCTGTCTTTCAATTGATTTGGCTGACGAAAGCACTTTGCAGGAAGTAGAAGGTTTCCTTTCTTCAACCTGGAAAAAAGTAGATGCCGTTGTGCATAATGCAGGCGCTTTATTATTGAAGCCTTTTGCAGAAACAACGCAGGCTGATTTTGAAAGTATTTATAAAGTGAATGTTTTTGCTGTAGCCAATCTTACCAGAATCTGTTTGCCTTATCTTCAAAAAGGAAGTCATGTCGTAACAATCAGTTCAATTGGTGGTGTACGTGGCAGTTTGAAATTTGCTGGTTTGGCGGCGTATAGTTCAAGTAAAGGTGCCGTTATTACGTTAACTGAATTATTAGCCGAAGAATATAAAGAGAAAGGAATCTCCTTCAATGTTCTGGCTTTAGGCTCTGTTCAGACAGAAATGCTAAACGAAGCTTTTCCTGGTTACCAGGCACCAATTTCAGCAGAAGGAATGGCAACTTATATTTATGATTTTACATTGAATGGGAATAAATATTTTAATGGAAAGGTTTTAGAAGTTTCTTCAACCAACCCGTAAGTTAAATTCCAAAAAGCAAATTCCAATTTTGAACTTTTTACTTTTAACAAATAACATTTTTACTTAAAAATTGAACGAAACTTTAGCAAGATATATACCCGAACACGCTGTAAAGCCTGTTTTTGAATTGATTGTTGCCAATCAGGTTCATCTGAAAATCGTAAATGAGCGACAGACGCGTCATGGTGATTACAGACGTGGACTTAGTGGTAAACATGAAATCACGGTAAATGCAAGTTTAAATAAATATCGTTTTTTGATGACGTTAATTCATGAGATTGCACATTTGGTTGCTTTTGAAAAGTTTGGACGAAACATAAAACCACATGGAGATGAATGGAAATTTACTTTTCAACGTTTGATGGTTCCGTTTATCAGACCTGAGATTTTTCCCGGGCAGTTACTTCCATTATTAGCGAGGCATTTTAAGAATCCATCAGCAAGTAGTGATACCGATACTACTTTGTCTTTGGCCTTGAAGCAATACGATGCGCAGAATGATAAAAATTACATTTTTGAAATTCCTTACGGAAGTGTTTTTAGAATAAAGAATGGTAAAATTTTCAAGAAATTAGCAGTTCGAACCAAACGTTTCGAGTGTATTGAAATCAGCTCCGGTAAAACCTATCTTTTTAATCCAAATGCTGAAGTGGAATTGATTAATATTAATGAGAAATTCTAATAAAAGGAAATTCCAATCATAAAAGGAAATTCCAATCATAAAAGGAAATTCCAATCTTTTAAAATTACAAATTCCAACTTAAAAAAAACATAAAAATAAAATCCAAATACCAACCTTTGCAGTTTGGAATTTGGATTTTTTTTATTGGAATTTAGATTTATGTAACCTTAATATCTAGATTGTCTTATGTTTATAAAATTATTGTATTTTTAGCAAAACTGTTTTTTATGAGAAATACACTACTTCTATTTGTTTTAATGGTTTCAATGGCAGGATGCAGAAAGGATCCTGTATTAATTAAATCAGGAATTGAAACCAGGGTTTTTGGTAAACTTACAGATTATCGTGATAAACCAATTTCTAATTTAAAAGTTAAAGTTGGTGAATTTAAAGTAACAAGTAACTCAGTTTTTGATATTAGTCTGGATTATGAATTTATACAAGATGTTGATTCTACCTATACAGACGATAAAGGAAATTACAATTTTACTTTTAAAACGAGCGGCAAGGGAAATTTTTATAGCCTTTACTTCGGCGAATACACCAAAAAAAACGAACCACAAGTTATATGGGAGCCTTTTTTAATTGACATTACAGATAGTTCAAATGATATGAAATATATTGGTAAAGAATTTGAATTTAATACCATTAATTTAATTGAATTATATCCTTGCCAAATAACGTTTAAAACCAATAATCTGTCAACGTTTCCTTTGACTCCAATTCATAATTTGACCTATTCATTCAATCTGGATCAGATAACGGCTAATGGTACGTCTGTACAAACTATCTATATTCAAAAATATCTAAAGGAAACTGTTAATCTAAGCAGGTTTAAAGATGGAGTTATACAGCGTGCAACATATGAGTTTCCGGCAAGTAATTTCGAAGGAATAACATACCAGACGATAATAGTTGAAGAAAATGATTTTAAAGATGTAAAATAATAAAATTACAGTTAGAAATTCCAACACGAAAATCCCAAATTCCAACGGCCCAAAAAAGAACAATAAAAAAATTCCAAATTCCAATTATAAGTTTGGAATTTGGAATTTTTTTATTGGAATTTAAAAAGGTTTTTAACCTTTTAAATAAGCTTCTCTCACTTTCTTAAACAAGTTTGAAGAGTATACAAATTTCACGATATCCTTATTATCGGTTCTAAAGATTTCTTCTTTAGTTCCCTGCCAGGCTTTTACACCTTTTTTCAGAAATACTATATTCTCCCCAATTTCCATAACGGAGTTCATATCGTGCGTATTAATTACGGTAGTGATGTTATATTCCTCTGTAATTTCCTTAATCAAATTATCAATCAATGTAGAAGTGTTTGGATCTAAACCTGAGTTCGGTTCATCACAAAACAAATACTTCGGATTATTTACAATTGCGCGGGCAATCGCCACACGTTTTTGCATTCCTCCTGAGATTTCAGAAGGCAATTTTTTATGTGCGTCAACTAAATTTACTCTTTCCAGAACAAAGTCAACGCGTTCTTTAATTTTTGTCTTATTGTCGCTTGTGAACATTCTTAACGGAAAAGCGACATTTTCTTCAACAGTCATAGAATCAAATAAGGCACTTCCCTGAAAAACCATTCCAATTTCTGTTCTCAATTCTCTTTTTTCATCTGGATTTAGATCAGAATAAACACGTCCGTCAAACTCAATTGTGCCGGAATCCGGTGTATGAATTCCCAACAAAGTTTTTAGTAAAACTGTTTTTCCGGATCCACTTTGTCCAATAATCAAATTGGTTTTTCCAGTTTCAAAAACAGTCGAAACTCCTTTTAAAACTTTACTGTCGCCGAATGATTTTTCTATGTTTTTTACTTCGATCATTATCCTAATAATAATTGAGTTAATATATAATTGAAAAGAATAATACAAACAGATGTCCATACAAATGATACGGTACTAGCCTTACCCACTTCAAGTGCGCCACCTTTCATGTAATAACCGTGAAAAGAGGGAATTGTCGCTAATAACATTGCGAAAATTAAAGTTTTAATGAAAGCATATGTAATATGAAATGGATTAAAATCCATTTGAGCACCCTGAATAAAGTCCTGACTAGTTGAAAAACCTCCATAGGCACAAGCAAGCCATCCTCCAAAAATACCCAGAAACATACTGATACCAATTACGAAAGGATACATTAATAAGGCTACTATTTTTGGAAAAACAAGATAGTTTAAAGAATTAACACCCATAACCTCTAAAGCATCAATTTGTTCTGTAACACGCATTGTTCCAATACTTGAAGTGATGTAAGATCCCATTTTTCCGGCCATAATTACCGAAATAAAAGTAGGGGCAAACTCCAAAATTACAGATTGACGTGTAGCAAAACCAATTAAATATTTTGGGATTAATGGGTTCGTTAAGTTTAATGCCGTTTGAATAGCTACAACTCCTCCGATAAAAAAGGAGATAAAGCAAACGATGCCTAGAGAGTCGATTATTAAATCATCGATTTCTTTGAAAATCAATTTTTTCATAACAGACCATTTTGTCTGTTTATTGAAAATTTCTTTTAACATTAAAAAATATCTTCCTATTTGAGATAAATAACGAATTAGCATCATAGTTTTTGAAATATTGGCTAAATTAAGGATTAGTTTACAGTTTACAGTTTCAGTTTACAGTTTTTTAATTTTTTTTAAGATTAAAAAAGCTTTTGTTTCATTTTCTGAAAACGATAATTTCTAATAAACTTAGCTTGTTCCGGAGTAACTAATAAAGGTGTTTTTGCTTTTTTTGCTTTCAAAAATCCTTTTATATAATCTAAAAAGAGTAATGGTTTTTTCTTCATCATCGCCAGTTTGGCCGATGCGATTCCTGTAATCCAAAAGCCGTATCCTAAAGTATAAAAAGCTTCTCCTTGTTTGTAACGAGCTGTTTTGTTGTAGTTTGCGCCTGTTGGTTTAAGGTGTTTTACGTGCAAAGATTCATCTGTGACTACTTTCCAATCATAATATTTGCAAAGCAATTCGTCAACAGTATCCCAACCCATTGCAGGTTTTAAACCTCCAATTTGCTGAAACGTTGCTTTTCTATACGCTTTCAAAGCACCACGAATATGATCTTTATCGGTTAGGTTTTCTAAAACCCAATCCCCATTTTTGTCAATATAACAAAATCCACCCGCCATTCCAATTTTTGGATCGGACTCAAAGTGTTTAATAATAGTTTCGAAATAGTTAGGAGGAAAAATTAAATCGCCGTCAATTTTCACTATAATGTCGTAATCAGCATCCAAAGTTTCAAAACCTTTTTGAAAAGCCTGAATAACTTTACTTCCCGGCATATGAATCGCATCTGAAGTTTTGTTTACTACAGAAATATACGGATTATCTTTAGCAAAACCCAAGACAACTTCTTCTGTTTTATCTGTAGAATTGTCGTTTACCACTACAATTTTTGAAGGCAAAACGGTTTGTGAAACCAAAGATTGTAAAGTCAGGCCAATTAAATCCTGTTCGTTGTGAGCCGGTATAACAATATAGTACTTCATATAAAAATTTTAGATTTTAGATTTTAGATCTTAGATTAGTTTTACTTTATCTAAAAATCAGAAATCAGAAATCGTTACTCTAAAATCTACAATCTGAAATCTAAATTTTTTCAGCGTAAACGATATAATATCTATTTGTAAAGCTTCGTAAAAAAGGTCTTAAACCAAACTTCTTAACCGGGTTTGTCCATTTTTGTCTGTCGATGATTTTCCAGCCTGTTTTTTCTAAAAGCCAGTCCAATTGCCAATCTTCAAATTCATGGTAATGTCTGTCCCACATATCCGTTTTAGAACGATATGCCGGTGAAAACCATAAACGCATTGGGATCGAAATCAAAAGTTTATCTGATTTAATTTCACTTAAAATCGTAAACGGATTTAATAAATGTTCGAAGATTTCGAAAGCAGTTACTACGTTTTGGTTGTCTGTTTTTAAAACATTTTGGTCCAAATCTAAATCTTCGCCAGTGGTGTTTTTTACAGTATAACCAGCTTCTTTCATGATTTTCGAAAACGGGTTTTCAACTCCTAAATCAAGGATTGTTTCAGAAGTTTTGATATGCTTTTGTAAAAATTCTAAAGTAAGTTTGAATCTTTTATTTGGAAACGTTTTTTCGTACATAGTCTTTGCGAGGAACGAAGCAAGCGATCGTTCTTGATTTTATATTAGGTCGCAAATATACTAAAAAGTCCGCATTTTAAGATGCGGACTTTTTTTAGTTTTCAGTTTACAGTCGCAGTACTCAGTTTTGCAGATTGTGAATACCGCGACTGTAAACTGTGACTGAATACTGCGATTTTTTTAATGACGGTATACAAAAGCATTAACATTCATTCCTGCTCCAACAGAAGCAAAAATGATAACGTCGCCTTTGTTGATTTCATGGCCTTCTATTTTTCCTTTTAGGATTAGGTCGTATAAAGTTGGAACTGTTGCCACACTGCTATTTCCTAAATCATGAATGCTCATTGGCATAATGTCCTTCGGTGCAGTTTTGTCGTATAATTTGTAGAAGCGTTCGATAATTGCTTCGTCCATTTTTTCGTTTGCCTGGTGAATTAAGATTTTCTTCACTTCGTCAATTCCAATACCGCTTTTGTCTAAACAGCTTTTCATCGCACACGGAACCTGGCTTAATGCAAATTCGTAAATTTTACGACCATACATTTTGATGTATTTAATGTCCGGATCTAAGTCTGGATTGTATGATTTCCCGAAGTAAAGGAAGTTGGCTTCATCATTTGCAAAAGTTGCGCTTTCGTAAGATAACAATCCTGATTCGCCTTCAGTACCTTCTAGGATTGAAGCTCCGGCTCCATCAGAATAAATCATGGAGTCACGATCGTGATCGTCAACCACTCTTGATAAAGTTTCAGCTCCAATAACTAAAACTCTTTTGGCCATTCCGGATTTGATGAATGCGTTGGCTTGTAAAACACCTTCAATCCATCCCGGGCATCCGAAGAGAATATCGTAAGCTACACATTTTGGATTTTTGATGTCCAATTTATTTTTTACACGAGTTGCTAAACTCGGTAAAATATCCGTTTGATGCGTTCCGGATTTTACATCTCCAAAATTGTGTGCGAAAATGATATAATCTAAAGTTTCGCGATCAATTCCTGCGTTTTCGATTGCTTTTTCAGCAGCAAAAAAAGCTAAATCTGATGCGTTATGTTGAGTTTCGGCATAGCGACGGTTTTCGATTCCGGTAATGCCTTTGAATTTTTTAATTACAACTTCATTTGGGTAGCCAAAAGGAGTTCCATCTTCATTTAAAAAAACATGCTTGTCAAAGTCAGTATTGCTTACTTCTTTATTCGGAATGTAACTTCCGATACCAATTATTTTTATTTTCATTATTCCTTAATTATCCAATAAATTTATTGCTAAATTATATAAAAAATTATGATAACTATCACAAAAAATACTATGCATGCATATAATTATGAAATAATAAATTTTTAGGGGATATATTGTTTATTTTTTAATGAAAATTCAGTTTTCCCGAGATTTCAAACGTTTGAGATATTGCGTGGTGTGGATTTTTTTTGTTTCAGGTTTGCTTCGCCTGTTCGAGCAAAGCTCTCGAGTCAGGTTTCAAGTTTCTCTGTTGCGGGAATTTCACAAAGTATGTCATTCCGAGGAACGAGGAATCCCCGTGAGAAGCTCGACAAAGATTGGCGAATTACTGAGCTTAGAATGGATTGATCCCAAAGCTTCGGGACATCCCTGCAATATCTTTTGTTCCTCCGGAACAGCCCCAAAAAAACTTAAGGATGATTTTACAAGTAAGGTATGTTATTCCGACGGAGGAGGAATCTCCGCAAGAAACTCGACAAAGATTGGCTATTAGCAACGGAGCTACTTGCGGGGATTCCTCCTCCGTCGGAATGACAAACTTACTGTTTTCTTTGATTAGACCATTTGAGTATTTGATGAAAATATAAACGGTATTCTTCTTCAAAACCTGTCGTTTCTTCCGCGTGAGGGATAGGAACGAACTGCCGAAGCAGTGTGGATAGCCCGACACTATTTAAGAAAAGGCCTCATAAGCGCAAAGCTGATTAGGCCTTTTTTTAAATACTGGCACGCCCAGATTATAAATGTTTCAAGTTTCAAGTTTCAAGTTTCAGGTTTCACGTTGCAGTCGAACTTGAAACATGAAACCTGAAACAAAAGAAACCAAAACGAAAAACCCGACAGGTCTTAAAATCTGTCGGGTTTTGATATAATTAGAAAAACTTATTTCTTAGTTTTCCATGTAAGCTTCGATTGGTGCACAGCTACAAACTAAATTTCTGTCACCGTATGCGTCATCTACACGACGTACCGATGGCCAGAATTTATTATCAGCGATGTACTCTAATGGATAAGCTGCTTTTTCTCTAGTGTAAGGGAAAACCCAGTTATCAGTAGTTAACATTGCCAATGTGTGAGGTGCATTTTTCAATACGTTGTTTTTATCATCGGCTGTTGCAGCTTCAATCTCTTTTCTGATTGAAATAAGAGCATCACAAAAACGATCTAATTCTGCTAAATCTTCAGATTCAGTAGGCTCGATCATTAAAGTTCCGGCAACCGGGAAAGAAACAGTAGGAGCGTGGAAACCGTAATCCATTAAACGTTTCGCGATATCACCAACTTCAATTCCGTTTTCTTTAAATGAACGACAATCTAAAATCATTTCGTGAGCTGCTCTTCCACATTCTCCGGTATAAAGAATTGGGTAGTGCCCTTCGAAACGCGCTTTCATGTAATTAGCATTCAAAATTGCATGCTCTGTAGCGCTTTTTAATCCTTCAGCACCCATCATTGTGATGTAACCGTAAGAAATTAAACATACTAAAGCTGATCCGTAAGGTGCAGATGAAATTGCTGTAATCGCTTGTTCTCCACCTACTTTTAAGATTGGGTTTGTTGGTAAAAACGGAACTAGTTTTTCGTTTACACAGATTGGTCCAACTCCAGGTCCACCGCCACCGTGAGGAATAGCGAATGTTTTGTGTAAGTTTAAGTGACAAACGTCAGCGCCAATTGTAGCAGGATTTGTTAATCCAACTTGCGCGTTCATGTTTGCACCATCCATATATACTAATCCACCGTTGTCGTGGATTAATTTAGTGATTTCAATAATGGAAGATTCAAAAACTCCGTGAGTAGAAGGATACGTTACCATTAAACAAGATAAATCATCTTTGTGTTCAATCGCTTTTTCTCTTAAATCCTCTACATCAATGTTTCCTTCCGGAGTCGTTTTTGTAACGATGATTTTCATTCCGGCCATCGCTGCAGAAGCAGGATTGGTTCCGTGAGCTGAAGAAGGAATTAAACATACATTACGGTGACTATCGCCTCTTGATAAATGGTAAGCACGAATCGCCATTAAACCAGCGTACTCTCCCTGAGCTCCTGAGTTAGGCTGTAATGTTGTTCCGGCAAAACCAGTAATTACATTTAGTTGCTCCTCTAACTTTTTAAGCATCGTGATATAACCTTCTGCTTGTTCTACTGGTGCAAACGGGTGAATGCTGTTCCAGTTTGGCATTGATAAAGGCAACATTTCTGAAGCTGCGTTTAATTTCATCGTACAAGAACCTAGTGAAATCATGGAATGATTCAATGATAAATCTTTACGCTCTAACTTTTTGATGTAACGCATTAACTGACTTTCTGAATGATGATTGTTGAATACATCATGTGTTAAGAAAGAAGATGTTCTTTCTAAAGAAGCAGGTAATTGGCTTGCAGTAGTTAATTCAGAAACGGTAAAAGTTTCTTTTCCTAATGCTTCAGCAAAAATCGCAATAATTTGATTGACATCAGTAATTGAAGTTGTTTCGTTGAATGAGATCGAAATGGTATCAGCATCAACATAGAAGAAGTTTACTTCGTTTTTCTCCGCTACGGCTTTTACTTTTTGAGCATCTGCTTTTACTAAAATAGTATCAAAATAAGCTGTGTTGGTTTGATAAACGCCTAATTTATTTAAAGCTTCAGCAGCAGTAACCGCTGATGCATGAACTTTACCTGCAATATATTGTAAGCCTTTTGGTCCGTGGTAAACGGCATACATTCCGGCCATAACCGCTAGTAAAACCTGAGCTGTACAAATATTTGAAGTCGCTTTTTCACGTTTAATGTGCTGCTCACGAGTTCCTAAGGCCATACGTAAAGCGCGATTTCCATTTACATCAATAGAAACTCCGATAATACGACCTGGCATAGATCGTTTGTATTCGTCTTTAGTTGCAAAAAAAGCAGCGTGAGGACCACCATAACCCATTGGTACACCAAAACGCTGAGTTGTTCCAACAACAACAGCTGCTCCCATTTCTCCCGGAGAAGTTAAGGTAGCTAATGATAAAATATCAGCAGCAAAGGCAACTTTAATTTCATTTTCTTTTGCTTTAGCAACAAAAGCAGTATAATCGTTTACCTGACCATACTTTCCAGGGTATTGTAAAATGGCTCCGAAGAATTCATTTGAAAAATCAAAAGTTTCGTGGTTTCCAACAACTAATTCAATTCCAACCGGAGTTGAACGTGTTTGCAGGATTGATAAAGTTTGTGGTAAAATTTCTTCAGAAACGAAGAATTTGTTTGTATTGTTTTTCTTTTGATCACGTGTACGAACGTCAAAAAGTAAAGCCATAGCTTCTGCTGCAGCTGTACCTTCATCTAATAGAGAGGCATTGGCAATTTCCATTCCTGATAATTCAATAACGGTAGTCTGGAAATTTAAAATAGCTTCAAGACGACCTTGAGCAATTTCTGCCTGGTAAGGCGTGTAAGCTGTATACCATCCTGGATTTTCGAAGATGTTTCTTTGAATTGGAGCCGGAACGATAGTTGGATGATACCCCAAACCAATATACGATTTGAATACTTTATTTTTCTTTCCCAGTTCCTGAATATGATTTGCGAATTCGTACTCCGTCATTGCAGGATCTAAATTCAAAGGTGCTTTTAAACGAATATCGTCCGGAAGGGTTTCATAAACAAGTTGTTCAATCGATTCCACTCCAATGGTTTTTAACATGTGTGGAAGATCTGTTTCTCTTGGGCCAATGTGTCTTAAAGCAAAAGCATCTGTTCTCATTTGTAGCTATCTAGTTTTTTAAAGTGAATGTAATTAGCTCGGTAAATTCCCAATTAATCACGAATTACAAAGGTTTATTACATTTTATAGTAAATGTGTTGTTTTTTTGTCGCGCAAAATTAAGTATTATTAATAATTTAATGGGTATTTTTAACTTCAATTTTTATGAAATTTATAACCAAAGAGTTGATTTGTTACTAATTGATTAGATTTGAGATATGAAATTTTTAAAACGAATATTAGATTTTTACCTAAATAGCAGCATTCATGTGGCTTTGTCATGTTATGCCTTAGTCAGGGTAACGTTTCATATGTTTCATATTCAGTATGATGAAGCGATGGCCTTGTTTGTTTTTTTTGGAACAATTGTAGGATATAATTTTGTTAAATACGATGCTTTGGTTCGGGTGAAGAAAAAACCTATCGGAATTCAGCTGAAAATTATTGCCGTTTTAAGCTTTATTTCACTCGTTTTAGTGGGCTATTATTTTTTCCATTTAAAGCGAATCACGCAAATCGTTTCTGTTGGAATATTTTTAATAACGGCGCTTTATACTTTACCGTTTTTCCCAAATAGAAAAAATGCCCGAAACTGGGCCGGCGTAAAAATATATATTGTAGCACTTTGTTGGGTAGGGGCAACGCTGGTTTTACCTTTAATAAATGCCGAAATTCCTTTTACGGCGAACTTTTTTATCAAATGTATTCAGCGTTTTGTATTGGTTTTTGTGCTGATTTTGGTTTTTGAAATTTTAGATCTGGCCAATGATGATCCACATTTGCAAACGGTTCCGCAAACTATTGGAGTGAAGAAAACTAAAATTTTGGGTTTTTCGCTTTTGGTTCCGTTTTGGGTGGTAGGAATATTATCTTTTGATCTTCATGATCTTATCATCAATCTGATAATGGTTGTCATGTTGATGTTGTTTATTCTGTTTGCAAACCCAAACCGGTCTAAATATTATACTTCTTTCTGGGTTGAAAGTGTTCCGATTTTTTGGTGGCTGATGATTGAATTTTTATAAATAAAAGGCATCAAAGTTTCTAAATGATTTGGGCGTGTCCCTCCGGGCCGGGCTATCCGTTGCAAGTCCTCGCTCTTCCTTCATCAGGCTGTGGGCTTTCCACTTCTATCCCTCACGCAAGCGTAAAGCGAGAAAATTCATTTTCAAAAGAAATATTGATTTAAAATGTGCTTTGTTCTGAGACCTTTTTTAAGATTTTGTTTCTCTCTAAAAGAAATTTATTAAGATGTTTTTCCAGAAATAAAATATCAAATAATTCTCCGAAAATTCCAAACGGAGTTTCATATTGCAATTTATCTTTCATAGTTGTAAATCCATTTTCTTCTTCAAAAAAATGTTCATGTTTGAAAGATTTAAATTTTCCGTGTTCCATTTCATCCACAAAATAATCATGCAAATTCATTTTGGTAATTCGGCTTTTGTGAGTCAAATAAAAACCGAAATGTTTCCCGCACCAGGTTACCGTTTCATTTAAATTGATTAATCCGGATGTTACGCCTGCAATTGCTTTTTCATTTGATTTACTGGCCGATTGTTGGTGAATATCTATATTTCTTGAAGCATCGAAAACGGTTTGTTTTGGTGCTTTTATTTTGGTTGTTAGGTTTATGGTTGTCATTGATTTTGGAATTTATTTCAAGTCCCGGAGGGACGGCATATTTATAGAAAACAAAAAGATATTGTTGTAAAACCCCATCGGGGTGATATGTTTAATAATTAAGGCTGTGAAATATGTCGCTCCGCTGGAGCTTATTATAGGGGCGATTCTAAATTTCTATAAACATCTCGCTCCGCTGGAGCTAATAAAATTATCACGATTTAAACCTGTCAGGTTTACTCTTGCGTAGTAGATTTTCAAAAGCCTCATCAATATCCCCAAACTTAAATTGAAATCCATTGTCTAAAAGTCGTTTCGGAACTACGTTTCTGCTTTTTAAAACCAATTCCGTTTCTGTACGAATGAAAAAAGATCCAATTTCTAATAAGAATGTGTTCATCGGAATTCCGAAAGGAAAGCCAACCGCTTTTCGAAGTTTTTGCATAAAATCAGCATTGCGAATCGGTTTTGGAGAAACCACATTTATCAATCCGGTCATTTCTTTTTCAATAATAAAATCAATTGCATTTGCAAAATCTTGTTCGTGGATCCAGCTTATAAATTGATTTCCTTTTCCCTGTTTTCCGCCAAAACCAATTTTTGCTAAAGTCTTTAACGGAATAAAAGCTCCACCATTTTTTCCTAAAACAATTGATGTTCGCAAAGCGGTTTTTAAAGTATTGGGAGTTTCAGTTTTAAAGAATGCTTTTTCCCAGGAAAGGGCGACGTTTATAGAAAAGTCATTTCCTATTTCTCCATCGACTTCGTCCATTTGTTTATCCAGAGAAAAACGATAAATAGTTGAAGTTGATGAATTCAACCAGTGTTTCGGTGGGTTTTGACAGTTTAAAACAGCTTTATTTAAAATCTTTGTGCTTTCAATTCGGGATAACAGAATCTCTTTTTTGTTTTCTTTGGTATATCGGCAATCCACAGATTTTCCGGTAAGATTGATTAAAACGGTGGCATTTTCTAATTCTTTTTCCCATCCAGAAAAAGTTCTGGCATTCCAGTTTACGTATTTAATTTTGTCAATTGTTTGAGATTTTCCACGCGTCAGAATTACAATCTCTTCAAATTTATCTTTGAAATGATGAACTAAAACCTGTCCTAAAAATCCTGTTCCGGCTGCTATGATGAGTTTTTTCATGTTTTTAATTTATAGGATATTCCGCCACGAATTCACGAATTTTTTTAGAGTTATTGTAATGGCAAATTCGTGAATTCGTGGCTATCTATTGTATGGTTGGTTAATCTAAGATAAATACTAAAGCAATAATTCGATAAAGAACCCAGGTAAAACATAAATAAAAAGGAAGGTTTAGCACTTTCACTCTTCTAAAATGTTCTGCAAACATGATGAAAACAGTTATTCCAAACCAACCTAAAATTAAAAACTGCGGAAGATTAACAAATTGATTTAGAATTAAAATGGGAACTAAAATCAAAGAGCCCATTAAAGAGATCGTCATTAAGTTTCCGGCATAATTGAGTATTGTTTTTTTATCCATTTTTAAAAGAAATAAACTTTGGAAAATAATCTGTCCAATAGCTAAAATGAATTCTCTTAAAATATTGGTTTTTGGTAGATTCGGAATCAAATTAGAAAAACCAAATAAAACCAAAGTGGTTATAGTTACCGCAAAGCCGATGAAAATAAAACGGTATTTGTAATTAAAATCAGGCGTACATCGTAGTTTATTTTCTTCTTTACTATTTCCACCAGGAATAATTACTTTTCGATTGTAAGAAACAAAAGAATACATTTTGGTCAGGATGAAATGAACGGGTTTAATCGTAGCCATTTTTTCAATTAGTGGAAATGAAAAACCGATAACTTTTATTAAACTGTCAATTCCGTAAGTAACGGTTTTAGTTTTATTATCAACCAAAGCAATTTCGTTTGGCGCACGTTTTAAATCCACAAAACTTTGTTCTTCCTCAGATAACTGGCAATATGACTTTCTTCCATTTTCATCTAACATACCGCTTTTTACGAAGCCAGTGGTGTATAAACTGCAAAGCGGACAATCTTCATCGTAAAGTAAAGTTTGGTTCTCGAGCGTTTTCATAATTCCTGATTTTATAGATTAATAATAAAATTCTAATGGTAAGCTTCTTCAAGAGCAAAGACAGTTTCGAGTTTTCGTTTGTTTTTAACTTTAATATCAGATCCTTTTGCAAGGAAAACTGAAGTTGGATTTGTGTCTTGTAAAAACTCGAAATCGTTGCCATACGTTTTTCTGAAATCGATAGCAACGTTATAATTCAAAACCTCAAATTGTTCCCATCTTGGATGTTGCACTTCATATTCAAAAGTGGTTTCCAGATCAATTTTGGTGTAACCGAAATAATGTTCAGTAATAAACTCAGCTTCAGAATCAACTTTAATTTCTGTCGGATTTTTTTCAGTTTCTAATTGAATAATATTCCAGTTTTCATCCTTTTTCCATTGGTAAATAAAAGTGTTGCTGTTTTCATTTTCAATGATTTCATGTCTCATTTTTTGCGTTTCGTAATTTTCCTGATACAAAGTATTTGCAATAAAAGTGATGGCTTTTTTAGGAACAATTTCTTTAATGAAAACAACGCCGCGTTTCCATTCGCCATTTTCAAAACGTTTTACATAAAATCTTAAATTCACTTCTTCAAAATCAATGTGAAAAGGAACTTTCAATCCTAAGACTTTGGTATTTTTAAACATAAAACCAACCAGGCTCACGTAACATTTGTTGTTCCATAAATCTATTTCGGTGCCGCTCGGAACATATTTTTCTAAGATTTTAGCATCAACTTCATAATTGAAAAGTGCTAAGTTTTTCCATTCTGCTTTTAAGAAGTTCATTTTCTTGAATATTGGTTAAGTATATAAGTAAAATAGATTGCAAGTATTATAGGGATTGTCGGAAATAGAATTGTTGAGATTTGTTCAGAAATTTTCTGATTTCCAATTTTATGAAAACCGGAGTTACATAATTCGAGGAAGAAAAAGATAAAAACACCTTTGAAATAAAGACTAATTCTTTCGTCTCTGTTTGATGTCATAAACCAAATAAACCCTGCTAACAACTGATATATTGGCATTATGAAAAGACCAAATATGAATGCTATGCCCAGAAAATAAGAATAAAATTGACCCAAAATATTGCTGGTAATTAGGATAAAAACAATTGCTAAATTTCCGTAGTTCAATATTTTCATAGTTATTGTTTGTTTTAAACTTTCAGAAAAAAATGAAAGTTTTAATTAAATTTTTTTACTTCATAATTTTTAGAACCAAACGTCCTAGCCAGTTTTCGTTGAATTCGGTCATTTTATCTAACATATTATCCGCTTTTAAAACAAAGTCATATAATTTAGAAGTCTGATCCACAAAGTGTTTTTCTTCTGCAGAAGATTCAGTTACTTCAATAGTCGAAACTTCTTTCAAGATTTTAAGAGCAGGTTTAATTTCTCTTTTGCTTCTTTCTCGCGCGATTTTGGAAGCTAATTCATCTAAATCTTTTTCGGCTGTAAAAAACTCTCTTCTTTCGCCGGCTTTGTATTCTTTATAGACAATTCCCCAATCCATTAAAGCTCTTAGGTTCATGCTGGCATTTCCACGGGAAATTTGCAATTCGTCCATAATGTCTTCCATCGAAACGGCTTCGTTCGATACCATTAATAAAGCATGGATTTGCGCCATGGTTTTATTAATTCCCCATTGAGAACCTAATGCTCCCCAGGTTTGTACGAACTTATTTTTTGCTTCTTTGAATTTCATTTGTCGATTTTATTGTTTTTCAAACGGTCAAATGCAAATCGCATAAATGCTCATTGTCATAGAACAAATGTAAACAAAAGTTTTTAAACTTTCAAAAATAAATGAAAGTTTGTTTTGCAAGTATTTTAATTAGATGTATTTTCTTATATTTGCATGTGCATTAAAATATAAAAATGGAAAATTATTTTGAATTTAAAGGATATAAGGGAAGTATAGAATTTTCAGAAGAAGATAAGGTCTTTTTTGGAAAAATTCAGGGAATTAATGATGTAGTCACTTTTGAGGCCGCTTCGATAATTGAACTGAAAGAAGCTTTTCAAGAATCTGTCTTAGATTATTTGGAAGTTTTAAATTAAAAAAAAGTCCGAAGTAATTTTACTTCGGACTTTTTTTACCGTTTATCCTCTTTAGAATAATTAGAAACCCCATTAATATCAATCGGATTTCCTAAAAAATGTGGTTCGCGATTTCTAAAAACATCCAAAAACGATTTAAAAATAGAACCATATTCTCTAAAGCAAACATATTTGTATCCTGAATACTCTCCTTTATTAGCCGAATATCCAACTGATTTAATTCCGAGTTTTTGTCCAATATAAATCGCTCGGTTCAAATGATATTCCTGAGAGATTAAAGTTGCTTTTTTGATATTGAAAATATGTTTTGCACGATATATAGTAGAGTAGGTGTCGAAACCAGCATAATCAATAAATATTTTAGTTGTATCCACTCCATGAGTGTAACAGTACTTTTTCATTACGGTTAATTCATCATATTCTTCGCGACCATTATCTCCGGAAAGTAAAATTTTATTGATGCGTTTTGCTTTCCATAGTAAAATCCCGGCATCAAGTCTGTCTTTTAAATATTTACTCGGCTGATCTCCTCTAATTCCCGCACCAAAAATAATCCCGACATCGTTTTTTGGAAATCTTTTAAGAGAGTGATGAATGTTCTTTTTGGTCGATGACTTTACGTAGTAATTTACAGAAACAACAGCAACTAATCCAATAATTGCAAGGTAAAGGGTAATTTTAAAATATTTTTTCAATTTATTTTTTGTAAGATTAAGTTTAAAAATAAGGCGAAGGTAATTAATTTTATTTTCAGACAAAATCAAATTAAAAATCCGAAGTATTTCTACTCCGGATATAATCTAAAATCTGATATCTATCGCGATAGCTATCGGGACTAAAATTTACAATAGTCCTGCACGTTTCAACAAAGCTTCCGGTTTTGGTTCCTGACCTCTGAAACGTTTGTACAAAGTCATGGGGTGTTCTGTTCCTCCTTTTGAAAGTACATTGTCTTTGAATTTTGTTGCTACTTCTTTATTGAAAATGCCTTTTTCCTGGAAATATTCAAAAGCATCTGCATCCAGAACTTCCGCCCATTTGTAGCTGTAATATCCGGAAGAATATCCACCCTGAAAAATATGTGAAAAAGCGGTGCTCATAGCATTTTCTTTTACATCGGGATACAATTGTGTATTAGCAAATTGTTCGGTTTCGAAAGTTTTTAGATCTGTAATGTTTGTTGGGTCTTGTCCGTGCCATGCCATATCTAAAAGTCCAAAACTTAATTGGCGCATAGTCGCCAAACCTTCCTGGAAACTCGCACTTTCTTTAATTTTCTGAACGTATTCAATCGGAATAATTTCTCCGGTTTCGTAATGATTGGCAAATAAAGCCAAAGCTTCTGGTTCGTAACACCAGTTTTCCATAATCTGACTTGGTAATTCTACAAAATCCCAGAAAACAGAAGTTCCTGATAAACTTGGATACGTTGTGTTGGCTAACATTCCATGTAAACCATGACCAAATTCGTGGAATAAAGTCGTCACTTCATTAAAAGTCAACAACGAAGGTTTCGTTTCTGTTGGTTTTGTAAAGTTGCAAACGTTCGAAATATGTGGTCTTTCATTAACGCCGTCTTTTATAGATTGTGATTTGAATGAAGTCATCCAGGCTCCATTTCTTTTTCCTTTTCTAGGGAAGAAATCGGCATAGAAAATAGAAACTAAATTGTTATTTGCATCTTTAACTTCATAAGTCGTAACTTCTTCATGGTATTTATCGATGTCAAAAACTTCGGTAAAGGTCAATCCGTATAATTTTTGGGCAACCGTAAAGGCCCCGTCTAAAACTTTTTCTAATTGAAAATAAGGTTTCAGTTTTTCATCATCTAAATTAAAAAGCTGTTGTTTTAATTTTTCAGAATAATAAGCGCCGTCCCATTTTTCTAATTGTTCGATTCCGTCTAGGGCTGTAGCGAAAGCAGTCAATTCTGCAAATTCTTTTTGGGCCGCAGGTTTTGCTTTTGCCAATAAATCATTTAAGAAAGAGAAAACTTTTTCCGGACTTTCGGCCATTCTTTCTTCCAATACAAAATGAGCGTGTGTTTTATAACCTAATAAATTGGCTCTTTCAAATCGTAGTTTAGCAATTTTAAGGACATTTTCCTGATTGTCAAATTCGTTATTCTGAAACGCTTTTGCACCAAAAGCAATTGCCATTTTTTTACGCAATTCACGATTGTCCGCATAAGTCAAAAACGGAACGTAACTTGGATGATCTAAAGTGAAAATCCAGCCTTCTTTTTCCTGGCTTTTTGCCAATAATTTTGCGGCTTCAATTGTTCCTTCCGGTAATCCTGCCAAATCACTTTCGTTAGTTAGATGCAATTCGAAAGCATTCGTTTCGGCCAAAACATTTTCGCCAAATTGTAAACTCAACTTCGATAATTCTTTGTCGATTTCGCGCAATTGATCTTTTTTGTCTTCCGGTAAATTAGCCCCGTTTCTGGAGAAACTTTTATACTTTTTATCTAAAAGTGTTGTCTGTTCCGGATTTAAATTTAGTTTTTCTTTTTGCTCGTAAACGGCTTTTATTTTGGCAAATAAAGCAGCATTCAAAGTAATATCATTCCCAAATTCCGAAAGTAAAGGCGAAACTTCCTGAGCGATTTTTTGCATCTCGTCATTGGTTTCAGCCGAATTCAGATTGAAGAAAATGCTGGAAAGACGATCTAAAACATCTCCTGCAAAATCCATTGCAACAACGGTATTTTCAAAAGTCGGTGCTTGAGGATTGTTTACGATCGCATCAATTTCGGCTTTAGCCAAAATAATTCCTTCCTGAAAAGCAGGAACGTAATCTTCGATTTTAATTTGCGAAAAAGGGGCCGTGTTATGTTTGGTATTGAATTTTGAAAGTAAAACACTCATTATGATATATTATTTTTTATTAATTGAAGTCAAATTTTTGAATTCCAAAGATAACAATTTATAAAAATCTAATGGGCTATTTGAAATTGATTCCAGGCATAAAATCCTCTTAAATTGTGTTAGAGTTATGTTATTTATTGCTGTGGCAGATATTAAAAGCGTAAATTGAAAAAATACGATTAGAATTATAAGACACTAATCATAATTAAATAAAACACTATGAATTATCAAATTGTAATAAAGAATATTGACACGGTTAACGAAGTTGAAGGATATTGGTCAGATGAAGATTTGGTTGTATTATTACAAAAATTCAATTATCCCGATGGAGCGACAGCGGAGAAAAGTAGTTTGCCGGAGTTATTAGAGATGGCTATTTCGGATTACGAGCCTAATGAAGCCGCACAGATTGTTTTAGAATATAAACTGGGAGATGAATTAAGCGCAGGACAAATTGAACAGATATCCAACAATATGTTGATAGATAAAGTATGTGAGGAATATCCGGAAATACACATGCAAGGCAGATTATTTCATGTCAATCAATTGCTTTTTAAGGCTTACAATGGGAAATTTCCAAATGCAAAAGCTTCTGTTGTTCATTTTTCTATGACGCCTACTGATGGCGAAGTACAAAAACTGACGGCGGAAAATATACTGAAATTGTTGAATAATGGTTTATCTGACAGAAACCTGATTAAAAGATTGTTTGAAGATCAAATGTCTAAAAATATTCCGTTTCCTGAAGCAGAAAGTATTATCTGGGAATTGACAACGGAAGATGATATAAGTTATAACCTGGTTACGTCAGAAAATTGGATAAATAAGGATGATGTAACAGCTTCTGAATTTGAATCTGTTTTGGAGGAAGTTGAAGATGAAGCTTAATTTCAGTTTTTAGTCACAGTTTTCAGTCACAGTTTACACTGAAAACTGTGACTGAAAACTGAAAACTATTTCAATCCTTCAGCCGCTTTATTAACCGCTGCTTTCAATTCTTCTTTATAAGCGATAATGGTTTCAAGGACTTTTTTATCGTGACTTCCGATAATTTGCGCAGCTAAAATTCCCGCATTTTTTGCTCCGTTCAAAGCAACTGTTGCAACAGGAACTCCGCCTGGCATTTGCAAAATCGATAAAACTGAATCCCAACCATCAATTGAATTACTTGATTTTACCGGAACTCCAATTACAGGAAGCGGCGACATTGAAGCTACCATTCCCGGTAAATGCGCTGCACCTCCAGCTCCGGCAATAATTACCGAAATCCCACGAGTGTGTGCGTTTTTACTGAAATCGAATAATTTTTCCGGCGTTCTGTGTGCTGAAACGATATCTACTTCAACTTCAATATTAAATTGTTTTAAAATGTCGATGGCATCCTGCATGACTGGCATGTCTGAGATACTTCCCATTATAATGGCTACTTTGCTCATGTTTTTGTTTTATTTGTTTCAAGTTTCAGGTTTCAGGTTTTTCACTGTGACGGAAAAACGAAACTGAAAAAACTGTTTATTTTGTTCAAGTTTCAAGTTGTAAACTGCGACTGAAAACTAATTACTGACCACTGATCACTCTAATAGTATTCTTAACTTCCTCTGCAATTCGTCTGGCTTCAGCCATATTCTCATTTACAATTGTTACGTGCCCCATTTTTCTAAACGGTCTTGTTTGTTTTTTACCGTAAATATGTGGCGTAACGCCGTTCCATCCTAAAATGGTTTCGATATTTTCATAAACTACATCTCCTGAAAAACCTTCGGCACCAACCAAATTTACCATAATACCGGCAACTTTGCTGTCTGTGTTTCCTAACGGAAGATCCAGAATCGCGCGTAAATGATTTTCGAATTGTGAAGTGTAACTTGCTTCAATAGAATAATGTCCTGAATTGTGTGGGCGAGGAGCGACTTCATTTACTAAAATTTCATCATCGTTAGTTTGAAACATTTCAACTGCTAAAAGTCCAACGTGATTGAATTTCTCAGAAACATTCAAAGCAATTGCTCTGGCTTTTTCAGCTACCTTTTCGTCGATTCTTGCCGGACAAATTACATATTCTACCTGGTTGGCTTCTGGATGGAATTCCATTTCAACCACCGGATAGGTTTTAATTTCTCCTGATGGATTTCTGCAAACAATAACAGCCAATTCATTTTTGAACGGAATCATTGTTTCTGCAATACATTCCACATTGGGTAAACTGTCTAAATCAGAAACCTGACGAATTACTTTTACACCATTTCCGTCGTAACCAAATTCGGTGCATTTCCACACGAAAGGCAATTGTAAATCATTGATTTTAGATTTTAGATTGTCTAAATTTTCAAATCTTTCAAAAGGTGCAGTTGGAATATTGTTATCCGAGTAAAATTGTTTTTGGATTCCTTTATTCTGAATTCCTTTTAAGGTTTTTGGAGACGGATATACTTTTAGGCCTTCGTTTTCTAATTGCGTTAAAGCTTCAAGATTAACCAATTCGATTTCGAAAGTTAAAACATCAACCTGTTTTCCAAAATTATAAACCGTTTCATAATCCATCAAATCGCCCTGAAAGAATTTATTACAGGCAATTTTGCTCGGAGCTTCGTCACTCGGATCTAAAACATAAGTTTGTATGTCAAATTTTCGCGTGTCAAACAAAAGCATTTTGCCTAATTGTCCACCGCCTAATATTCCTAATTTAAAATCAGAAGAAAAATAATTCATTGTTTATTAATTTGAATTGTTCAAATTCACTTAGTTATTGTTTATTTTATTTTGGATAAAAATTCGTCTGGAGTAAAAACCTTAATTTCTGAATTTTTATAATCTTTTAAATCTCTTGTGATAATACAATCCATGTTGTGAATTGATTGTGCCGAAATAATCTGAATAGCGTCTTCAAAATCTTTATGATTTGACTTTAAACTTTTCCGAATAATATTAGCGTCAACAGGAATTATCTGAATGTTTTCTAAAACTTGTTCTAAAGCCATTCTTATTTTTTCTTCGTCTATATATTTTTTAAGTAAATAATGTAGCGTTGTAATCGTATTTGAAGAAGTATAAAGCTGAATTTGTTTTTGATTTCCTAATATGTAAATTTTTAAAGACATTTTTACAAATGGCTCTCTATTTGAAAAAATATCCATTAGAATATTGGTGTCAATAAATACATTTTTCATAGTTTATATTTGTCATCGTAATATTCTTGTAATGCTTTTTTTTCGTCAAAATCTGGTGGTAACTGTACAATCCCAATTAATTTTTTAATTTCCGGATCAATTTCTTCTTCATTATTCGAATTCTTAGTTAAGTTTTCAAAATAACTTTCTACCAGTTCAGATAAACTTCTGCCTGTTTTTTTTGCATACGATTTTGCTCTTTCGATGACTTCTTTTTCTAACGATAAAGTGAGTTTGGTATTCATATACGTAAAGTTTTTACAAATGTACGTAAAATAATTATTTTGATCGAATTGCAAATTTAATTTTTCCGCCACGAATTCACGAATTTCTAATTTATAACTTCAAAAATTAGTGAATTCGTGGCGAAAAAAAATCTTTTAAATCGATTTAATCTGTGGCAAAAAACTATTTTATTTTCTTCAAAACTTCCCGTGCAACCGCTTTATAAGCGGCAGAATGATCGCCATAATCTTTGTCCAGAATAATTTTTAGCTCTGGATGAATCCAGTCGTAATAATTTCCCAAAACATATAAAGTTCTTATCGAATACGCTTTTGTAGCCACTTTTACATCATTAATAAGCCAGTCAAAAGAAGCTTCAATGCAATCCTGAATATTAGTTTCAGAAAGAACAATGCCGTTCTCCTCTTTTTTATAATGCGATTTTACTAAAAGCTGCGTCACTTTTGCAATTGGACGAATAGCACTTTCATCTTTTAAATTCTTCAAATTAGAGAAGAAAAAATCAAGATGAGGCTGAAGCCAAATCAATTCTTCATAAGAGACAAATTCTAAAATCCAACAAGCTTTGTGGTTGTTTTTGTCAGATGGAGAAAAACAAATCGAAACTAATTCATCAAAGAAACGGGGATTTTCTAAAATTTCCTGCGCCACTTTCAGACGGTTTTCCCGGTAAGCACTAACGTAATCCAATTTCTTTTGTAGTTCAGATGGCATCTTTAATCGATTTAATTCTGTAACTAAAATAAGTAATTTAAAGAGATGTTTCCGTAGTAATTTACAGGAAGCCCTGGGTAATAAAATCTTGGAGAAGAAGTCCCGACAGGAAGTGCATTTGGCAAAATTAAAGATGCATATTTTTCGTTGGTCACATTATTGATTCCAAAAGCTAAATTGGTGTTTAGATTATGAAGAATTTCAAAACGATAACCTGTTTTTAAATTGATGATATTATAGGAATCCGAGAAAGCCGAATTCGCATCGTTCATCGGAATTTCATCTACAAATTGATAATCAGCATTCACATAAATTCCAAAACGGGTATTTAAAATTAATCCGGCATTTATTTTATTGGCAGGAACTCCGGTTAATTTATTTCCCGAATAATCATTTCCATTATCAACGAATTCTTTAAACTCATATTTTCCGATAGATGTTCCAACATAAGAATTCAGATTAAAAAACCGATTAATTTGCCAATTATGTTTCAGCGTAATTTCAATTCCTTCATGCAATGTTTTTCCGGCATTTACACCTTCGTATTGATCATCGCCAATTCTTTTGGCAACCAATAAATCTTTAATTTCCATTCGGTAAACCGCAATTTCGGAATAAAGATTTTTGTTGAAGAAATAGAATTTCCCCCCCAATTCAAAATTATAACCGTTTTCAGGTTTAATATCCGGATTGATAGTTCCGTTGCTGGTTAAAGTTTCTTCTGTTGCCGGTAATGAAAATCCGCGACTCGCTGAAAAATAAATCGTTTGTTGTTGATTTGGTTTGAACAATAAAGAAAGTTGTGGCGAAAAAATCCCGTCATAACTGTATTTTTCAGTTGCCGTTTTTTGCGGAAGAAAGTTAGTCAGTTCAAAATGCGTTTCATTATAATTTAAACCCAATTGAAGCTCGAGTTTTTCCGAAAGCAACGATCTGATTTGCGAAAAAATATTGTAAAAATGTCTTTTCTGATCGCTTTCTGTCAATTGATTTCCTTGCAAACTGCCTTGTCCGTTGTTTTGTTTGTACAAATTTTCAAATGTATTTCCGTTGTAATTATCGGTAAAATATTCCATTCCGAAAATGAATTGATTTTTCAGTTTTCCAATTTCGAAATTCCCTGAAAATTGCGTTCTTGCTCCGGTTGCAAAAGTATATTGACGCAAAATATCGAAAGGTCGAGGTTCGTTGCTGTCCTTGTAATTAATGAAAACCGAAGTTGAATTATTGAGATTATCAGTAATCTTAAAATCATAAGCCAATCCCGCCAAAGTCGATTTGTATTCTTTAAATCCTTTTGAAGCTACCCAGGTTGGTGCACCCAATTGTGGATTTGTATCGTAAACTTCTTTACTGATCGAACTCGGAATAAAAGCTTTTAAATAAGTGTAATTGGTAAAGTAAGTCAGTTTGCTGTTTTGTTTTCTGAATAATTCTCCGGCAAGCGTAATTCCTTCTCGTTTATAAGAACTGTTTTCACGCCAGCCATCTGATTTTAGATTGTGATAACTTAAATTCAGGCTGGAACTTTTCTCCTCTAAACTATAATTCAAAGTATTCTTCAATAATCCAAAAGAACCAAAAGTGGAACTTATTCCGGCAGTCTGTCCTTTTGTTTTAGAAAGTTGAGGCGAGATCAAAATCGCTCCGCCCAAACCGGCACCATAAATACTTGAAAGCGGTCCTTTAATTATTTCAATTTGGTTGAGGTTTTCCAGATCAATATCGTCAATAACAGTCTCACTATTTCCGGAAGTCAGCGGAATACTGCCATAAAAAGCCCTTATTTTATTTGTTCCATAGGGTGTTCTTGCACCAATTCCCCGAATCGAAATTCTAGTAGTCGTAAAGTTAGACGACTGCATAAAAACGCCCGGAATTGTATTTACAACAGTCGTGATATCAGTAGCATTGTTTTGCGTCAGCTCTTTTTTGGATAAAATGCCAATCGAAGCCGGTGCATTCTGCAAACTATCATTAATGTGAAAAGAACTGATAATAACTTCTTTGAGTTTTTCTGTTTTCACAGTATCAATAGATTTGCTTTTTTCTTCCTGTGCAAAAGTGTTTTGAAAAACAATTGTGAGAAGAAGGAGAAAACAATATTTTTTTAAAAGCATAAAAATAGTTTAGTTTTTGAGCTTAAAATTTAAACACATAGAAACATAGTTTTGGTTTGCGTATAAAGGCGTTTCACTTGTTTTAAAACACATAGCTATGTGTCTTTTTGCAAGTGAAACGCCTTTTTTTAAGTTCCCATGAATACTATGTTTCTATGTGTTTAAATTATTGCCAAAGAGTTGGAATTTGGACTCGAGCGATAGCGAACTGGCGAAGCAATTTAAAAATTGGAATTTATTTATTAGCCGTAACTTTCCAAATCGTATTTCCACTATCGTCATTTACCAAAAGCGATCCGTCATTCATAACCGTAACAGCAACCGGGCGCCCGTAAACTTCAGCTTTGTCATTGTCAGATATAAAACCTGTCAAAAAATCCTCTGGTTTTCCGGAAGGTTTTCCATCTTTAAAAGGAACAAATAAAACTTTATAACCCGAGATTTTAGAACGATTCCAGGAACCGTGTTGCCCTACGAATGCTCCGTTTTTATATTTAGCCGGAAATTTATCTTTAGTATAAAAAGCCAATCCCAACGAAGCCGTGTGAGCACCAACCGGAACATCAGGAATGATTGCTTTTTCGACTAAATCTTTTCTTTCACCTTTCATTCTTGGGTCAGGAATATTGCCGAAATAAGAATACGGCCATCCATAAAAACCATCCTTTTTTACACTCGTAATATAATCCGGAACTAAATCATCTCCCAATTCATCACGCTCATTTACGGCGGTCCAAAGTTCTTTATTTACCGGATTCCAATCCATTCCAACAGGATTTCTAAGTCCTGACGCATAGACTTTTTCGCCAGTTCCATCAGGATTAATCTCAAGAATATCGGCACGGCGAACTTCTTTGTCAATTCCGTGTTCTGCAACATTACTTCCAGAGCCTACAGAAACATAAATTTTTGATCCGTCAGTGTTTGAAATTATATTTCTTGTCCAGTGATTGTTGTAACCTCCGGCTGGAAGTTCAAGGATTTTTACGCCTTTCGTTTCTAATTTCAGGGGATTGTTTTTATACGGATATTTATATAAACCATCGGTATTGGCTATGTAGAAAAAGTCTTTTAGAACCAACATTCCAAAAGGTTTGTTTAGGTCTTTTATAAAAACTTCACGTGTTTCAAATTTTCCATCTTTGTCTTTGTCTCGAAGTACGGTAATTTGGTTTTTACTCGTTCTTGTTCCACTTTCGACAACAAAAATATCATTGTTTGGTGCGATATAGGTCCAACGCGGGTTTTCAAATCCATCAGCAAATTTTGTAACTGTGAAACCTTCCGGCGCTGTTGGCGTTTTTCCTTCCGGCCACCCTATTACTTTACTGTTTTTTGATGTAGATTCGGTTGCAAAAGGCGGAGGCAATGTCAGGTCTCCAATGGCAGTTTTTACAACAGTTGGTGGTTGTTTTGCCAGGGCTTCTTTTTCTTCTTTTTTTACTTGTCCTTGACAGGCCGTCATTACGGTTAATAACGACAGAGAAAATAATTGTATCGTAGTTTTCATTATGTTTTTGAGTTAAAATTTTAATAGACAACAATTTAATAAAATTAAAAATGACCTTAACAAAAGATTTGTAAATATTAAGTGATATTTAACATTCTTAAAAAAGTCATCGTATCCATATAATTTGATACGAACAATTTGGTTGTAATTCTGTATCTTTGCGCATTATTTTAAAATCAAAAATAATGATACAACTTCACGATAAACAATTTGTTCCGTTTATTTCGGCTAAGGAAATTGATTTTGCTTTAACCAAAATAGTTGCACAGGTGGAAGATGACTTTGGAGACGATACTCCAATTTTTATTGGCGTTTTGAATGGTGCATTTATGGTTGTAAGCGATTTTTTGAAAAAATACAAAAGACCTTGCGAAGTTTCATTCATCAAAATGGCCTCTTACGAAGGTACTGAAACGACTAATGTTGTTAAGGAATTAATCGGAATCAATCAGGATCTTTCAGGCAGAACTGTTGTAATAATTGAAGATATTATTGACACCGGAAATACAATCGAAGAATTAAAACATTTGTTTAAGCAACAAAACGTAAAGCATTTTAAAATTGCGACCTTGTTTTTTAAACCTGAAGCATACAAAAAAGATATTAAAATTGATTACATCGGAATCAGAATTCCGGATAAATTCATCGTGGGTTACGGTCTGGATTACGATGGTCTAGGAAGAAATTTAACAGAAGTCTATAAGTTAGCAGAATAAATTTAAGCATTTAAAGATTAAAAAATTTAAAAATAACATAACTACATTAACAACACGATTAGAGAAATTTAAATTATTTAAGATTATAAAAATCTTTCAATTTTAGATCTTTCAATCATTAAATTACTTTTATGATTAACATTGTTTTATTTGGAAAGCCAGGAGCAGGAAAAGGAACTCAGGCAGAATTTTTAAAAGAGAAATACAAATTAACACATCTTTCTACAGGAGATATTTTTCGTTTTAATTTAAAAAATGATACAGATTTAGGTAAAAGAGCAAGAGTTTTTATGGACAATGGAGAATTGGTTCCTTGCGAAGTTACAACTGCAATGTTAATTGATGAAGTGAACAAACATTTGGATTCAAACGGATTTTTGTTCGACGGTTATCCAAGAACTTTAGATCAGGCTGAGGCTTTAGATAAATTTTTACCAACAATTGGGTCAAGCGTTACAGCAACTATTGCACTAGAAGCTGATGATGAGATTTTGGTAGCACGTTTGCTTGAAAGAGGAAAAACAAGCGGAAGAGTGGATGATCAGGACGAAGAAAAAATTCGTGTAAGATATCAGGAATACAACGAAAAAACAGCTCCATTAATTGGATATTATAAAGCACAAAATAAGTTTCATGCCGTAGATGGTATCGGAACTGTTGAACAAATTACAGAGCGATTAACGTCAGTTATAGATAATTTGTAAAAACTCGTTTGAAGTTAAAAGTTAAATGTTAGAAGGAAATTTGAAATAAGTTCTGAAAAACATTTAACTTTTGACTTTTAACTTTAAACTTAAAAATGGAAATACTAATAATATTTTTTCTAATACTATTAAACGGAGTTTTCTCGATGTCAGAAATCGCATTGATTTCGGCTAGAAAAAACAGATTGGAGACTGCTGCAAAAAAAGGGAATAAAAGTGCCAAAATTGCACTGGATTTAGCCAATTCGCCAAATAAGTTTTTATCAACAGTACAAATCGGAATTACCTTAATAGGAATTTTGACCGGTATTTATAGTGGAGATAAAATCACTATGGATGTTGAGGCGTTTGTTGCCGGATTTGCCATTTTAAAACCCTATGCACATTCAGTTGCAGTTGGAATTGTGGTGGTGGTTTTAACGTTTTTCTCTTTGGTTTTAGGAGAGCTATTGCCAAAACGTATTGGCTTAAATTATCCGGAATCCATTGCGAAAATGGTAGCAATGCCAATGAAGATAGTTTCAATTATTACCGCTCCATTTATTTGGTTGCTAACATCGTCAACCGATTTTTTATTGAATGTTTTGCAGATAAAACCTTCAGCCGACGGAAAAGTAACCGAAGAAGAAATTAAAGCCATTATAAAAGAAGGAACCGAAGGTGGAGAAGTTCAGGAAATTGAACAGGATATTGTGGAACGTGTTTTTCATATTGGCGACAGAAAAGTAAATTCGTTGATGACACATCGTAAATCGGTAGATATGTTACCTTTGAACGCTGATAAAGCTAAAATCAAAGAGTTAGTATTGCTGGATTTACATACTGTTTATCCTGTATATAGTGATAATTACGATGATATAGTAGGAATTGTAACGTTGAAAAATATATTCGCCAACATCGAAAGCGATCATTTTGATTTATCAGCAATAATGACAGATCCTCCTTATTTAATGGAGCAGACGACGGCTTACAAAGCGTTGGAAAATTTCAAAAGAACAGGAGTGCATTATGCTTTAGTCTCTGATGAATATGGCGTTTTTCAGGGAATTATTACGTTGAATGATATTCTGGAAGCTTTAGTTGGAGATGCATCTGATTTTTATAAAGATGAATTTCAGCTAATCGAAAGGGAAGATGGTTCATGGCTGGTTGACGGACATTATTCATTACACGATTTCCTAACCTATTTTGAGTTAGACGAATTAACAAACGATTACGAAGTAAACACCGTAAGCGGAATGATTATGACCGAACTTTCGCATATTCCAAAAGAAGGAGAAAAATTAGTTTGGCAAAAATTTGTGCTTGAAGTAATAGACATGGATGGCGTAAAGATTGATAAAGTGTTGGTAAAAGCACTTAAAGAATAAATAAAAAAGTTTTCAGTCGCAGTTTTCAGTCGCAGTTTGTGCTGAAAACTGCGACTGTGACTGGAATACTAAAAATAAAATAGTTTCCAGTCACAATTTTCAGTCGCGGTTTGCACTGAAAACTGTGACTGCGACTGAATACTAAAAACAATGACAGAAGGAAATTTTGTAGATTACGTTAAGATATATGTTTCATCCGGAAAAGGTGGAAAAGGATCTACGCATTTACATAGAGAGAAATTTATTGAAAAAGGAGGCCCGGACGGTGGTGATGGTGGTCGCGGTGGACACGTATATTTAGTGGGGAATAAAGGTTTGTGGACATTATTTCACTTAAAATTTGCGCGTCACATTAAAGCTGGTCACGGTGGAGATGGAGGAGGAGACCGTAGTACTGGTGCCGATGGAGATGATAAATTTATCGAAGTGCCTTTAGGAACTGTAGTAAAAGATAAAGAAACCGGAGAAACCTTATTCGAAATTACCGAAGACGGCGAAAAACAAATTCTTTCAAGAGGAGGAAAAGGTGGTTTAGGAAACTGGCATTTTAGAAGTTCAACAAACCAAACGCCACGTTATGCACAGCCAGGTTTACCAGGTGTAGAAATGGATGTAATTCTGGAACTTAAAGTTTTGGCTGATGTTGGATTGGTAGGTTTTCCAAATGCTGGAAAATCAACTTTATTGTCTGTATTGACTTCTGCAAAACCAAAAATTGCCGATTATCCGTTTACAACTTTAAAACCAAACTTAGGAATTGTAGCTTACAGAGATTATCAATCTTTTGTAATTGCCGATATTCCTGGAATTATTGAAGGTGCCGCTGAAGGAAAAGGTTTAGGACATTATTTCTTGCGTCATATTGAGCGTAATTCAACTTTGCTATTTTTAGTACCGGTTGATACTCCGGATATTAAAGGAGAATATGATATTTTGGTTAATGAATTGACTAAATACAATCCGGAGATGTTAGATAAAGAACGTCTTTTGGTTATATCAAAATGTGATATGCTGGATGATGAATTGAAAGCAGAATTGAAAGTGGAACTTGATGTTGCTTTTAAAGACATTCCATACATGTTTATTTCATCTGTTGCTCAACAAGGTTTGACTGATTTAAAAGACAAGCTTTGGAAAATGCTTAACGAGTAAAAAGTTTAAAAATATTTTTAAAAGGCGTTCTGTTTTCAGAGCGCCTTTTTTATTTCTGATAATGTTAAATTCGTAAAAAAAAGATAAAAATGGACAGGTATATTTTATTTTAGGAATTGATAGAATGAAATAATTGCGAAAATGAGCTATATTCGCATCACTTAAATAAAATAACATGAAAAAAATAATTTTATTCTTTACCATGTGCCTTATGGCTTTTCCTGCAAGAGCTGACGAAGGAATGTGGTTTTTGATGTTTATCGAAAGATTGAACCATAGAGATATGGAAAAAATGGGCTTGCAATTAACAGCCGAAGAAATTTACAGTATTAATCATCATAGTTTAAAAGATGCTGTTGTACAGTTTAATGGAGGTTGTACTGCAGAAATTGTTTCTAAGGACGGATTAGTTTTAACCAATCACCACTGTGGTTACAATGCCATTGCTGAACTTTCTACTGCAGAACAAAATTATTTAAAAGATGGTTTTTGGGCAAAAGAAAGAAGTGCCGAAATGAAACCAAAATCTTTATACGTTCGTTTCTTCGTTCGCATGGACGATGTTTCTAAAAGAATTTTATCAAAAGTAAATGATACAATGACAGAAACAGAAAGAAACAAAATCATTCAACAAGAAATTGCTTTGATTGAAAAGGAAAACAACGAAGGTGGAAAATATACTGTTTCTGTTCGTCCTTTCTTTCAGGGAAATGAATATTACTATTTCGTTTACCAGGATTACACAGACGTTCGTTTAGTAGGAACACCACCGGAAAGTGTTGGTAAATTTGGTGGAGATACTGATAACTGGGAATGGCCTCGTCAAACGGGAGATTTCTCTATGTTTAGAGTGTATGCTGATAAAGCTGGAAACCCTGCAACCTATTCAAAAGAAAATGTGCCTTTACAGCCAAAACATTATTTACCTGTAAGTATCAAAGGTGTAAAAGAAAATGATTTCGCCATGATTTTGGGTTATCCAGGAAGAACAAATCGTTGGATGCCGGCTGGCGGAATTGAGCAAAACGTAAAATTTGCTTATCCTGCTTGGGTTGAAGGTGCAAAAACCGGAATGGACCAAATGAAAAAGTATATGGATAAAGATGCAACAGTTCGTTTGCAATATGCGTCTAAATATGCTTCGACAGCAAATTACTGGAAAAACCGTCAGGGTATGATTGATGCTTTGACTAAAGCCGGAACTGCGGAGGCAAAATCAGCTCAGGAAGATAAATTTTACGAATGGGCAGCTAAACCAGCTAACAAAGATAAGTACGAAAATGTAATTCCGACAATTAACGATTATTACAAGGAAACAAATTTAAAAGCACGCCACGATAATTACTTATCTCAGGTTTTGCGTACTTCAAGTTATGCAACCGGACCAGCAAATTTAGGAAACGCATTGATTGCTTACTATAATGAAAACGATGCTAAAAAAGCGGAGATGTTGCCAAAGATCAATGCCATGATTGATAACATTTACGGTGAATTTTATGCACCTCTTGAAAAAGATGTGTTAACGGCGCAATTGAATTTATACGCTTCAAAAGCTGCTGAATATGGTTTAGCGCCGCAAATTGCTAAAATGAAAACAGCAAATAATGGTGATTTTAGTGCTGATGTTACAAAAGCGGCTGAAATAAGTTATTTCACGTCTAAAGATAAAGTGTTGGCATTTATGGCTGATCCAAAACCATTAGCTATTGTACACGATCCTTTGTATATTATTTCTAATGATTTGACAACAAAATACCGTGCTAAAACAGATGATCAGGCAAAAGCTGATGATGGTTTTGCCATTGCTTACCGTAATTTGGTTGAGGGTTTAAGAGAGTCAAAATTGAATGCAATAAAATATCCTGATGCAAACTCTACTTTGAGATTGACTTACGGAAAAGTTCGTGCTTTGCCAGCTGATCCGCGTAACGATGCTACAATCAACAACTATACTACTATGGAAAGTATGGTTAAAAAGTATAAAGTAGGAGATCAGGAATTTGATTTACCATCTCGTTTGTTAGAATTAAACAAAGCAAAAGATTACGGTCAATATGCTGATAAAGCAGGATACATGCCGGTAAACTTCTTAACGGATAATGATATTACTGGAGGAAATTCAGGTTCTCCGGTATTAAACGGAAAAGGAGAATTAATCGGAATCGCTTTTGACGGAAATATCGAAGCGATGGCTGGTGATGTTATTTTTGATCCAAAATTACAAAGAACAATCAACGTAGATATTCGTTACGTACTTTGGATTATCGACAAATACGCCGGAGCAAAAAATATTATTGATGAAATGACGATTATTAAATAATCTCAATTTTTAGAATTTTTTTCCGCCACGAATTCACGAATTTCATTTAATTATAATTCGTGAATTCGTGGCGGATTTTTTTATGGAAGAAATTCTGCAAAAGCTTATTTTGGAATTTATTTATTGGGATTTATATATAGTTTATTGAACTTTCACGCGAATTCCTTTCGTATGACTTGAAAACTCCGGAGCGTACATACTTTCAATTGTGGTAATTCCGTTTGAGAATTCGCCGCTGTTGTTTACTCTAATATCATACTCTAGTACATAAGTTCCTTTGTTGATTCTGTCAAAAAAGAAATGTGTTGCAGCATCTTTTGTACTCATATAATATCCTAATCCATCTTTGTATTGGTATTCTGAAAGCACATTTACCGGTTCAAAACAAGAAGCTCTCATATCTTTTAAGTGTACGTATTCTGTGTCTTCTTTAGAAGTAATAATTAATCTTACAGTAACTAAGTCTCCCGTTTTTAAAGGGTTTTTAGATGTAATTCTTTGTAATTCGTCTCCTTTTATAGAATTCTTTTTCAGATATAATTCTTTAGAAACAAATAAAACAGCACCTGAATTCGTTTTGATTTTATCTAAATCTTCAAAATACTGCCAATAAACGCCACCAAAACCTGGAACTTTTGATTTGTTCTGAACAGTTATTGATGCCATCTCTTTTTTTACTTCATCGGCTTTCCAGTTCATTTTGATGTATCCGGTTTCAGCTTCTTTTTCGTTTTCAGATAATTTTTTGGTCAGGATTTTTTGATCTCCAATTTTTATAATGGTATTATCTTTTACCGAAAGCCAATCATTTCCTTGCATTAATAAAGCGTATACGGCTTCTGTCGTTGATTTTGTAGTAGGCCAATTTTTAGTCTGTTTGTTTTTTAATAACCAAACTTTCATAGCATCTACTGATTTGGTGTCGTGATTCACTTCGGCGAAAGCCTCAATCAATAAAGCCTGAGTTTCAATTGGAGCCTGATACCAATACCATCCTGATTTGTTGGCAATCCAATACATTCCCCAATCTTCATTATTAGAAGATGTTTCTTTTAAACTTTCAATGATTTTTTTAGCCGAATCACTTTCTCCAAAACGATTTAAAGCCAATGCAGCCAAACCTTTTTCGTAAAGAGAATACGATAACCAATCTTTTTTAGCCGTTTCCAGATATAATTTAGTTGCCTTTTTTAAAGTGTCTGAAAGCGGATATTTGTCTAGATAGAAACTTCTGGTATACAAATAATGCAAATCAGAATAAGGGTTTGTCCAGATTAGTTTAGCTGTTGTTTTTAAGTTTTTTGTCTGACTTTTATAATATTCCAGAAATTTATTATCGATAAACGGAATTCCCGTTTTGGCAATTGCATCAATTTTGGTGTTAGTATCTTCTGTTTTATTCAGTTTAGATAGGTGACCTAAGCCAGCCAGAATATGTCTGGTAATGTATTCGCTTTCGTCGCCCCCGCTAAACCACGCAAAACCTCCGGATGATTTTTGTTTTTGTTTTAATTTGTCAAAAGTAGCTTCTTGTGAAGTTTTCATTTTCTCCAAATCAAATAAAAGTGCCAGATTCTTTTTCTTTTCATCTTCACTTTGAGCATCATTTAGCCAAGGTGTCTCGGTCAGAATAATTGATTTTAGTTCTTCGCTTTCTTCTAATTTCGAATTCAGTTTTCCGTTTTTTCTCCAGTCTTCAAAAACAGTTGCAATTTTCGGATTGCTTGAAATAATTTCTGAAGCCAAAGCATTGGAATAGAAACGGGCAAAAGTCTGTTCTGCACATTCATGTTCATATTCCATTAAATAAGGCAAAGACTGAATCGCAATCCAAGTGGGATTTGAAGTATATTCCAATGTAAATTGATGGTTTCTCAAAGTCGAAGAAATATTGTTTTTTAGATTCTCAAACGTATATTCTTTCGTTGAATTTTCACGAACCCAAATCGGGATACTTTCTGTAACCAGCATATTATTTGTTAAAACGGGAAGTATGTTTTCTTCTCCATCAGAGAAATTGCCAGATTTTGCCAGAATTTTATATTGAACACCTTGCAAACCTTCCGGAATTGAAATCGTCCAGGTTGCAGTTGTGTTTCCAAAAGCTCCAACGTTGAAATTTCGAATATTTTTTGTGTTCAACATTTTAGCATCAATTGGCTGCATAGTTGTGGCATCAAAGAATTGTAAAATAGCTATTCCTGTTTTTGCTTTATCCTTAACATTCGAAATTTTCGCAGAAATAACAATCGTGTCTTTTTCTCTAAAGAAACGAGGGAAATTCGGAAGAACCATTAATTCTTTTTGAGTTTCTACACTTTTTTCTAAATAACCTGAAACAGCATCTTTGTTATGTGCCAATAAACGAAGTTTCCACGCCGTTAAAGCTTCTGGGGAAGTGAAATTAAAACTTACTTTTCCGTTGGCATCGGTTTTTAGATTCGGCAAAAAGAACGCAGTTTCAGATAAATTTTTTCTGGCTTTTACCTGTGTTAATTCTTCTAAGGCTTTTTTGGTTGTAATGATTATTACTCCGTTTGCAGCTTTACTTCCATAAAGGGCTGTTGCTTTTTCATCTTTTAAAACATCCATTGAAAGAATGTCTGCGGGATTTATGTTTTTAATGTCCACAACAATTTCTCCATCTACAATATAAAGTGGGTCTTGACCACCTATGCTTGCCTTACCTCTGATTTGAATTCCTGCAGCTCGTCCAGCTAAATAAGCTGGTGCTGCTGCCGTATTATAAACTTGATTATCTTCCTGAACTACTGCAGACGCAGCGCCAACTCCAACAGACTCATCAACAGTTACGACAGCATCAGGATCTCCTTTAATAGTTTCACTGCCTACTTTTTTATCTTTAATTTCAGTTATTGTTAAACCAAGTGAATCTCCATATCGGCTATTGTAAAAGTCAAAACCAAACCAATTTAATTTTATTTCTTCTTTAAAGAATTTACTAATTGTTAGATCTTCATCCAGATTTTCTAATGATGTGTTTATTTTTTCAAAACCTAAACCAGATTTAAGATTGGAAGAATTGTAGCGGGACTTATTGATATTTAGAATATTCCAATCTCTTTTTGCAAACTGATCTAAAGAACTATCATACATAGATGCTAAAACTTCTGCTTCATTTTTAGCGTTGGTTGATTTTAATTTAAAAGACCACTTTTCGACACTTCCTGGTTCGATCTTATTTCTAAAACTTTCAACAATTAATTCGAATTTAGATTCTGCTGTTTTTAATGGAACGTCTATTTCTTCATCAAAAATTTCGTTCTCAAAAATGCTTTGAAATCCCAAACGTACCGATTTTTCAAATTCGTTTTTTAACGGAACTTTAATTGTTACTTCATTGTTTTGTAAATGATACGTATTTTCAAAATAGATCTGATTCCCGTAGTTACCGTTTGATGTGATATAAAGATCTGAAAGTACAGAAGAAAGTTTGACTACGACAAAACCGTCTTTTTTAGGGTCATCATTAATTTGTTCTGCAGTAAATAATTTACCGGGATTAAACTTGTCTTTACTTTGTTTGATTTCAAAAGTCGAAACAGATTCTATAGGATTATTAAAAGTGTCTTTTGCAGAAAATACAATTTTATAATTTCCGGATTTATAATTTGAAATAAAATCGAGCGCTATTTTTTTGTCTTTTTCGGTATCAATTTTCTTTGAAAATAATAAAGTTTCGCTTGCTTTTTTGCTTTTAATTTCACGAATCTCATAAGGAAATAATCTTTCAAAATCAGAAGCTGAAATAGTTTCGATTTCTGGTTCTGGCCAAACTTGTTCTTTGAATTTATTTCTAAATGGAGCGACGAAATACAATTTAACTTCGCCTTTAGCAGCTAAAAATTCTCCGTTTAAGTTGGAACTTGTGAGGGTGATCTCATTTTTGTTTTTAGTTTCAATACGATTTGGAATACTCGCATTGATAATCAAATCATGATAACCTACTTTTACTATGGTTTCTGATGTGTGGGTTTCTCCATTAATATCAGTAACATCAGCCGTTATTCTGTAATTAAAGACTGGTAATTGCTCTTTTATTGCATTTTTTGAAGGTTGGGCTATAAATTCAACTACAAATTTCCCCGAGGCATCTGTTTTGGTTTCGCCCGTTGCAATAGTTTCATTTTGTTCCTGTCCGTAATAATTTCTAAAATAACTTGTAAATCGATTAACGGTATAAGTCACTTTTGCATCAGAAATATTACTTCCGGCAAATGCTTTTGCAGTTCCGTTTACTTTAATCGATTGATTAACCTGAAAACTTTCTTTTTTAGGATCAAAATCTACTTTAAATTTTGGACGTTTGTATTCCTCAACCCTAAAATAAGTTTCAGAAAATTCAAGTATTGCAGCTTTCCAGAATGATTCATTTGGTTTGTTTTTTATGTAAATATCTCCTTTTGCATAATCTTCGGGTTTACCTGCAAAAATATAGAAAGTGCCAGTTACGCCATTTTTTGGCAAAACGAATTCTCCTGAAAAGGAGCCAAATTCATTTGAGGTAACTTGTAATTCTTTGAAATTTTGATAATTAGCATTTTTTACTATTATTTTGAAAGAAGTATTGGCAATAATGCTTGTTTTATTTTCTTGCTTTTGAAATGCAATTCCTTTGTAATAAACAGTTTGTCCCGGACGATATATAGCCCGATCCAAGTAAAATTCGACTTTAGCGTTTAAGGTTTTGTTTTCTTTGGCAGTATATGGCTGAGTATAACGAATATAATTTCGGTTTGGCGAAATAGTATCATTCTCTAAAGAAAACTCAATGTGATCATTGTAAGAATGGTTGTTGCTTCCAACATAGGAGGCTACTCCGTTTGAATCTGTTTTAAGTGTATAATAAGATGATTTTATAGATACGTTTTCCAGAGGTTTTCCTGTTTTTCGATCTATAACCTGAAAGTTTTCTTTGTTGTCGCCTTGAGACGCCAGAATACTTAAGTTTGAAACTGTCAAAGTTTCATATGCAATAGCTTTTTTGTCTTTTAATCCGGAATTGCTTTCAAAATAAACTAAATAGCTTCCTGTTTCTAATTGGGGTAGGAGAACTTCTGTGGTATATTCAAAATAATCTTTTTTGTTAAGAAGTTGATAATCTTGGGTAGCAATTTTACTTTGGGTTTTTATAATTACCTCCGTTAAACTATCCTGTTTATAGATTAATTCTGAGGCTGAAAATTTTTTCAGTGTTTTTTGATTTATTTTGTAAAATGATATTTTTAAGTTATCAATGTTTTTATAATTGATATAAGCTCTGGTGTTTTCTTTATGATAATTGTATTTTTGAAGGCGGACATCCAATGATTTATCAATAACGTTTTGTTTTTGCTGTAAAGCACTTTGAGCTGCGTTAGTTTTATCATTGATTTTTATAATATTGTCATATATTTTGACAGCTTCAATTTTGTAATCAGGATGTAATTCTTTTGATGCTTGAGAAATTAAAAGTTCAGCCTTTTTTAGAAAAATTTTCTGCGTAAGAATTGTGTCATTGGTCTGTTGTTGAAGATCATTTAAGTACTTGGTTAAATTTTCAGTAGGTTCTGTTATAAAATCACTGCAAAATATAATTCGGTTAAATTGATTTTCTAAAGAAGGGTTGCTTGTCTCTAATTTCTGGTATAAAGCTATAACTTTTCGTAGGTTCTCATCTTTTATAAAATTTAGGTCAAGTTTTGAAAATGCTTCTGAACTTCCTAATAGTTCGTTTTTATATACTGTTATTTCACTATTTTGAATTTGCCATCTCTGTATCTTTTGGGCAAAAAAATCGATATTTTCTTTTAGCAGATAATCATATAAGTTTTCGGTTTTTAATTTTTCTATAGTTAAAAATTCGAATATAGATTGATAGTTTGTTAAAGGTGTTGCTTTTAGAATTGAGTCATTTTCTAATGTTTTATTAAAAGCGGCAATGACTTCCTCCTCATGTGTAATTTCACTCGGGAGATTAATTTTAAAATCCTCAGACGAAGGAACTTCAACACTATCCGACGCCATATACGCAGCTTCGTCCACAACTGCAACTGCACTATCTACAGCCACAACAGCGTAATCATAATCATAATTAGCATAATTATTCAGGCATTTTGCATAAACTAAATTCAAAATTGCTTTTGACGGAATTGAAACTCGATGAATATCTGTTTTAAGATTGTTTATGATTTTCCTCTTTGCATTTTCATCAACCACCTGTAAGTATTTAGATTGATAAAAAAAGCATTTTATCATCTGCGCTTCGTCTTTCTTTGATACTGCTTTTTTGTAAATTTGATCAACGATTTTGCTTGCTGATTTTATTTTGCCATCATTTTCATAGGATGCAACTTTAGCCCATTTCTTGTCCGTTTGTTGCGCAAATAAGGCTGTGGTGAACAATAAGAAAACAAATAAGATATTTTTCATAAGTCAGTTTTGGTATATAGAGTATTGTTTTATAGTAAAGGTTGGATTCGTTTAAAAATAATTTTCGTACAAATTACTAATTTATCTCCAAAAGCAAATAATACATTCTATATTTCCCTATTTTTGAAATATGAAAAAGCTGCTATTTCTTTTTTTATTCTTGCCAATTTTAATTTGGTCACAATCGAATTTTGACAAAGGCGAAAGGTTGTTTCATGCCAAAAAATATGACGAGGCTCA
The DNA here is from genome assembly GCF_002217275.1 of Flavobacterium frigidimaris. NCBI lineage: Bacteria > Pseudomonadati > Bacteroidota > Flavobacteriia > Flavobacteriales > Flavobacteriaceae > Flavobacterium > Flavobacterium frigidimaris. Next base: position 166,618 of record NZ_MUGV01000007.1, read on the forward strand.
GGTTATTTTGGAAGGAGTTTTAAAAACAAAGCCTTCAGATATAAAAACGCTGGAATATTTGGGAGATATAGCTGCGCATCAGAAAGAATGGGTAAAAGGAGCAGAATATTATAAAAAACTAAAAGAACTAAAACCCACAGAAGCAGAGTATTTTTATAAATACGGCGGGTGCTTGGCGATGCGGGCCATGGAAGTAAATAAGTTAAAAGCTTTAGGAATGGTAGGAGACATGAAAGAAGCTTTCGAAAAAGCAATAATTCTGAACCCAAAACACATTCCGGCCAGATGGGCTTTGATTGAAATCTATCTGCAATTACCTGGATTTTTAGGAGGGAGTGAATCTAAAGCATTGGAATATTCGAGTGAATTAATGCAGATTTCATCAGTCGATGGTTATTTGTCAAGAGGAAGAATAGACGAATATTTTAAACGATATCCATCCGCAGAAAAAAATTATTTGAGGGCAAATGAAATTGGCAAATCAAAAGTCACTTTTCAAAAATTATATAATTTATATTTGAACAAATTAAAAGACCCTAAAAAGGCACAGGAATTAAAGAGAAAATTTGAAGCATAATTGACAACTTCAAAATTAAATTCCATTAAGAATTTGGAATTTGGAACTTAAAAATTGGAATTTTAAATGAAAACACATTTTATCGCAATTGGCGGGAGCGCTATGCACAACTTAGCATTAGCATTGCATAACAAAGGATATAAAGTTACAGGAAGTGATGACGCTATTTTTGAACCATCAAAATCAAGATTAGAGAAAAAAGGAATTTTACCTGCCGAATTGGGTTGGTTTCCTGAGAAAATAACTTCGGATATTGAAGCTGTAATTCTTGGAATGCACGCAAAAGCAGATAATCCGGAATTATTAAAAGCACAAGAATTGGGATTGAAAATTTATTCGTATCCGGAATTTTTGTACGAACAGTCTAAAAATAAAACACGTGTTGTGATTGGCGGATCACACGGAAAAACGACTATTACTTCGATGATTTTGCACGTTATGCATTATCACAATATTGAAGTTGATTATATGGTTGGAGCACAATTGGAAGGTTTTGATACCATGGTGCATCTTACGGAGGAAAATGATTTTATGGTTTTAGAAGGCGATGAGTATTTGTCTTCTCCAATTGACAGACGTCCAAAATTTCATTTGTATCAACCAAATATTGCTTTGATTTCAGGAATTGCATGGGATCATATAAATGTTTTTCCAACGTATGAAAATTATGTAGAGCAATTTGAAATTTTTATTCAAAAAATTACGAACGGTGGTATTTTAGTTTACAACGAAAATGATCCTGAAGTGAAACGTGTTGCTGAAGCAGCAACAAATCCGATTCGTAAATTATCTTATCATACACCTGAATATACAGTAAGTGATGGTGTGACTTTATTAAAGACTCCGGAAGGCGATATGCCAATTGAGGTTTTTGGAGCGCACAACCTAAATAATTTGGCCGGAGCTAAATGGATCTGTCAAAATATGGGAGTTGACGAAGCTGATTTTTATGAAGCAATCGCTAGTTTTAAAGGAGCGTCAAAAAGATTAGAAAAAATTGCGGAAGGAGAAGGTAAAGTGGCTTATAAAGACTTTGCGCATTCGCCAAGTAAAGTGGCAGCAACAACTAAAGCGGTAAAAGAACAATATCCAAACAGAACCTTAGTCGCTTGTTTAGAATTGCATACCTATAGCAGTTTAAATGCTGAATTCTTAAAAGAATATGAAGGTGCGTTAGAATATGCTGATGTGGCTGTAGTTTTCTATTCTCCGGATGCTGTTAAAATTAAGCAATTAGAAGAAGTGACTTATGAGCAAATCGCCAGTTCTTTTAATAGAAAAGATTTAATTATTTACACAAACCCAGCTGAATTTAAAGAATATTTGTTCAATTTAAATCTTGAAAACTCGGCGCTTTTATTGATGAGTTCAGGAAATTATGGAGGTTTGAATTTTGACGAAGTAAAAGGCTTGATTAATTAGAGAATTAGTCAATTAGAGAATTAGTCAATTAGAGAATTAGCCAATTAGATAATTAGATAATGTGTCAATTACGAAACTGTAGTTGGCACATTTTTTTTAGAATTATCTAATTGGCACATTATCTAATTATCTAATTTAATTTGAATAACTATAATGTCCGACGATCTTATATTCAAACAAACAATCTTCCAGAACTTGGCCTCCACCAACATTATGCACTATTAAATTTCGTTGTCCGTCTGCTGATTTTTTGCTGGTTATGATTCCTATGTGAGGTAATTTATCATTAATCATCCAGGTTACCATTTCTCCTGTTTTATAATCTTTTGCATTTTGAGTTACTGCTAGCTTTGCTCCTTTTCTTTCAAAAAATACTTCTAAATTCGGAACTCTTCTGTGATCGATATTAGTGTCTGTTTTTGTCATTCCCCATTTTTCTAAATTTGGATATTGAGAGAAGTTTTTGAGCATATCTTCGTGAACTTCTTTCTGTAAATCAATGCCTAATTTTCGATAGGAACGAATGATTACATCAGTACAAACACCTTTGTTTTTTGGAACATCGCCGTTAGGGTATTTAATTGGAAAATAAGCAGGATCATAATCTATTGAGGAATCAATGATAGAAATAGCCGCATCTGACAATTGTTGCCCAAAGGTTTGTTTTGTTTCCAGATTGGTCTGAGCATAAAGGGGACTTTTCTCTTTTTGATTACAAGACAAGAACAAAACGCAAATTGTTAAAAGGTATATTAATTTCATTCTTCGGAAGTTTATGTTGTTTATTTGCTTTAAATTTAATCATTTTAGAATTGTCTTTTATGAATGATTTTTCTTATTTTTTAATATATTAGCCGTTTAAGATTATAATAGATGAACTTATTTACTAAAGTTGTTAAGACAACAAGCGAGAGCCCAGATTTTATTAATTTAATAGAGACTTTTGATGCGTTTTTATGGGAACGTTATCCGGAATTAAAAAACGATTACTGGGGCAATAATTTAATCGAATTTAATCCCAATGTTATTCTTATTTATTTGAACGAAAAAGCTGTTGCTTGCGGTTGTTTTAAAAAATATAAGGCAGGCACAGTTGAATTGAAACGCATGTTTGTTTTGCCAGAAGCACGAGGTTTAGGTTTGGCTCAGAAAATAATTAGAGAATTAGAAGAGGAAGCAAGAATTCAGGGTTTTGAAACTATGGTTTTAGAAACATTATACAAACAAATCGAAGCCATTAGTCTTTACCAAAAAGTAGGTTTTGAAATTGTAGAAAATTATGAACCTTATGTAGGTTTGGCAAATAGTGTTTGTATGAGTAAATCAATTGTTTAATGGAGAACACTCATTTTCCTATTACAAATTGGTCTGAAGACGATCGTCCGCGCGAAAAATTAATGCTTAAAGGTAAAAGCGCTTTAAGCGATGCAGAATTGATAGCGATATTAATTGGATCTGGAAGTCGGAATGAATCTGCTGTAGATTTAAGCAAAAGAATTTTGGCCAACGCAGATAATCTAAATGTATTAGGAAAAATGTCTATTTCGCAATTAATGAATTTTAAAGGAATAGGAGAGGCTAAGGCCATTACCATTATTGCAGCATTAGAACTTGGACGCCGCCGAAGAGCCGAAGATGCTGTTGAATTGGTTAAGATTACCTCAAGCAAAAGAGTCTTTGAAATTATGCAGCCTGTTATTGGAGAACTACCCCATGAAGAATTTTGGGTGCTTTTTCTGAATAATTCTAATAAGGTAATTTCTAAATCGCAGTTAAGCAAAGGAGGTATTTCAGGTACAATTGTCGATGTTCGGTTAGTTTTTAAACTAGCCCTCGAAAATGGAGCTACTGGTTTGATTTTGTGTCACAATCATCCTTCGGGAAATATGCTGCCAAGTGATGCTGACCGACAAATTACTAAAAAAATTAAACAGGCGGGAGATAGTTTAGATGTTAAAGTTTTGGATCATTTGATTATTACTGAAACAAAATATTATAGTTTTGTAGATGAAGGAATTTTTTAGATTATGAATACCACAATTACAGATGTTTTTTTCGATTTAGATCATACACTTTGGGATTTTGATAAAAATTCAGAAATGGCTTTTGATCGCATTTTCAAAAGTAAATTTCCAGAAATTAAAATCAAAGATTTCATTGAGAAATATGCTCCTATTAATCAGGCATGTTGGAAACTTTATCAAAATGATCAGATAACCCATGTTGAACTTCGTTATAACAGGTTAAAGTTTTCTTTTGATGCTTTAAATATTGATATTGCTGATGAAGATATCAATACAATTGCCAGTGATTATATTGAATACTTAACAGATAATAATCACCTTTTTGATGGTGCAATTGAGATTTTAAAATATTTAAAGCCAAAATATAAATTGCATATTATCACCAACGGTTTCGCAAATGTTCAGGAGAAAAAGATCAATAATGCTTTACTTTCTGAGTATTTCAATACGATAACAAATTCAGAATTAGCTGGTGTGAAAAAGCCAAATAGTATTATCTTTGATTATGCTGTTAATTCGGCCAGGGCTTCAAAGGAAAATAGTATTATGATTGGAGACTGTCTTGATGCTGACGTTAATGGCGCATTGAATGCAGGTTTGGACGCTATTTTTTTTAATGAAAAGAAAATTGAAGCTCCGGAAAATATTAAACAGATAAACCATTTATTAGAACTTAAAAAATATTTATAAAGATGAGAATTAAATTTTTGTTGGTTGCGCTTTTTTGCGTAGTTATAGGATTTGCACAATCTATTAATGATTATAAAGCTGTAATTGTTCCTTTGAAATACGATTTCATGAAATCTGATAATCAGTATAGAATGGCTACAATGACTAAGTCTAATTTGATTAAAGCTGGTTTTCAGGCTTTTTATGCAAACGAAGATATTCCTGCCGAATTTAGCGATCGTTGTCAGCTTTTGTACATTGATGTAAAAAAAGACAATGCTTTTTTAATGACAAAACTTTTTATAGAATTTAAAGATTGCTATGGAAAAGTGGTTTATACATCTGAAGTTGGAAAAAGCAAAGAGAAAGATTATGAAACAGCATATAGAGAGTGTCTTGAAATGGCCTTTGTATCTGTAACAGGCTTGCATTACAAATACAGTGGTAAAATGGTTGCCCCAACTGGTAACAAAGTTGGAACTGTAGCTTTGAATCCAGCAGCAGTTGCAGTTATGACTCCGGCAGCAACAGCAGCAGTCGCTACACCTGCAGCAGTAGTTGTTACACCAGTTTCAGATGTTTCTGATCCAAACTTGTTATATGCTCAACCAACAGAGAATGGATATCAGTTGATTGATAAAACACCAAAAGTGGTAATGAAATTACTTAAAACATCTCGTCCTGATTCTTTTATAGCTATAAAAGATGGTGTGCAGGGTACATTAAATGCAAAAGACAATCAATGGTTTTTTGAATATTATCAAAACGATAAATTAGTATCTGAAAAAGTTTCAGTTAAATTCTAAAATATAAAATGTGGTTTTAATAACCATATTTATCTTTCCAACGGTTTTTTAAAAATTCGCGGTTACTATTCTCTCTTGAATTGTTTCCCGGATTGTAAAGAACCGTTTTTTTTATGGCATCCGGCAAAAATTCCTGTTCGGCAAAATTATTGGCATAATCGTGCGAATATTTATAATCGTCACCATAACCCAACTCTTTCATAAGTTTAGTTGGGGCATTTCTTAAATGTATTGGTACTGGTAAATCTCCTGTTTGTTTTACTAATTGTTGTGCATTACCTATTGCCATATAAGAAGCATTGCTTTTTGGTGAAGTGGCAAGGTAAATGGCGCATTGGCTCAGAATAATTCGACTTTCAGGATAGCCAATAGTGATTACAGCCTGAAAAGTGTTGTTTGCCATAATAAATGCTGTTGGATTTGCATTCCCAATATCTTCACTTGATAATATAAGCATTCTGCGGGCAATAAATTTCACATCTTCTCCGCCTTCAATCATTCTGGCCAGCCAGTAAACAGCTCCGTTTGGGTCACTTCCACGAATAGATTTTATGAAGGCTGAAACAATATCATAATGTTGCTCGCCACTTTTGTCGTAGAGAACAGTGTTTTGTTGAACCAGTTCAAAAACACGATTGTTTGTAATAATGATTTCATCTTCTGCCGAAGCATTTACTACTAATTCAAATATGTTTAGTAGTTTTCTTCCGTCTCCGCCTGAAAGACGCAATAAGGCTTCGGTTTCTTTTAAAATGATATTTTTAGAAGCCAGTTCAGTATCCGTTTTCATTGCGCGATGCAATAGAGCTTCCAGATCAGCTTTTGTAAAAGCATTTAAGATGTAAACCTGGCAACGCGACAATAATGCAGGAATGACTTCAAAACTTGGGTTCTCGGTCGTTGCGCCAATTAAGGTAATCCAGCCTTTTTCTACCGCTGCCAAAAGTGAATCTTGCTGCGATTTGCTAAAACGATGAATCTCATCTATAAACAAAATTGGATTTTTAGCTGTAAATAATCCACCGCTTTGTTTGGCTTTGTCAATCACATCGCGAATATCTTTTACACCTGAATTTATCGCACTTAAAATATAAAATGGACGTTTTGATTCTTGTGCAATGATTTGTGCCAAGGTTGTTTTTCCGGTTCCCGGAGGTCCCCAGAATATTAGAGACGGAATGATTCCTTTCGAAATTTGTTGTGTCAAAGATCCATTTGGACCAACCAAATGATTTTGACTAATATAATCTTCTAATTTCTGTGGGCGAATACGCTCGGCTAAAGGTGCTTCCATTTTGTAAAATTACTATTTTCAATTTTAATTATAAATTTTTAAAAGTTAATTAGTAATGAAAGTGACTTGGGTAGGAAAATTTATTTAGCTGACAAATTATCAGTAAATAGGTTTTGGATAGTTTTTTGATGTTCATCTATTTATTATTCCTAAAAAAAATGAACGACAACCAATTTAAATTTTCAAATGCTGTTTTGGGTCTTCCCATATTTTTTGTCCTTTTTTTATGGATCATATATTGGTTTCAGATTAGGTTTGATTTTGATTTTTATCAAAACGGTATCTATCCTCGGGAATTTTCTGGTTTACAAGGTGTTTTATTTAGTCCTTTTATCCATGAAAATTTAGGCCATTTATATAATAATTCGATACCACTTTTGGTTTTACTTGCTGCATTGCAATATTTCTACCCAAAGCAATCTGTTCCGGTTATTTTATATGGAATTATTTTTTCAGGTTTTATAACCTGGATAATTGGTCGGGAAAATTATCATATTGGTGCAAGTGGTTTGATTTATGTTTTGGTCAGTTTTATTTTTTTTAAAGGAATTCAAACAGGTTATTACAGGTTAGTTGCTCTTTCATTATCTGTAATATTACTTTACGGTGGAATGATCTGGTATGTATTTCCTGATGTAGATGCCACAATTTCCTGGGAAGGTCATTTAGCCGGTTTTATAACAGGTTTTGTGCTGACACTGTTTTATAAAACTCCGGAGTATAAAAAAGCCATAGTTTATGATTGGCAGAAACCGGATTTTAATCCAGAAAATGATGCTTTTATGAAGCATTTTGATGAAAACGGTAATTTTGTTCCCGTTGAGAAATCAGAGGAAGAAACCGACTTTGTCTCACTTTATTTTAGTTCTGATAAATTGGTTAATTACTCTGTAACGAAATCAGAATCAGATGATAAAACATAGAGGTCGATATTTGATATGAGTTAAAAAGACTATTTTTGTTTTAGATATCCTAATTACATCTTACTATGAAAAATATAAGCTTTTTGATTTTTTTACTTTTATTAGCTGTTAGTCCGAAGTTATTAGCCCAATGTGATATAAAGAACAAATTATTGGCTGATGGTACAATGGTGTATTACTTTGATCCGGCTGTTTTTTATACAACAAAATCAAAATCACTAAAAATTAATATAGTTACAGATAAAGAGCATTATTTTATTGCTTTGCAGCCTACACCATTTCCTTCTAAGAAAGTCGGAAAGGAAATCAAAGATGATTTAGTAGTTCATTTGGCAGATCAGAAAGCGTATACATTATCGCATTATGATACGCAATACATGCGCAATGATTCGATCATGCAGGTATTGTATTTAATGGATGCTAAAGATGTAGAGGCTTTTTCGAAGTTTGAAGCTATCGTTGCCGAGATTAATATGAAGGGAACCGAATTTATTCGTGATTATAATTTTAAATTGCATAAAGATGCAATAATGGAGCAGTTAAACTGCTTCCTTAAAAAGGGCGACGAATAAAAGTTTAATCTTCATTTATGTTTGTTTCTTCTGTTTTGTGTATTAAACTTTTGGCGAGTTTTTTGAAAACATTGTTAAAAGTAATAGTCAATGACGCTGCATTTACGGTTTGATTTCCGTCATTTCTTGGCAAAAATTCATTGGCATATGTTAACTCTACCTGAATGTCGTCTGTAAATAAATAACCTGCACCAGCGTTAAATCTGTTTCGATCAAAAAAACTTTCTCCTGTTACCTTAGTTCCGGATTTGAAATAAACTTCATCTGAAGTTATAGCATAAACAACTCCCGCTCGCAAAACTTTGCTATTAATAGGTTTTATATACTTGATTTGTTGGCGATAGCGAAAAACATTTTCATAAGTATCATCCTGGTTTTTCATATGTCTTAGTTCCATTCTCATTCTGGTACTTAAAGTATAACCAGTTTTATGAAAATAGTATATTCCCTGCAATGCAAATCTCCATTCTGGCGATTCAAATTGGCCAATTTCAGGAACATCTTTATTATTAAAGTACGCGAGAAAAGTTGAGAATTTCCAACGAGGAGAAAAGTAATAATGTCCCCATCCTCTTAAGGATCTTTGAATATTTTGTTGAAAAATATTTGGGGATGATTCAGTACTGCTATAAGCAGCCGCTATATTCAGTTCGGTAGACCACTTTTTATTGATAGTTGTGTTGAATTGAATTTCATTCCAAAACTGACCGTAGTTGGTGGTTTGTGCATAGTTAATACTTGTAATTAAAAAAATTACAAGTATTAGACTATATTTTTTAATTGATATGTTATGAGTATTTTTTGAAGACATTCATTATGGTATTTATGAGTCATCTTACTTCTCAACACTATTTAGTTTCTTTGACGAACCGCTTCGTATAAAAACGCACCACAGGCTACAGAAACATTTAAGGATCCTATTGATCCAAACATTGGTAATTTTGCTTTTTCATCAACAATTTTAAGAACTGAAGGGTTGATACCTCTGTCTTCAGATCCCATGATAATGGCAACAGGCTCATTTAAAGCTATGTCGTAAATGTTTTGATCTGTTTTTTCAGTTGCAGCAACAGTTTTTATTCCTGATCCTTGCAGGTAAAAGATTGCATCCTTAATATGCTCCACTTTACAGATAGGAACATTAAATACAGCTCCGGCAGAAGTTTTTACGGTATCACCATTTACAGGAGCAGAACCTGCTTTCTGAACAATAATTCCGTTTACACCCGTGCATTCTGCAGTTCTGATAATGGCTCCAAAGTTTCTGGCATCAGAAATTTGATCTAATATTAAAAATAGGGGTTTCGATCCAGATGCTATAGTTGATTCAACCAAATGTTCAAGGTCGATAAAGCCAATAGGGGAGATTGTTGCAACTGCACCCTGGTGGTTATTCGGCGTTAAACGATTTAATTTTTCAACAGGTACGTATGAAAAGTTTATGTTGGCGCGTTTCATCACCTTCATTAAATCTTTCATTAATTCGCCAGAAATCTCTTTTTGTATAAATACTTTGTCAACTTCTTTTCCTGCCTGTATTGCTTCAATAATGGCTCTAATTCCAAATATTTGATGTTCTTTTTCCATATGGCAAATATAGGTATAATGTTTATATAAAAAAAAGCCACTCTGAATGAACAGAGTGGCTTTAGTATTATTTTTCAGTTATAAATTAGAATTTATCCCAGAAAAGTTTTGTTGTTAATAAATCTCCACCGATAGCATCTGAAGCAGCTTTCCAGTTTGTATTATTTACTTGTTGTTCAAGAACTGGGTAAGCCATTCTTACAGGAACTTTACCACCTGCATTTGAAATTGCAGAAGCAGGAGCTAATAAAACAGGGAAATCTAATCTTCTCCAGAAATTCCAAGAAGTTAATGCCTGATTGTACATAGCTACCCAAGCTTGCTCTCCAATTGATTTTTTCCAATTAGCTGCGTTATATGGATGTGCCGCAAGGTAAGTAGCAGCTTCTGTTGCCGTACCACCCCATTCTACGATTGAAGCAGTAACTGCAGTTCCGTAAGCAGTTGCTGCTGCTGCTGTATTCCAACGTGCATTGGCTTCAGCAATATAAAAAGCAACCTCAGTATAGTTTAATAAAACTCCTGGTGTCTCTGGATCATAAGCGTAATTTGCTATACGAGAAAAAACACGGTAACTACCTGGTAAACCAATTACCTGACCTTTGTATACACCTGAACCATCTGCAGCTAACTTATAGTACTTACTGATCCTTGGATCAGCATTTGTATTCATGTTATCAACTAATGTTTTTCCTCCAATAAAATCATTTCTTGTAGATAAGTTTTCATACAAAGGGTTGAAGTTTGGTGAGTCTGGTAAGTAATTGAATTGTGCATTCTCTTCAGGAGATGTCATTACTCCGGCAGCGATAGCTGAAAGTGCTGTACTTTGTGCTAATGCAGGGTTTGAGTCTGCAATTCCTATTCCAAGTTTCAATTTTAAAGAATTAGCAAATATGATCCACGATGGAATATCTCCATGGTAAACTTTTTCACCTTCATCAAAACTATCGAAACCAGCTGCATGAGTATCTAAATTAGCAATATCTGCATTTATTCTTTTGATTAAATCTACGTAGATAGTAGCTGCATCATCATACGCAGGCAATGGGTATTTATCAAGATCTGCACCTTGAGTATAAGGAACATTTCCAAAAGTATCTACCAAAAGTTGGTAAGTATATACCTGCATGATATCGATTATTGCCAGTTGGTTCTTTTTATTAAGTTCCCAATCTGGAGCTTCAACTACTGACGGTACATAGGTATTAATTATACCTTTAGCCTTACCCAAGTTGTTTAATACATTTGAATAATTATCTCTATAGATTTGGTTAGAAACATTTCTGTTAGTGAAGTCGTAATTACTCTCATTAACATAAATTGTTTCTTGCCAATACTGCATCGTTAATCTGAAATTGTTTTCATTTACGTTAGGTGTATTGACATAGTCACTTAGCTCTTTTTGAGCGTAATTGACTAATGATCCAGGCACGGCTGAATATGCGCTGTTTGGATCTGAGTTTATATCCTCACTAACACAGGCAGTCATTGACAAACCAACTGTTAGTATTGCTATTATCTTTTTCATTTTTTTTTAGAAATTAAGTTTGACGTTAAAAGAAATGTTTCTTGTAGTCGGCATAGGACCTGATTGGTATCCTTGAGTGTTTCCTGAAGATAATCCTGCTTCTGGATCAGAGTAAGGTACGCTTTTGTCAATTATCCATACATTGTTTCCAATTACGCTAAATGATCCACTTTTAATTGATTTTCCTAACAAACTTGAAGGCAAGTTATAAGTTAAAGCAACCTCTCTTAATTTTACAAAACCAGCGTCATAAACGTATGCTGCTGCAGGAGGGTCTGTTACTAAAACTTGACTTGACTGATCTCTTCTTAATCTTGTTGTGTTTGTAATGTATTGTGGTTGAGTACCTCCTGGTGTATATGCTGGATTGGCCATTACTCCTTGTAAAAGTTCTCCACCACCATTTGCGATAGTGTTTCTTATTGGGTTTCCTAAGTCATTATTTCCAACAGAATTTGCGTAGATACCTGTTCCATAACCATAGTATTGATCAAGTGAGAATACACTTCCTCCTTTTTTGATATCAATTAAGAAGCTTAAAGAGATGTTTTTGTAAGTAACTTTATTGTTAATTCCACCTGTCCAATCTGCTTGGTATGTTCCTAATTTGTTATCAGTAGTAGTAGATACTACGTACTCACCTTTAGATCCGATAATTCTGTTTCCAGAACCATCTGTTACATATGTAGTTCCCCAAATTGTTCCATAATCCTGATTAAGTGGAGCATTGATACTAATACCACCTTGAAGTGAATTGATATTGATGTTTTCAATACCAGGAGCTAATTCTGTAACTTTAGTGTTAGGATTTGCCCAGTTTACAGCAATATCCCAAGAGAAATTTTCTGTTTTAACAGGAGTTGCATTAAATGTAACCTCGAATCCTTTTGTTGTTAAAGTACCAGCATTGATATTGTTGAAGCTTGATCCAGTAGCTGTTGATACAGGTAATGGTAAAATTTGATCGTATGCTTTGTTTTGGAACCAAGCTACGTCAAAACCAACTCTGTTGTTTAAAAATTGCATGTTAACCCCTAACTCGACGTTGTCTAATTGTTGTGGTTTTAAGTTGTAATTTTTAGCAGTTGTGTTATATGAATATGATGGAGTCCCAAAAGGTGTTTGAGCATTATACGTATTCAAAAGTTGATTAGCTTGAGTGTCAGAACCAACCTGAGCGTAAGCAGCTCTTAATTTACCAAAACTGATAAATTCAACTTCTTTTAACCAGTTTGAGAAAACAACACTTCCAGATATTGCAGAATACCAGTAAGCGTTATTGTCTTCAGGTAAAGCTGATGACTCGTCTCTTCTTACAGATCCTTCAAGATAGTAAGTTCCTTTATAACCTAAAGTTGCTTGTCCAAATAATCCAAGAACTTCTTTTCTTGTGTTAACAGTTCTAGGTAATGTAGGAGCAGATACTGAATTAGAAATGGTGTACAATCCAGGAATATATAATCCTCCTGAAGTTGTTTGTTGCTCAGAAAAATTGTTTTGTACGTTTAAATTGGTACCTAATATGAAGTTAAGATTTAAATCCTCAGCTAAGTCTTTTTTGAAAGTTGCTAAGAAATCATAATTTTGTTCGCTATAATCATAAAGATCTAAAGCGTAACCAGAAGGTTGTGGTGGTTGATTTGCAAGATTAGGATTAGATCCAATAGCATTCGGGTATGATCCTACAGCAATTCTGCTTTCAGTAGTCATGTTGAATCCGTCTGTACCCATTCTAGCCATTAAGTTAATGCTTTTAGATACGTCATAGCTGATGCTTGCATTAGCTGCAAATCTTTTTCTGCTATCATTGTTGTAGTTTTCATATCTCTGGAAATATGCATTATCCCAGAAAGCTGGTGTCAAATCATCTGGACCATTAATATTCCATGTGTAGTTTTGTCTACTCATAAAATAAAGCTTTTCTTGTTCTTTAATGTCAACATTCGTTGGCCACCATTGTCTAAATCCAGCTATTTGGTTACCACCGTATCCAGTAGAGTTTCTGTTTCTTGTATTTTGAGAAACATAAGTTGCATTAACTGTTGAGCTTAACTTATCATTAAATTTATAAGTAGCTGTTGCGTTAAAGTTGTTTTTGCTTAATAAAGAATTAGGTAATACGTCTGTACTATTTGTATTAGCGTAAGTTAATCTGTAAGTAGCTTTATCTGAACCTCCGCTTATTGCGATATTGTTTACTGTAGATACACCTGTTTTGAAAAATTCAACAGGACCATTTTTAGCAGCAACCCATGGCGTTTTTTTACCAAAATTTGGAGAACCAGGAATGAAAGCATCATATTGCCAAACAGCTTCACCTGTATATTTTGGACCGTAAGAAGCGTCATCACCAGTTGAAGCAGCAAGCTCTCCATTGTAATCACCCCAGCTACCTTCACCAACATATCCTTCACCATATTGAGTTTGGTATTTAGGGAATGTTGTTTTGTCAATATTAGACATTGTGTAAGAAGAAGAGATCTCTACAGACATATCATTTCTTGCCTTACCTTTTTTAGTAGTAATAATGATAGCTCCATTTTGAGCTCTTGATCCGTAAAGTGCAGTTGCAGCAGCACCTTTTAACACGTTGATATCTGCGATGTTATTAGGGTTGATATCAGATGCGGCATTTCCGTAATCGTAACCACCTCTACCACTTTTTTGGTCAAGACTATTTACGTTACTGTTCAAAATTGGCACACCATCAACTACGAATAAAGCCTGGTTGTCTCCTAAAAGAGATTTGTAACCTCTAAGAACTACGTTTGTAGATCCTCCAAAGTTAGTACCTTGAGTTACTGTAAGACCAGCAACTTTACCTGATAAGTTGTTTACAAAGTTTCCTGTAGGAACTGTAGATACTTGCTCAGCTGTTACTTGTTGAGCAGAATACCCAAGAGATTTTTTCTCTCTTTTAATACCTAAAGCTGTTGTCACGACAACACTTTCAAGTTGTTGTGCATCTCCAGCTAATTTTACGTCAATTGTAGATGAACTTGCAGCTATCTCCTGAGATTTCATCCCAATGTAGCTAAATACCAAAACTTGGCTTGTTGATGCTTTGATAGAAAATTTACCATCAAAATCAGTTTGTGTCCCAGATTTTGTTCCTTTCACTAATACACTTACACCTGGCAAAGGCATACCTGCATTATCGGTAACAATTCCTGAAACAGCTCTTTCTTGCGCAAAAGTAAGTTGCGCCACTAGTACTAATAAAAGCACTAAGAATCCATTGAACTTTAGTTTCATTTTTAAATATTTTGAATTAGTATCGCAAAACTCTTAATAATTTGTTAACTATCCTAATATTAATTTAAACTTTTTTCGGTTACTGCTAAAATTTAACATTATAACATATGTTTATGATAGTGTTATATAATTGTATTTCTTGTACGTTTGCGCCTCCATTTGTGAGGTTAATCTTAAGTAATCCGTTTGGCGTTTGTATAACTGATCCAATTCCAAGTCCTATTAATTTTTTTATTTTGTTTGGATTAATTACGCTTGTTAAGTCTTGATACAGGCCGTAATCGGTAATTGTGTTAACATAAATGGTTTTTGAAAATTTATACCGATACTCTGTAAGAATTAAAGAATTGAAGTTACATTGCAGGCTGTTTTCTAAAAAGCCTCTAATGGAATTTATACCTCCAAAACGAAATAATTCATTTGAAATAAAGTTTTTACTATTCAAATAAAAATTCTGTGAATTTATGTTAATGAAATTCTTTTCATTTAACTCAAAATTATAGGAAGCATTTAGATTGGTGTAAAATTGTTTACTGTTTCCGGCTGTTATCGGATCATTGTTGGTGCTTCTCTCTCCATAACCAATAACCCAGTTCAGATTTGCTTTTTTTGGAATAAGGTTGTTGACATTATCTGCTTTTTTGAATTCGTAGGTTGTTGTGATGTATGAATTTTTGAAGTCACTAATTGTTGAATTGTTTATGTTTTGGATATCACTCGATTCGGTTGTTTGGTATCCAAGATAAATTTTTGAATTATAGTTGATGTAATAGCCCAGATCGATTGAAGTTTTTGTGTTTTGAAAAGTACTGTCTTGTTTAAAAATATTCAGTTGCGCTTTTAATCCTAATGAAGATTTAAAAATGTATGGAATTTCTAATTTTGTATTGAAGGTTTTTTGTTGGTTGCCGTCACTTTTCCAGTATAATGAAAATTGTTCGCCAGCATGTAAGGTGTTTGATAGTAATATATCGAGGTATCCATTAAGATTTGCTTTTTTTTCTTTATCATTTGAAAATCCTATGTAACCGTCAAAACTGTTCGCTTTTCTTTTTTCAAGATAAAGGTAGATTTTGGTTGAGTCGTTTGTGAATAATATTTCTGGATATTTTGTTTGGTTTACAAATTCGTAACTGTTGATTTCGTCATAAAGTTGCTTGGTGATTTCCTGATTGAAAGTTTTGCGTAAATATTTTTTGTTGAGTTGTTTTAGATGTCCTTTTGGGAAATTGGCTTTGTCTTTGCTATTTGTATAATTTAGGATAATTGAATTTACCTGTCGTTTTTTTTCGGATTTAAAATTTAGACTCGCAAAAATTATCAAATTCTCTCTGTGAATATTTTCAAGTTTTATTTTGCTTAATGCAAATCCTTGCTTTTCTGCTTCGATTATCTTTTGATTTAAATAGTTTTCAGTCTCTTCATAAGGTAAAATTAGGGTATCATTTTTGGTTTCGTTGGGATCAAAAAAAAAATTATTTCTACCTATATATATATGCGTATATTTTACTCGTGTTTTCAGTTCTATAAAAGAGACATAAGTGCTGTCATTTAATTTGTTTGTTTGCAGTATTTTATTGTCTAAATATCCCTTTTTTGCGAGCTTGTTAGAGGTGCTGTTTATTTCGTCATAAAGAGATTTTATATTTGCATGTTTGGTAAAATAATTTATGGAGTCAATAATTTTTGTTTCATTTGAGTTCGACCCATTTATTTTTAAATGAAAATTTTGTGCGTAACCTGAAATGCCTATGCAGGAAATGAGTATGTATAGAAGTTGTTTCAAAGGGAATAATTTGATTTGTTAAAAGTATTAAAAATATATGCCGATTGTTTCTAAAAAGATAAGCTTAAATAATGTTATTGAAAATTAATGGATTAACGTTTGTATAGTGAAAAATATTTTATACATTTGCAACCCCGTAAAAAGCGGGAATTTAATATACATAATAAATTTTTAGTATTAATTATGCCAACAATTCAACAATTAGTAAGAACAGGAAGAACTCAGATAACTAAGAAGAGTAAATCGGTTGCTTTAGATTCTTGTCCTCAAAGAAGAGGGGTTTGTACGCGTGTTTACACTACTACACCAAAAAAACCAAACTCTGCAATGCGTAAAGTTGCGCGTGTACGTTTGACAAATGGTAATGAGGTGAATGCTTACATCCCTGGAGAAGGACACAATTTACAAGAGCACTCGATAGTATTAGTTAGAGGTGGAAGGGTAAAAGATTTACCAGGTGTTAGATATCATATCGTTCGTGGAGCGCTTGACACGTCAGGAGTTGCAGGAAGAACGCAAAGAAGATCTAAGTACGGTGCTAAACGCCCAAAAGAAGCAAAAAAGTAATTTAAAACGTTAAGAGTTGGAGGTTAGGAGTTGAGGGTTAGATTGAGGCGAAAGTTTTAATTCTATAACAAAACATTTAACGGATAACCTATAACTTTTTATTAAAAAAAAGACATGAGAAAAAGAGCGGCAAAGAAAAGACCACTTTTACCAGATCCAAGGTTTAACGACCAATTGGTAACACGTTTTGTGAACAACTTAATGTGGGATGGTAAGAAATCTACAGCTTTCAAAGTATTTTATGATGCTATTGACATCATTGAGTCTAAAAAGCAAGATTCAGAAAAATCTTCATTAGAAATTTGGAAAGATGCTTTAACAAACGTTATGCCTCACGTAGAAGTACGTAGTCGTAGAGTAGGTGGAGCTACATTTCAAATTCCAATGCAAATTAGACCAGACAGAAAAATTTCTATGGCAATGAAGTGGTTAATACTTTATTCTAGAAGAAGAAATGAAAAATCTATGGCACAACGTTTAGCGTCAGAATGTTTAGCTGCTGCTAAAGAAGAAGGTGCTGCGGTTAAGAAAAGAATGGATACTCACAAGATGGCAGAAGCTAATAAAGCTTTCTCTCACTTTAGATTTTAATTCGTAAGAAATGGCTAGAGATTTAAAATATACAAGAAATATCGGAATTGCTGCTCACATTGATGCTGGTAAAACAACAACAACTGAGCGTATCCTTTTTTATACTGGAAAGTCACACAAAATTGGTGAAGTGCACGATGGTGCTGCAACAATGGACTGGATGGCTCAAGAGCAAGAAAGAGGTATTACAATTACTTCGGCTGCGACAACTTGTGAGTGGAACTTTCCAACTGAGCAAGGTAAGATTTTGCCTGAGTCTTTGCCGTACCACTTTAATATTATTGATACTCCTGGACACGTTGACTTTACTGTAGAGGTAAATCGTTCTTTACGTGTACTTGATGGATTGGTTTTCTTGTTTAGTGCTGTTGATGGTGTTGAGCCTCAATCAGAAACTAACTGGAGACTAGCTGATCAATATAGAGTTCCACGTATGGGATTCGTAAACAAAATGGACCGTCAAGGATCTAACTTTTTGGCAGTTTGTCAACAAGTTCGTGATATGTTGAAATCAAATGCTGTTGCGATCACTTTGCCAATTGGTGAAGAGAATGATTTCAAAGGTGTTGTAGATTTAGTAAAAAACCAAGCTATCATTTGGCATGATGCTACTCAGGGGGCGACTTTTGATATTGTGCCAATTCCTGAGGATATGATTGCAGAGGTTAAAGAATACAGATCTATTCTTATTGAAGCTGTTGCTGACTATGATGAAAATCTTTTAGAGAAATTCATGGAAGATGAAAACTCTATTACAGAGGAAGAAATCAACAACGCTTTAAGAGCTGCTACTATGGATATGGCTATCATCCCGATGATTGCTGGTTCTTCTTTCAAAAACAAAGGAGTTCAATTCATGTTAGATGCGGTTTGTAAATATTTGCCTTCTCCAATGGATAAGGAAGGTATCGAAGGGATTCATCCTGATGATGCTGAATTATTAGAAGAAGATCAAACTAAAATCTTGCGTAAGCCAGATGTAAAAGAGCCGTTCGCTGCTTTGGCATTTAAAATTGCTACTGACCCATTCGTAGGTCGTTTAGCTTTCTTCCGTGCTTACTCTGGTCGTTTAGATGCTGGTTCTTATGTTTTGAACACGCGTTCAGGAAATAAAGAAAGAATTTCTCGTATCTACCAAATGCACGCTAATAAACAAAATCCAATCGAATTTATTGAGGCTGGAGATATTGGAGCTGCTGTTGGATTTAAAGATATCAAAACTGGAGATACATTGTGTGATGAAAAACACCCAATTATTCTTGAGTCTATGAAATTCCCTGCGCCGGTAATTGGTATTGCAATTGAACCTAAAACTAAAGCTGACGTTGATAAAATGGGTATGGCTTTGGCTAAATTAGCTGAAGAGGATCCAACATTTACTGTTAGAACAGATGAGGCTTCTGGGCAAACTATTATCTCAGGTATGGGTGAGCTTCACTTAGATATTTTGGTTGATCGTATGAAACGTGAATTTAAAGTTGAAGTGAACCAAGGTGAGCCTCAAGTTGAATATAAAGAAGCGTTTACAAGAACTGCAACTCATAGAGAGACTTACAAGAAACAATCAGGAGGTCGTGGTAAATTCGGTGATATCGTATTTACACTTGAGCCAGCTGACGAAGTTGATGGTAAAGTTCCTGTAGGATTACAGTTTATTAATGCAGTAAAAGGTGGTAACGTTCCTAAGGAATATATTCCATCTGTAGAAAAAGGTTTCCGTGAAGCTATGAAAACTGGTCCTTTGGCTGGTTATCAAGTGGATAGTTTGAAAGTAACTTTGACAGACGGATCTTTTCACCCTGTCGATTCCGATGCACTTTCTTTTGAATTGGCAGCAAGAATGGGTTATAGAGAAGTAGCGAAAGCTGCTGGAGCTATTATTCTTGAGCCTATCATGAAAATGGAGGTTATTACTCCTGAAGAAAACATGGGGGATATCGTAGGTGATATCAACCGTCGTAGAGGTCAGGTTAATGATATGGGTGACAGAAATGGTGCTAAAACTATTAAGGCTGATGTGCCTTTGTCAGAGATGTTTGGATATGTAACAACATTAAGAACATTATCTTCTGGTAGAGCTACTTCAACTATGGAGTTTTCACATTATGCAGAGACACCTTCTAATATTTCAGAAGCTGTAATTAAAAAAGCAAAAGGTAACGCTTAATTCTTAAGAAAATGAGTCAAAAAATCAGAATAAAACTAAAATCTTACGATCACATGTTGGTAGATAAATCTGCTGAAAAGATCGTAAAAACAGTAAAAACTACTGGAGCAGTTGTAACAGGTCCAATTCCGTTACCAACTCACAAAAAACTTTTCACTGTGTTACGTTCTCCGCACGTTAACAAAAAAGCGAGAGAGCAATTTGAAGTAATGTCATACAAGAGATTGATTGATATTTATTCATCTTCATCTAAAACTATTGATGCATTAATGAAACTTGAATTGCCAAGTGGAGTTGAAGTAGAAATAAAAGTATAATTTTTTATTATATTTTATAAAAAAAAGCGAGACAGAAATGTTTCGCTTTTTTACTTTTATTTAAATTTTGTTTTTTCTTTTTTAAGGTCTTTCGTTTTTAATATTTATTGCTTGTTTTGATCGAGATGTCTTTTGTTTAGGCTGTTGCCGGTGTTTTTTCTTTTGTGGGTTATCTAAATGTTAAGAAAAATATCATTAGAGATTAAGAAAGAAAAAATTATTTTTTGGTTTAAATTTTCACCTCCTCTTGCTTGTTGTGATCCTTGGATTTTGATAATGAGCGATTTAATTTTTGTAACTGTTTGGTATATTCAATTTTAATGTCTACTTTTGCACTCCCTGTTTGGAAATTTCTGTTATTTTCAAATTGAAGGGAATTTTAGTAATTAATAATTAATATTTATGTCTGGGTTAATTGGTAAAAAAATCGGCATGACTAGTATTTTCGACGAAAACGGGAAAAACATTCCTTGTACAGTAATCGAAGCTGGGCCGTGTGTTGTTACCCAAGTCAGAACCAAAGGTGTTGACGGGTACGAAGCGTTGCAACTAGGTTTCGATGACAAAAACGAGAAACATTCTACTAAAGCGGCTTTAGGTCACTTTAAAAAAGCTGGAACTGTTGCTAAGAAAAAAGTCGTTGAATTCCAAGATTTCGCAACTGAACAAAAATTAGGGGATCTTATTGATGTTTCTATTTTTGCTGAAGGAGAATTTGTAGATGTACAAGGTGTATCTAAAGGTAAAGGTTTTCAAGGTGTTGTAAAACGTCACGGATTTGGTGGTGTTGGTCAGGCAACTCATGGTCAACATAACCGTTTAAGAGCGCCAGGTTCTGTGGGAGCTTCTTCTTATCCATCTAGAGTATTCAAAGGAATGCGTATGGCTGGAAGAATGGGAGGAGATAATGTAAAAGTACAAAACCTTAGAGTTTTAAAAGTAGTTGCTGAAAAGAACCTACTTGTTATTAAAGGATGTGTTCCTGGACATAAAAACTCTTATGTAATCATTCAGAAGTAATGGAAGTAAAAGTATTAGATTTCAACGGAAAAGATACTGGAAGAAAAGTTCAACTTTCTGATTCAGTATTCGCAATTGAACCAAACAATCACGCTGTATACCTTGATGTTAAGCAATATCTTGCTAATCAAAGACAAGGTACTCACAAAGCTAAAGAAAGAGCTGAAGTGACAGGAAGTACACGTAAGATTAAAAAACAAAAAGGAACAGGTACAGCTCGTGCGGGAAGTATTAAGAATCCATTGTTTAAAGGTGGTGGAACAGTTTTCGGACCAAGACCAAGAAGTTATTCATTTAAATTGAATAAATCTTTGAAAAGATTGGCTAGAAAATCAGCTTTCTCAATCAAAGCAAAAGAGGCGAATATCATCGTTCTTGAAGACTTTAATTTTGAAGCGCCAAACACTAAAAATTTCATTAACGTTTTGAAAGCTTTAGGGTTAGAAAATAAAAAATCTCTATTTGTGTTGGGAGAGTCGAATAAAAATGTATATTTGTCCTCACGCAATTTAAAGGCTTCTAATGTCGTAACTAGCTCAGAATTAAGCACTTACGCTATTTTAAACACTAATAATTTAGTGCTTTTAGAAGGTTCTTTGGAGTTAATTGAAGAAAATTTAAGCAAATAATAGGAATATGAGTATCATAATTAGACCTATAGTAACAGAAAAAGTAACCAAAGAAAGTGAAGTTTTAAACCGCTTCGGATTCGTTGTTGACAAAAAAGCAAACAAAGTGCAAATTAAGAAAGCTGTTGAAGCTGCTTATGGAGTGACTATTGTTTCAGTTAACACGATGAACGTAAGACCGGATAGAACTACGAAATACACTAAAAGTGGTTTGATCAGTGGAAAGACAAATGCAATTAAGAAAGCGATTGTTCAAGTACAAGAAGGAGAAACAATTGATTTTTACAACAATATCTAAGATAGAAAAATGTCAGTAAGAAAATTAAAACCTATTACCCCAGGTCAGCGATTTAGAGTTGTGAATGGTTATGACGCCATTACAACTGATAAGCCGGAACGCTCTTTGATAGCGCCGATAAAAAACTCTGGAGGTAGAAATAGTCAAGGAAAGATGACCATGCGTTATACGGGTGGTGGTCACAAGCAGAGATATCGTATTATTGATTTCAAAAGAACTAAAGACGGAATTCCGGCTACTGTGAAATCAATCGAATACGATCCAAATCGTACTGCATTTATCGCTTTGTTAGCTTATGCTGATGGAGAGAAAACGTATGTAATTGCTCAAAACGGATTGAAAGTTGGTCAGAAATTAGTTTCTGGTCCAGAATCTCAACCGGAAATTGGTAATACATTGCCTTTAAGCAGAATTCCTTTAGGAACTGTAATCTCTTGTATTGAGTTACGTCCAGGTCAAGGTGCGGTAATCGCTCGTTCAGCTGGTACATTTGCTCAATTAATGGCAAGAGATGGAAAATATGCTACAATTAAAATGCCATCTGGTGAAACAAGATTAATCTTGTTAACTTGTTCGGCTACAATTGGAGCTGTTTCTAATTCAGACCACCAATTAGTTGTATCTGGTAAAGCAGGTAGAACAAGATGGTTAGGAAGAAGACCTAGAACAAGACCTGTTGCAATGAACCCTGTTGATCACCCAATGGGTGGTGGAGAAGGACGTTCTTCTGGTGGACATCCACGTTCAAGAAATGGAATACCAGCAAAAGGTTATAGAACTCGTTCTAAGAAAAACCCGAGTAACAAGTATATCGTAGAACGTAGAAAGAAATAATAAGATATGGCACGTTCATTAAAAAAAGGACCTTTCGTTCATTATAAGTTAGACAAGAAAGTTCAGGAAAACGTAGAAAGTGGTAAAAATAGTGTAGTAAAGACTTGGTCTAGAGCTTCTATGATTACTCCAGATTTCGTTGGACAAACTATCGCAGTTCATAACGGTCGTCAATTTGTACCAGTTTACGTAACAGAAAACATGGTAGGTCACAAATTAGGAGAATTTTCACCAACTAGATCTTTTAGAGGTCATGCTGGAGCAAAAAATAAAGGTAAAAAATAAGAAGCAATGGGAGTTCGTAAAAGAGAAACAGCAGATGCGAGAAAAGAGGCTAATAAGTCTATTGCTTTCGCAAAATTGAATAACTGCCCTACTTCACCTAGAAAAATGCGCTTAGTAGCGGACTTGGTAAGAGGTCAGAAGGTAGAAAGAGCACTTAACATATTAAGATTTAGTTCTAAAGAAGCTTCAAGAAAATTAGAAAAACTATTATTATCTGCAATCAACAACTGGGAGCAAAAAAATAGTGAAGGTAATTTAGAAGAAGCTGGATTATTTGTTAAGGAGATCAGAGTAGATGGTGGAATGATGTTGAAAAGACTTCGTCCAGCTCCACAAGGTCGTGCACACAGAATAAGAAAACGTTCTAATCACGTTACAATCGTGCTTGGAGCTATCAATAACACACAAAGCAATTCTTAAGCAGCATGGGACAAAAGACAAATCCAATTGGAAATAGACTTGGTATCATCAGAGGGTGGGACTCAAACTGGTATGGTGGAAATGATTACGGTGATAAACTTGCCGAAGATCACAAAATCAGAAAGTATATCCACGCTCGTTTATCAAAAGCTAGTGTATCTAAAGTAATCATCGAGAGAACTTTAAAACTTGTAACCGTTACTATCACTACTGCTAGACCTGGTATCATTATCGGAAAAGGTGGACAAGAGGTAGACAAGTTAAAAGAAGAACTTAAGAAAGTTACTGACAAAGAGGTTCAAATCAACATCTTTGAAATTAAAAGACCTGAATTAGATGCTTATCTTGTGGCGACAAGCATCGCTCGTCAAATCGAAAGCCGTATCTCTTACAGACGTGCAATCAAAATGGCTATTGCTGCTTCTATGCGTATGAATGCTGAAGGTATCAAAGTTTTGATTTCTGGTCGTTTGAATGGTGCTGAGATGGCGCGTTCAGAAGGTTTCAAAGAAGGTAGAATTCCTCTATCAACTTTCAGAGCTGATATTGATTATGCTTTGGCTGAAGCTCACACTACTTACGGTAGAATGGGTATCAAAGTATGGATCATGAAAGGTGAAGTTTATGGAAAGAGAGATCTTTCTCCACTTGCAGGAATGGATAAAAAACAATCTGGAACTGGTGGTGGTAAAGGTGGAGATTCTCCGAGAGGAGACAGAAAACCTTTTAATAAAGGTGGTAAACCAGACGCTCGTAAAAGAAAGTAAATTTTTAAACTAAAGAAAAATGTTACAGCCTAAAAGAACAAAATACCGTAAGGTACAAAAAGGTAAAATGAAAGGTAACTCTCAAAGAGGGCATGAACTTTCTAATGGAATGTTTGGTATTAAATCTGTACATGAAGATGGAATGTTCTTAACTTCTCGTCAAATCGAAGCTGCGCGTATTGCTGCAACTCGTTTTATGAAGAGAGAGGGACAATTATGGATTAAAATATTTCCAGACAAACCAATTACTAAGAAACCTCTTGAGGTACGTATGGGTAAAGGTAAAGGTGCCGTTGAATATTGGGCTGCCGTTGTTAAACCCGGAAGAATTATGTTTGAAGTTGGAGGAGTTCCTTTATCAGTTGCAAAAGAGGCTTTACGTCTTGCAGCTCAAAAGCTTCCAGTAAAAACTAAGTTCGTCGTTGCTAGAGATTTCGAAGCATAATTTATATTATATTATGAAACAATCAGAAATAAAAGATCTTTCTGCAGCGGAGTTGCAAGAAAAACTTAGTCAAACTAAGAAGATATATGCTGACCTAAAAATGGCCCACGCTATTTCTCCAATTGAGAACCCACTTCAAATTAGAAGTGTAAGAAGAACAGTTGCAAGATTGGCTACAGAGCTAACTAAAAGAGAGTTACAATAATTGTATTCTGCTGAAAGATGGAAGAAAAAAGAAATTTAAGAAAAGAAAGAATAGGTGTTGTTACTTCAAATAAAATGGATAAATCTATTGTTATTGCTGAAGTAAGAAAAGTAAAACACCCATTATACGGTAAGTTCGTGTTGAAAACAAAGAAATACGTTGCACACGACGAAACAAACGACTGTAACATTGGAGATACTGTAAGAATTAGCGAAACGCGTCCTTTAAGTAAAACAAAATGTTGGAGATTAGTTGAAATCTTAGAAAGAGCTAAATAATTATGGTACAACAGGAATCAAGACTAAAAGTAGCAGATAACACGGGAGCAAAAGAAGTTTTAACTATCCGTGTTTTAGGAGGTACCAAAAGAAGGTATGCCTCTGTTGGTGACAAGATTGTAGTATCTATTAAAGATGCAACTCCTAACGGTAACGTTAAAAAAGGAGCTGTTTCAACTGCAGTTGTTGTACGTACCAAAAAAGAAGTGAGAAGAGCTGATGGTTCTTATATCCGTTTCGATGATAATGCATGTGTTCTTTTGAACGCTGCAGGGGAAATGAGAGGAACTCGTGTTTTTGGTCCGGTAGCAAGAGAACTTCGTGAAAAACAATTCATGAAAATTGTATCATTAGCACCAGAAGTGCTTTAATTCGTTTTAAGATGATAAAGCTAAAAATAAAATCAGGAGATATCGTAAGAGTTATTGCTGGAGACCATAAAGGTGCTGAAGGTAAAGTTTTACGTGTTTACCGTGAGAAAAATAAAGCGATAGTTGAAGGTGTAAACATGGTTTCGAAACATACAAAACCAAGTGCTAAAAACCCTCAAGGTGGTATCGTTAAGAAAGAAGCTTCTATACAAATATCTAACATTTCACTAATTGATCCTAAAACTAAGGAAACAACTAGAGTTGGTATTAGAGTAGAGGGAGATAAGAAAGTAAGATTTTCAAAAAAATCTAATCAAGTACTATAGTAATGGCATATACACCTAGACTAAAAGAAGAATATAAGAGTAGAGTAATCTCTGCTCTTAAAGAGGAATTCGGATATACAAACGTGATGCAAGTTCCAAAACTTGAAAAAATCGTTTTGAGCCGTGGAGTTGGTGCAGCTGTATCTGATAAAAAACTTATTGACTATGCGGTTGATGAGTTAACAAAGATCACTGGACAAAAAGCAGTATCTACAATTTCAAAGAAAGACGTTGCGTCTTTTAAATTGAGAAAAGGGATGCCTATTGGAGCAAAAGTTACTTTACGTGGAGAAAGAATGTATGAGTTTTTAGATAGACTTGTTACTTCTGCTTTGCCACGTGTTAGAGATTTTAGTGGTATTAAAGCTACTGGTTTCGACGGAAGAGGTAACTACAATCTTGGAGTTTTGGAGCAAATCATTTTCCCTGAAATTGATATTGATAAAGTAAACAAAATTTCAGGAATGGATATTACTTTTGTTACTACTGCAAAAACAGACAAGGAAGCAAAGTCATTATTGGCTGAATTAGGATTACCTTTTAAAAAGAATTAAGACATGGCTAAAGAATCAATGAAAGCCCGCGAGGTTAAAAGAGAGAAAACGGTAGCAAAGTATGCTGAGAAAAGAAAAGCTTTGAAAGAAGCTGGAGATTTTGAAGGTCTACAAAAATTACCTAAAAATGCTTCACCAGTTCGTTTGCACAATCGTTGTAAATTAACAGGTAGACCAAGAGGGTATATCCGTCAATTCGGTATTTCACGTGTAACTTTCCGTGAAATGGCTAATAATGGATTAATTCCTGGAGTTAAAAAGGCTTCTTGGTAATCTCGCAATAAGTTACTACTTTTGCAAACCAAAAAATAATTTTAATTGATTAAAGGTTCGGGAGGCGGGTGCCTCCCGAAAACCATAGTCGCAATCAAATACATATGTATACAGATCCTATTGCAGATTATTTGACTAGAGTTCGTAACGCTGTGGCTGCAAACCACAAAGTTGTTGAAATTCCAGCTTCTAATCTAAAAAAAGAAATAACTAAGATCTTATTTGATCAAGGTTATATCTTGAGTTACAAATTTGAAGACAACTCTGTTCAGGGTTCAATCAAAATTGCTTTAAAGTATGATAAAGATACTAAAGAGCCTGTAATTAAAGATATCCAAAGAATTAGTAAACCTGGTTTACGTAAATATGCAGGTGCTGCCAAATTACCAAGAATCCTTAATGGATTAGGAATTGCAATTGTTTCTACATCAAAAGGTCTAATGACTGGAAAACAAGCGAAACAATTAAATGTAGGTGGTGAAGTAATTTGTTACGTATACTAATTTTAAAGACTAGATAAGATGTCAAGAATAGGTAAAAGCCCAATTGTAATTGCTGCTGGAGTAACTGTAGAAGTTAAAGACGGTATCATTACAGTAAAAGGAAAAAAAGGTCAACTAACTCAGGAGTTTTCGGACATTACTGTAAAAGTTGAAGGCGATCAGGTTTTATTAGAAAGATCGTCTGATCATAAAGACCAAAGAGCAAAACACGGATTATACAGATCATTAATCAACAACATGATTATTGGTGTATCTGAAGGTTTTACAAAAGAACTTGAATTAGTTGGAGTTGGTTATAGAGCTTCAAACCAAGGTCAAAAGCTAGATTTAGCTCTTGGATATTCTCACAATATTGTTTTAGAAATTGCTCCAGAAGTAGCTTTAGAAACAATATCTGAAAAAGGTAAAAACCCTATCGTAAAATTAACATCATTTGATAAACAACTTTTAGGTCAGGTTGCTGCGAAAATCAGAGGTTTCCGTAAGCCTGAGCCATACAAAGGAAAAGGTGTTAAATTTGTGGGTGAAGTATTAAGAAGAAAAGCAGGTAAATCAGCTTAAAAAATAAGATTATGTCATTAACAAAATCTGATAGAAGACAGAGAATTAGATTCAGAATTAGAAAATCGATTAGTGGTACTACTACTAACCCTAGACTATCTGTATTTAGAAGTAACAAAGAAATTTACGCTCAACTTATTGATGATGTAAACGGAGTTACTATATTAGCTGCATCTTCAAGAGAAAAAGAAATAGGAAAAGGTACTAACGTTGAAATCGCTGCTGCTGTTGGAAAATTAGTTGCAGAGAAAGCGTTAAAAGCTGGGATTGATACCATCACTTTTGATAGAGGTGGATATTTATATCACGGTCGTATTAAATCATTAGCAGAAGGCGCAAGAGCGGCTGGACTTAAATTCTAATATATTATGTCTAAATACAAAAATGTAGAATTGGTAAAACCAAGTGGTCTTGAACTTAAAGATCGTCTGGTAAGTGTTAATCGTGTTACTAAAGTTACAAAAGGTGGTAGAGCTTTCGGTTTTTCTGCTATTGTAGTTGTAGGTGATGAAAACGGAGTAGTTGGTCATGGATTAGGAAAATCTAAAGACGTTTCTGAAGCAATTGCGAAAGCAGTAGAAGATGCTAAGAAAAATCTAGTAAAAATTCCTTTGAATGGACAATCTGTTCCTCACGAACAAAAAGGTAAATTTGGTGGTGCACGTGTATTTTTAATTCCTGCTTCTCATGGTACAGGAGTTATTGCTGGTGGAGCTGTTCGTTCAGTTCTTGAATCAGTAGGTATTCACGATGTATTATCTAAATCTCAAGGATCATCAAATCCTCATAACGTAGTGAAAGCAACTTTTGATGCTTTATTACAAATGAGAAGCGCTCATACTGTTGCAAAACAAAGAGGTGTTTCTTTAGAAAAAGTTTTTAAAGGTTAATTCAAGGAAATTATGGCTAAATTATTAGTAAAACAAGTAAGAAGCAAAATCAACTGTCCTCTTTCTCAAAAGAGAGGTTTGGAAGCTTTGGGTCTACGTAAAATGGGACAAGTTGTAGAGCATGATTCAAACCCTGCTATCCTTGGGATGATAAACAAAGTTAAACACTTAGTTTCTGTCGAAGAAGCTAAATAACAAATACTGTTATGAATTTAAGTAACTTACAACCAGCTGAAGGATCAACGCACAATCAAAATAAAAGATTAGGTAGAGGAGAAGGTTCTGGAAAAGGTGGCACTGCTGCAAGAGGTCACAAAGGAGCAAAATCTCGTTCTGGTTATTCTAAAAAGATTGGTTTTGAAGGAGGGCAAATGCCACTTCAAAGACGTGTGCCTAAGTTTGGTTTCACAAACATCAATCGTAAAGAATACGAAGGTGTTAATTTAGATACGCTTCAATTATTAGTAGACAATGGTGTGATTACTGATTCTGTTTCTATGACAGATTTCGTAGCAAATCGTCTAGCTACCAAAAATGAAATCGTTAAGATTTTAGGTAGAGGAGAATTGAAAGCAAAATTAAAAGTAACTGCCCACAAATTTACTGCTACTGCAAAAGCTGCTATTGAAGCTGCTGGAGGAGAAGCTGTAACTATATAACTTATCTATTAAGATGAAGAAATTTATTGAATCAATAAGTAATGTTTGGAAAATCGAAGAACTGAAAAACAGAATCTTAATTACATTAGGATTGCTTTTAGTATATCGTTTTGGTGCACACGTTACGCTTCCTGGAATTGATGCAACTCAATTAACTGGTTTAGCGGGACAAACTAAAAATGGTTTAGGATCTATCCTAGACATGTTTACTGGGGGTGCTTTCTCTAAAGCTTCAGTTTTTGCTTTAGGTATTATGCCTTATATTTCTGCGTCTATTGTGGTTCAGTTGATGGGAATAGCTATTCCTTATTTACAAAAACTTCAAAACGATGGGGAAAGTGGTAGAAAAAAGATTAATCAAATCACTCGTTGGTTGACTATAGCTATTACACTGGTTCAAGGTCCGACTTATATCTATAATTTATACAGAACATTGCCTGGTAGTGCATTCTTACTAGGCTTTAATTCTCCTGAATTTTTGTTCTCATCTGTTATTATCTTAGTGACAGGTACAATCTTTGCTATGTGGCTTGGAGAGAAAATTACTGATAAAGGTATTGGAAATGGAATTTCATTATTAATTATGGTTGGTATCTTAGCTCGTTTACCGCAAGCTTTTATTCAAGAGTTTACAACGAGAGTTACCAATAACAATGGAGGTCCAATGTTATTAGTTATTGAAATTATTGTGTGGTTATTAGTGATTATTTCTTGTGTATTGCTTACAATGGCAGTACGCAGAATCCCGGTTCAATACGCTCGTCGTACAACAACTGGTGATTATGAGCAAGATTTAGCAGGTGGTAATAGACAATGGATTCCTCTTAAGCTTAATGCTTCTGGAGTTATGCCAATTATTTTTGCTCAGGCAATTATGTTTATACCTGCAGCTGTAGCTGGATTGTCTAAATCAGACACATCACAATCTATTGTTGGAGCATTTAGTAATATGTTCGGTTTTTGGTATAATTTTGTATTTGCAACTTTAATTATTGTATTTACATTTTTCTACACTGCAATTACGGTTCCTACTAACAAAATGGCTGATGATTTAAAAAGAAGCGGTGGTTTTATCCCAGGAGTTCGTCCAGGTGCTGAAACTTCAGATTTCTTAGATAAAGTGATGTCTTTAATAACTTTCCCAGGATCTTTATTCCTTGCTTTGATTGCTGTGTTCCCAGCTATTGTTGTAAGTATTATGGATGTACAACAATCTTGGGCAATGTTTTTTGGAGGTACCTCATTAATAATTATGGTTGGAGTTGCAATAGATACTATTCAGCAAATCAATTCATACTTGTTAAACAAACATTATGATGGTTTAATGAAGACTGGTAAAAATAGAAAAGCGGTAGCTTAATATATTTATGGCAAAACAATCAGCAATAGAACAAGACGGATCAATCATCGAAGCATTATCAAATGCGATGTTCCGTGTAGAGTTAGAAAATGGACATATTGTAATTGCTCATATTTCTGGTAAGATGCGTATGCATTACATCAAATTATTACCTGGTGATAAAGTGAAACTAGAAATGAGTCCTTATGATTTGTCAAAAGCAAGAATTACTTATCGATATTAAAGGATATTCACTATGAAAGTTAGAGCATCAGTAAAAAAGAGAAGTCCCGAGTGCATCATTGTGCGTAGAAAAGGGAGATTGTACGTAATAAACAAAAAGAATCCTAGATTTAAACAAAGACAAGGATAATTATGGCAAGAATAGCAGGGGTAGATATCCCAAAAAATAAAAGAGGTGTTATAGCACTTACCTATATCTTTGGATTAGGAAGAAGTAGAGCTATTGAGATTTTAGAAAAAGCTCAAGTTAGCCAAGACAAAAAAGTTCAAGATTGGAATGATGACGAGATCGGAGCAATTCGTGATGCAGTTTCATTTTACAAAATTGAAGGAGAATTACGTTCTGAGGTTTCTTTGAACATCAAACGTTTAATGGATATTGGTTGTTACAGAGGTATCCGTCATAGATCTGGTCTTCCTTTAAGAGGACAAAGAACTAAAAACAACTCTAGAACAAGAAAAGGTAAAAGAAAAACTGTTGCTAACAAGAAAAAAGCAACTAAATAATAAGTAATATGGCTAAAGCAACTGCAAAAAAACGTAAAGTTATTGTTGAATCAACGGGAGAAGCTCATATTTCTGCTACCTTCAATAACATCATCATTTCTTTGACAAACAAAAAAGGTGAAGTTATTT
Organism: Flavobacterium frigidimaris; assembly: GCF_002217275.1. Classification (NCBI taxonomy): domain Bacteria; kingdom Pseudomonadati; phylum Bacteroidota; class Flavobacteriia; order Flavobacteriales; family Flavobacteriaceae; genus Flavobacterium; species Flavobacterium frigidimaris. The sequence goes on from NZ_MUGV01000007.1 coordinate 198,242, forward strand.
CTTGGTCTTCAGCTGGTAAAATGGGTTTTAGAGGTTCTAAAAAGAATACTCCATACGCAGCCCAAATGGCAGCAGAAGATTGTAGTAAAGTAGCTCTTGAGGCAGGACTTAAAAAAGTAAAAGTTTATGTAAAAGGACCAGGAAACGGACGTGAGTCTGCTATTCGTTCTATTCATAACGGTGGAATTGAAGTTACAGAGATTATCGATGTTACTCCAATGCCGCACAACGGATGTCGTCCTCCAAAAAGACGTAGAGTTTAATTTTATTTATTTATAGTATAAACAAGGTAGGATATAGATTATCGAAGGATTTGACCTGAATTCATAATCTCTACCTTAAATTTAATTTTTTAGAAATGGCAAGATATACTGGTCCTAAAACTAGAATTGCTCGTAAATTTGGCGAAGCAATCTTCGGAGATGATAAATCTTTCGAAAAAAGAAATTACCCACCTGGACAACACGGGATGGCTAAAAAAAGAGGTAAAAAATCTGAGTATGCTGTTCAGTTAATGGAAAAGCAAAAAGCTAAATATTCTTACGGAATTTTAGAAAAACAATTCAGAAATTTATTCAAAAAAGCATCAGCTACTAAAGGTGTTACTGGTGAAGTTCTTTTACAATTATGTGAAGCAAGATTAGATAACGTTGTTTTTAGAATGGGTATCGCTCCTTCTAGAAGAGGTGCTAGACAATTAGTTTCTCACAGACACGTTACTGTTAATGGTGAAGTTGTAAATATCGCTTCTTACCACCTTAAACCTGGTGATAAAGTTGCAGTTCGTGAAAAATCTAAATCTTTAGAAGCTATCGAACGTTCTTTGTCAAATTCAAGTCATGTTTATGAATGGATTACTTGGAATAATGATCTTAAAGAAGGAACTTTTGTTTCTGTACCTGCAAGACTTCAGATTCCAGAAAACATTAAAGAACAATTAATCGTAGAGTTGTACAACAAATAATAATTGACTTAGTCGAAATTTATGGCAATATTTAATTTTCAAAAGCCCGATAAAGTTATCATGATCGATTCAACCGATTTTGAAGGTAAATTCGAATTTAGACCTTTAGAACCTGGTTATGGATTGACAGTTGGTAATGCACTTAGAAGAGTTTTGCTTTCAGCATTAGAAGGTTATGCAATTACATCTGTTCGTATCGAAGGTGTAGATCATGAGTTTTCTACTATTTCAGGTGTTGTTGAAGATGTTACCGAAATTATCCTTAATCTAAAACAAGTACGTTTCAAACGTCAGATTGAAGATATCGATAATGAAGCAGTTACAATTTCTGTTTCTGGTAAAGATCAATTGACAGCAGGTGATTTTCAAAAATTTATTTCAGGTTTTCAAGTTTTGAATCCAGACCTTGTTATCTGTAATTTAGATTCTAAAATCAAATTGAACTTCGATTTAACAATCGAAAAAGGTAGAGGATATGTTCCTGCTGAGGAGAACAAAAAACAGAATGCTGCAATTGGAACCATTTTTACAGACTCAATTTTTACTCCGGTAAAGAATGTAAAGTATGCAATTGAAAACTTCCGTGTAGAACAAAAGACAGATTATGAAAAATTAGTTTTTGAAATTAAAACTGATGGATCTATTAATCCGAAAGATGCTCTTACTGAAGCTGCTAAGGTTTTAATTCACCACTTCATGTTGTTTTCTGATGAAAGAATTACACTCGAGGCTGACGAAATTGCACAAACAGAATCGTATGATGAAGAGTCATTGCATATGAGACAATTGCTTAAAACTAAGCTTGTTGATATGGATTTATCTGTGAGAGCATTAAATTGCTTGAAAGCGGCTGAAGTTGATACACTTGGTGATTTAGTATCGTTCAATAAAAATGACCTAATGAAATTCCGTAATTTTGGTAAAAAATCTTTAACAGAGCTAGATGAACTTGTAGCAGTTAAGAATTTAACTTTCGGAATGGATTTAGCTAAATACAAATTAGATAAAGAATAATTCAATCCGCCATGGCGGATTAAATTTAAAATAGCAATGAGACACGGAAAAAAATTCAATCACTTAAGCAGACAGACTGGACATAGAAAAGCTATGTTAGCTAATATGGCTTGTTCTCTTATTGAGCACAAACGTATTAACACTACTGTTGCTAAGGCTAAAGCGCTTAAACAATTCGTTGAGCCTTTAATCACAAAATCAAAAGAAGATACGACTCACAATCGTCGTATTGTTTTTGCTTACTTACGTAGCAAATATGCGGTAACTGACTTGTTCAGAGACGTAGCTGCTAAAGTTGGAGACCGTCCAGGTGGATACACTCGTATCATTAAAGTTGGAAATCGTTTGGGAGATAATGCTGATATGGCAATGATCGAACTTGTAGATTTCAATGAACTTTACAATGGAGGTAAAAAAGAAGTTAAAAAAGCAAAAAGCCGTCGTGGTGGTAAAGCAAAAAAAGCTGAGGAAACTACTGATGCTCCAGCTGCTGAGTCAGAAACGACTACTGAAGCTTCTGAATAATTATGAAAGTAATGATTCTATAAAAATCAAGGATAAGCTAATTTTTAGTTTATCCTTTTTTTTTGATTTTTTTTAAAAGAATTCAAAATATAACTTATTTCGGTACTTAGGTTTTATTTTTATGAATGAAATTTTTAAAAAATCTTGGAAGCACTCTTTTAAAGAAGTAAATTTGCAAAATATCTAATTACAAGTAAAACTAGCTTAGTTGGTTTTATGACGATTAAAAAACAATACAAATTAAAGAATGAAATACACAACACGACAAAGCGCCATTTTATTACTAAGTGATGGGACTATTTTTCATGGAAAATCTATCGGGATTAGCGGTAAGACTTTTGGTGAAGTTTGTTTTAATACTGGAATGACCGGATATCAGGAAATTTTTACTGATCCTTCTTATTTTGGTCAAATATTAGTTGCTACTAATGCGCATATTGGAAATTATGGCGTTAATGATCTAGAAATAGAATCTGATAGTGTCAAAATTGCTGGTTTAGTTTGTAAAAACTTCAGTTTTAATTATTCACGTGAAGATGCGTCAGGGAGTTTAGAAGATTATTTTACTAAACAGAATTTAATCTGTATTTCTGATGTAGATACTCGTGCATTAGTAAGTTATATCCGTGATAACGGAGCTATGAATGCCGTTATCTGTACTGATGGAACTTCAGTTGAAGATTTGAAAAAAGAATTGGCAAATGTGCCAAACATGGAAGGTTTAGAGTTGGCTTCAAAAGTATCGACTACTGAGCCTTATTTTTTTGGAGATGAAAATGCTACCTATAAAATATCAGCTTTAGACCTAGGGATTAAAAAGAATATCTTAAGAAATCTGGCTAAGAGAGATTGCTATATTAAAGTTTTTCCATATAATTCAACCTATAAAGATTTGACAGAGTTTAATCCTGATGGATATTTCTTGTCAAATGGCCCTGGAGATCCGGATCCATTATTCGGCGCTATACAAGTTGCTAAAGAAATTATAGCTGACGATAAACCGTTATTTGGAATTTGTTTGGGTCATCAGGTCATAGCTTTGGCAAACGGCGTTAAAACTTATAAAATGTTTGGTGGTCATCGCGGAATTAATCACCCTGTAAAGAATTTAATTACAGGTAAAGGTGAGATTACTTCTCAAAATCATGGTTTTGCTGTGAAAAGAGAAGCTTTGGAAGGGCATCCTGAATTAGAAATCACGCATGTACATTTAAATGATGATACAGTTGCAGGAATGCGAATGAAAAATAAAAATTGTTTTTCAGTACAATATCATCCGGAAGCAAGTCCTGGACCACATGATTCATCTTATTTATTTGATCAGTTTGTTGAGAATATAAAACATGCTGCTGCTAAAACGATGTAGTTAATAAATAAAGAGGTTTATTAGTAAGAATGCGTTTTTACTATTAAATATTTTTATAATTTCGAAAAAAAAATATAATTTATTAATAAAAAAACAGAAATAATGAGTATTATAATTAAAGTTCACGCAAGACAAATTTTTGATTCTAGAGGTAATCCTACTATTGAAGTTGATGTAGTAACTGAAAATGGAGTTTTAGGAAGAGCTGCTGTTCCATCTGGAGCATCTACTGGAGAGCACGAAGCTGTTGAATTACGTGATGGAGGGAAAGCTTATCTAGGAAAAGGAGTTTTGAACGCAGTGAATAATGTAAATACCGTTATTGCTGAGGAGTTAGTTGGTACTTCTGTTTTCGAGCAAAACACTATCGATCAATTAATGATTGATTTAGATGGAACACCAAATAAATCTAAATTAGGAGCTAATGCTATTTTAGGAGTTTCTTTAGCTGCTGCAAAAGCTGCTGCAAATGAACTTGGATTGCCATTATACAGGTATGTTGGCGGAGTTTCTGCTAATACATTACCAGTTCCAATGATGAATATCATCAATGGTGGGTCTCACTCTGATGCGCCTATTGCATTCCAGGAGTTTATGATTTTCCCTGTTAAGGCAACTTCATTTACACATGCAATGCAAATGGGAACTGAAATTTTCCATAGCTTGAAAAAAGTATTACATGACAGAGGTCTAAGTACTGCTGTAGGTGATGAAGGTGGTTTTGCACCAAATTTAGCAGGTGGTACAGAAGATGCTTTGGATACTATCAAATTGGCAGTTGAGAAAGCTGGTTATTCTTTTGGAGATGAAATTATGATTGCTCTTGATTGTGCAGCTTCTGAATTTTATGTAAATGGTAAATACGATTATACTAAATTTGAAGGTGAAACTGGAAAAATCAGAACTTCTGAAGAGCAGGCTGATTATTTAGCTGAACTTGCTGCTAAATATCCAATTATTTCTATAGAAGACGGTATGTATGAAGATGACTGGAATGGATGGAAATATTTAACTGAAAAAATTGGACATAAAGTGCAATTAGTTGGTGATGATTTATTTGTAACTAATGTTGAGCGTTTGTCAACTGGTATTGAAAAAGGAATTGCAAATTCAATTTTAGTAAAGGTAAACCAAATTGGAACTTTGACTGAAACTATCGCTGCTGTAAATATGGCTAAAAATGCTGGTTATACTTCTGTTATGTCTCACCGTTCTGGAGAAACAGAAGATAATACTATTGCTGATTTAGCTGTAGCTTTAAACTGTGGACAAATAAAAACAGGTTCTGCTTCTCGTTCTGATCGTATGGCAAAATACAATCAATTATTAAGAATTGAAGAAGAATTAGGAAGTACTGCATATTTTCCGGGATTAAACGCTTTTAAGATTAAATAATTGTAAGAGTTATATATTAAAAAGAACCATTCGTATTAACGAATGGTTTTTTTTTGGAGTTTTAACAAATTCATAGCAGGATTCTTTTTTTAATTAGTCTTAAATTCCTTAGATTTGATAAATTATTATTTTAAAGAATTATTTCCGATATATTATGTCAAAAATAGCTACATTAGAAGTAGATGGTCAAAAAATTGAACTTCCGGTTATTACAGGGAGTGAAAATGAATCAGCTATCGATATTAACAAATTACGTGATTTAACTGGTATTATCACAATTGATCCAGGATATAAAAATTCTGGTTCATGTAAAAGTGAGATCACTTTCTTAGACGGAGAATTAGGAATTTTGCGTTACAGAGGATACTCAATCGAAGATTTAGCCGAGAAAGCTAGTTTTCTGGAAGTATCATATCTTTTAATTTTTGGTGAATTGCCAACTGCTAAAGAACTAGAGCAGTTTGAAAATGGTATCAAAAAACATACTTTGGTAAACGAAGAAATGAAAAACATCATTGATGGTTTTCCAAAAACAGCGCACCCAATGGGCGTTTTATCTGCTTTGACAAGTGCATTAACTGCATTTAATCCAAAAGCTGTAAATGTTGATAATGAAAAAGAGATGTATGAAGCCATCTGTAAAACGATGGGTAAATTTCTTGTAATTGCTACGTGGACTTACAGAAAATCTATGGGTTATCCATTGAATTATTATGACAACACAACTGGTTACGTAGATAATTTTATGCAATTAATGTTTAAATTGCCTACAGGGCCTTATTCAGCAAATCCAATCATTGTGGATGCATTGGATAAATTATTTATTCTTCATGCAGATCATGAACAAAACTGTTCTACATCAACGGTAAGAATGGTTGGTTCATCTCATGCAGGTTTGTTTGCGTCAATTTCTGCTGGAGTTTCTGCACTTTGGGGACCACTTCATGGTGGAGCAAATCAGGCAGTTCTAGAAATGTTAGAAGAAATTAACAAAGACGGGGGTGATACAGATAAGTTTTTGGCGAAAGCTAAAGACAAAAATGATCCTTTCCGTTTAATGGGATTCGGTCACAGAGTTTATAAAAACTTTGATCCGAGAGCAAAAATCATCAAAAAAGCAGCTAAGGAAGTTTTAGAAACTTTAGGGGTAAATGATCCTATTTTAGAAATTGCTAAAAAACTAGAATCTGCAGCTCTTGAAGACGATTATTTCAAATCAAGAAACTTATATCCTAATGTTGATTTCTATTCTGGAATTATTTACAGAGCATTAGGTATTCCAACTGATATGTTTACAGTAATGTTTGCTATTGGAAGGTTGCCAGGTTGGATTGCACAATGGAAAGAAATGCGTGAAAACAAAGAACCAATTGGAAGACCTAGACAAATTTATACAGGGCATCCCTTGAGAGAGTTTAAGTCTAACAAATAAAATAACTTCAAAGCTTCACTTAACTGTGAAGCTTTTTTTATATTTGCTCAAAATATAATAGAGTTATGTTGCAATTAAATATAAAGAACGAAACGTCAAGACTTCGTGCCGTAGTTTTGGGTTCTGCCGTTCATAATGGGCCAACTCCAACTTTGGATGAAGCTTATGATCCTAAATCTTTGGAACATATTAAGGCTGGGACTTATCCAGTAGAAAAAGACATGGTTGCCGAAATGGAAGCATTTAATGCAGTATTTCAAAAATATGATGTAACTGTTTATCGTCCGGAAATGATTGAAAATTACAATCAGATTTTTGCACGAGATATAGGTTTTGTAATTGATGATACATTTGTAAAATCTAATATATTACCGGATAGAGAACGTGAGTTAGATGCAATTCAACATGTAATCGATCAAATGGATTCTCTAAAAGTAGTCCGTCCTCCTGAAGAAGTTCATATTGAAGGTGGTGATGTGATGCTTTGGAATGACCATATTTTTATTGGTACGTATAAAGGGAGCGATTATAAAGATTATATCACCGCTCGTACTAACATGGAAGGTGTAAATTATATAAAAGAGTTGTTTCCAAATAAAATTGTAAAGGAATTTGATCTGGTAAAATCTAAATTAGAAGCGCGAGATAATGCTTTGCACTTGGATTGCTGTTTTCAGCCAGTAGGAAAAAATAAAGGAATTATTTATAAAAGAGGTTTCCGCGAAGAAGCTGATTATTTGTATTTAGTTACTCTTTTTGGAATGGAAAATCTATTCCATATTGAAAGAAACGAAATGTATAATATGTTTTCAAATGTCTTTTCTATAGATGAAAATGTAGTGGTTTCTGAGAAAAACTTTACCCGATTAAATAACTGGCTTCGTTCAAATGGATTTACTGTTGAAGAAATTCCATATGCCGAAATTGCCAAACAAGAAGGTTTGTTGAGATGTTCAACTTTGCCATTAATTAGAGACTAGAAGAACAAAGTTTGAAGTTTGCTTCGCCTGTTTTGGCAAAGCTGTAGAGTCAGGTTTCAAGTTTCACATTGGTTGCGAAACTTGAAACCTGAAACTTCATATAAAAAATAAAGAAAATGAGACAAACTACAAATGCAATTGTTATGATTCGGCCAGTTGCTTTCAGAATGAATGAGCAAACAGCTGTAAATAATTATTACCAAAAAGTACTAGACGGACTTTTACCAAGTACGGTAAATGCTAAAGCACAACAAGAATTTGATGCTTTTGTTGAAAAACTAAGAACAGTTGGAGTTGATGTTACCGTTATTGATGATACTTTAGAAACCGATACTCCAGATAGTATTTTTCCAAATAATTGGGTTTCTTTTCATGAAAATGGAGATGTAGCTTTGTATCCAATGTTTGCTGAGAATCGTCGTCAGGAACGTCGTGAAGATATTTTGGACACTCTTGAAGAAAAAGGTTTTGAGATTTCTAATATAATGGATTACACATCTGCTGAAGAAGATGGGTTTTTCTTAGAGGGAACAGGAAGTTTACTTTTAGATCGCGCAAATGCAAAGGCATATTGTGCCTTGTCTCCACGTGCCGATGAAGAATTGTTTATCGAATTTTGTGAAGATTTTGATTATGCGCCTGTAATTTTTGAAGCTTTTCAAACGGTTGATGGAGAACGCAAATTGATTTACCATACAAACGTAATGATGTGCTTGGGAGAAACTTTCGCCGTTATCTGTGCAGATTGTATTGATGATAAAAAAGAACGTAAAATGGTTCTTGACAATCTAAAAGCAGATAAAAAAGAAATTATTTTAATCACAGAAGCGCAGGTAAATAATTTCGCAGGAAATATGTTAGAAGTTCGAGGAACAAATGACAAGAAGTATATTGTCATGAGTGCATCGGCACACCAGAGTTTAACTCCAAAGCAAATTGCACAACTAGAAAATCACGCTGAAATTTTGAGTTCAAGTTTAGATACAATCGAAGCTTGCGGTGGCGGAAGTGCAAGATGCATGATGGCTGAAGTATTTTTGCCAAGAAATTAAATAGTAATTATAAAATATAAAAAAGGGATAAAACATACGTTTTATCCCTTTTTGTTTATATTAAAGTTAAAAAGATTTACATGAGATTTCCTTTTACAATATTGATAATTGAACTGACTATATATTGAATTCCGATTGAAATTACAATAAAACCAACTATTCTTGATATCGCAACAATACCTGAAGCTCCAAGTATTCTTGCCAGATAATGTGCGCTTTTCAAAATAACAAAAATGGCAACTGCGATCGCTAAAATGGCAAGAGATGAAATTATTATTTCTTCCATACCGTGATGCTCCTGATAAAATGCAATCAATAAAGAAATGGATCCTGGTCCAGCAAGCATAGGAATCGCTAATGGAGTAAGAGCGATGTCATTTCGTTGTTGTGCCTCGTTTTCAATTTTTTTGTTGATTCCTCGCTTTTTATTGAATTTTCCCGATAGCAAAGAGAAACCTGAGTTTACAATTACAATTCCGCCTGCAATTCGTAACGCGTCGATACTAATTCCGAAAAAACTCAGAACATATTGACCAATAAAAAAAGATACAATCAGAATAATAAAAACATTTATGGCGGTCCATAATGAAATTCGAGAACGTTCTTTCTGAGAATCGTGTTGTGTTAATCCCACAAAAATAGGAACAGTACCTATTGGATTTAAAACTGAAAAAAGAGCAGCAAATAAATAAATGAAAAGATCCATAAAGTTTTGATTGGTTGTGTAAAAATAGATATTTTTTTTAGGATTTAAAGGTTATTTTAAATTCCCTCCTTTAAGAAAAAAACAAGTTTATAAAAATGTTTTTACTTTTAAAACAGTAACATATATTCAATGGAACGAAAAATATAAAGATATTTTACAATCGACCTTTGGTACTAATCATTGTTATACAGGGGTTAATCAGGTCTGGCTTAACGGTAAATTGATATTGGAAAACTGTTACAGCAAAAATGTTTATACAATTATAAAATAAAAATATATTTTATAAAGAACCAAACCTAAAAAGTTTGGTTTTTTTGTTAATGCTTTATCCTGAATCTTTTCAGTATGAATCTTCTAATTTAGCTCATGTTTTTTAACTACTTTTGCACTTTAAATTAAAATGATGAAAAACAAGAAAACTTTAGTTCTGGGAGCTACTACAAAACCAGATCGATACGCATATAGAGCTATAAACATGTTGGTTGAAAAAGGACACACTGTATTAGCAATTGGACAAAATAGTGGTGAAGTGGCGGGAGTAAAAATTCAAACGAAAGCAATTCCTGTCAAAAATATAGATACTGTAACTTTGTATTTAAATCCTGCTCGTCAACGAGATTATTACAATTATATTATCGAAGCACAGCCAAAAAGAGTTGTTTTTAATCCCGGAACCGAAAATCCGGAATTATATCAATTATTAGAGCTAAATAATATCAAGGCTGAAGTGGCTTGTACTTTGGTTTTATTGGCTACGAATCAGTATTAATTTTCTTAAGAGCTAGTCCCGTTATCCGTTTCAAACGAGGTTCACTGAACTCCCAATTAAATGAAAAGAAGAGGGAAGTAATCTTTTTATTTTGGGAGCAAAATCAAAAAGAATTTCTTCCAAAACTTCGGTACTATCGGGGATAAAAAGAAACATTAAAACATTACTTTTGGCGTCATGGAATTCTCATCAAAATTAATAGAAAAAGCAGTTAACGAAATGTCTCAATTACCAGGAATTGGTAAGCGTACGGCATTGCGATTAGTTCTTCATTTACTGAAACAGCCTAGAGAACAAACTGGTTTTTTATCTCAGGCATTATTGAATATGCGTGAAGATATTAAGTTCTGTGAAAGTTGCCATAATATTTCGGATACAAAAGTCTGTGAGATTTGTGCAAATACAGCTAGAAATCATCAGACTATTTGTGTAGTCGAAGATATTCGTGATGTAATGGCTATTGAAAATACAGGGCAATTTAAAGGGATTTATCATGTTTTAGGTGGTAAAATTTCGCCAATTGAAGGTTTGGGGCCAAGTCAGTTAAATATTGCAAGTTTAGTCGAAAAGGTTAAATCCGGAAAAGTAGTTGAAATTATTTTTGCATTAAGTTCTACTATGGAAGGAGATACCACAAATTTTTATATTTACAAACAAATTATAGCATCAGATATTGTAATCTCAACAATTGCGCGCGGAATCGCGGTGGGTGACGAATTAGAATATGCCGACGAAATTACTCTTGGAAGAAGCATTTTACATCGTATTCCGTTTGAAAAAACTTTTAAAAACAACTAAAAAGAATCAAATAAAAGTTAGATTTCCTGAAGATTAAAGGAAAAGCTATATTTGCGATAAATTTTTAATAATGACAAAAAAAAGCTTTTATATATTACTATTTATTAGTACACTATTTACATCTTGTATTCCTGTAAAAGACCTATGGTATTTGCAAGATAAAAATAATACAGGTGAACAAAATACAGTTTCTGCTGTTGAATCTAAGCCTTACAGATTGCAGGTTAATGATGTTTTAAGTATTAATATAAAAGCAATTGATCCTAAACTGGTTTCGATTTTTAATACAACAGAAAGCACAACATTAGGAAAATCAGAATCAGCCTTGTATTTTGATGGATTTACGGTTGATGATCATGGTAATATTAGAATGCCAATTCTAGGCGAAATAAATGTTATAGGATATACGCTGGAAGAAGTAAGACTTATGATCGAGAAAAAATTACTCGAAGAGTATTTTAAAAGTGAAGCTAATGTTTTTGTTACTGTAAAATTAGCTGGTTTTAGATATACGATAAATGGAGAGGTAGGAAGCACAGGAACAAAAACATTGTTTCAATCGCATGTAAACATTATGGAAGCAGTGGCGAATGCTGGAGACATAACTACTGTAGGTAATAGAAAAGCTGTAATGATTATTCGCCAAACACCAACCGGTGTTCAAATGAATGAAATTGATCTTACGGACGCTAACGTAATGAAATCGCCCTATTATTATTTACAACCTAACGACTATGTGTATGTGAAACCTCTTAGACAGAAAACATGGGGAACAGGTCAAACTGGTATACAGTCAATAGGTACTATAATTACCCTATTATCTTTGGCAACAACTGTGTATTTAATTATCAAAAACTAAAATTAAATAATGTTAGATATAAAAGATTTTTCCATTTTTGAGAATCATTCAAATTTTGATTTTAAAGGATTTTTGCTAAAAATCTTAAGTTATTGGAAATGGTTTTTAATTAGTTTGATAATTGCGTTTACAATTGCTTATCAGGTAAATATCCGAAAAGAGAAAATTTACGGAATGCAAACTATGATTTCTATTAAGGAAGAAAGTAATCCGTTTTTTACATCTAATACAAGTCTGGTTTTTAATTGGGGAGGAATTTCAGATCAGGTAAATGGTATATCAACAATATTGCAATCAAGATCTCATAATGAATTGGTTGTTAATAAATTGCAATTTTATATAGAGTATCTAACACAAGGTAAATACAACCTGGTAGACTCTTATGGCGCAACTCCTTTTTATGTAGATATTGATAAATCGAAGGGACAAATTGCTAATGTTTTAATAGGTATTAAATTTTTAAGTCCAAATGAGTATGAAATCAGAATTCCATTTGAAAGCAATTCAGTTTCACTCATTAATTATTCTGACAATTCGTATTCTAATACAGCTGTCCAGCCTACAGAGTTTGTGAAAAAGTATAAAGTTGGAGAACAAGTTTTATTGCCGTTTCTAAACTGGAAACTGCAGATATATGATAATCCAGGGCTTTATAACGGGAACGAATACTTTGTGCGATTTAATGATTTTGATGGTACAGTTTCTCGTTATAAAGGAATAAATGTTGATTCTGATGATAAGGGAGGTTCGATATTAACATTAGGCATGCAAGGAACAAACAAAGCCAGGATGGTCGAATATTTGAATTCAACAGTAAAAATGTTGATTAAAATTCAGCTTGACGGAAAAAATCAATTTGCAACGAATACAATACGATTTATTGATAGTACCCTTGTTGCGATGGAATCGCAATTGAAACAAACAGGTAATGAGTTAAAATCTTTTAGAAAGGATAAAAATATCTACGAAATAGAAGGAGGCGGAGCTAAATTTTCTGATAAAATAATGGATTTTGATCTACAGAAAGATCAGGTTTCCAGAAAAATTGCGTACTACAATTCGTTGAAAATGTATCTGAATAATAGTGTCGATTATTCAAGATTACCTGCTCCGTCTGTTGCAGGAATTGAAGATCCAAATATTGTTGCAAGTGTGTCAAAACTTATCGCGCTTTCAACCCAAAGATCAGAAATGGCTTATGCGGTAAAAAGTGAGAAAATATTCAAAGATTTTGACAATCAAATGCAGGCCGTTAAAAGTGTTTTGTTAGAGAATATCGCTTCTGCAAAAACTTCATTGTTGTATGATTTGTCTCTTGTAAATGCCAAAATTGGTGAAGCAGAAAGCACTGTCAAAAGGCTTCCTGAAGAGCAACAGGAATTATTAAAGATTAAGAGAAAGTATGATTTAAACGATAATATCTATACTGAATTTCTTCAGAAGCGGAATGAGGCGGAAATTGTAAAAGCCTCTAATTTATCAGATATTCATTTTATAGATCCGGCTAAAGATATTGGAGGTGGATTAATTGGGCCTAAAACTTCTGTAAATTATATTCTTGCGCTATTTTTAGGTTTGTTGATTCCATTGTTATTTGTTTTAGGTATTTTCTTTATTAATAATTCGATTCAGAATGCTGATGATATTAGTAAGTTGACGCAAATTCCGTTAATAGGTGTAATAGGCGTTACTAAAGACAATTTGAGCCTGGCCGTATTTGATAAACCAAAATCGGCATTATCCGAAGCCTTTAGAACAATTCGTTCATCTTTGCAGTTTTTATATAAAAAACAGCAGGTTAGCGGTTCTAAAACATTGATGATTACATCTTCAATAAGTGGGGAAGGAAAAACATTTTGTTCCATTAATATCGCAACTGTTTTTGCCTTAAGTGAAAAGAAAACAGTTATTATTGGTTTGGATTTAAGAAAACCAAGATTGGCAGATGAATTTAATTTAAATAGCCAGCTAGGTGTTGTCAATTATTTGATTAAACACAATAGTTTAGTTGAAATCACTAATTCTACTCAAATTCCAAATCTTGATGTGATCCTTTCAGGGCCTATACCTCCAAATCCTTCTGAGCTTATTTTGAGTGATGCAATGAAGGAATTAATAGATGAATTAAAGCAGAAGTACGATTATATAATTCTGGATACACCCCCAGTGGGCTTAGTTTCTGACGCTTTGGAGTTGGCTCAATATGCAGATGTTACCTTATATATTGTGAGGCAGAATTATACTAAAAAAGATATGATTACGTTGTTGAACACTAGAATTAAAAGAGGTGAACTTAACAATGCCAGTATTGTTTTGAACGGATATGAAAATAAAGCAAAGTATGGATCTGGATATGGGTACGGCTATGGATCGTATTCAAACGGATATCATGAAGAAGAAGTTAAGTTAAGTTTGTGGAAAAGTCTTTTAACAAAATTCATTAAAAAATAATTTGTAATAAATGAAAACTTCAACTCAAAATACGATTCTAATTACTGGAGGAGCCGGTTTTATTGGCTCAAATTTATGTGAGTATTTTTTAGGATTAGGTCATAAAGTAATTTGTCTTGATAATTTTTCAACAGGTCATCGTCATAATTTAAAAGACTTTATAAGTAATTCAAATTTTAAATTAATTGAAGGAGATATTAGAAATAGTAGTGATTGTGCTTTAGCTGTTGAAGGAGTTGATTATGTTTTGCATCAGGCCGCGCTTGGTTCTGTTCCAAGATCTATTAATGATCCCATAACCACAAATGATGTCAATGTTACTGGTTTTTTAAATATGCTTGTTGCTTGTCGCGATGCAAAAGTGAAGCGTTTTGTTTATGCTGCGAGTTCTTCGACATATGGAGATTCTCAAGGATTACCAAAAGTTGAAGATGTTATCGGAAAGCCATTGTCTCCTTATGCTATTACAAAATACGTAAATGAATTGTATGCGGAGATTTTTAGCAAAACATATGGTTTAGAAACTATCGGATTGCGTTATTTTAATGTTTTCGGAAGAAAGCAGGATCCAAAAGGTGCTTATGCAGCTGTGATTCCGAAATTTGTTATGCAGTTAATGAATTATGAAAGCCCTGTTATTAATGGTGACGGAAATTATTCAAGAGATTTTACTTATATCGATAATGTAATTCAGATGAATGAATTGGCGATCACAACTCAAAAGCCAGAGGCAATAAATACTGTTTATAATACCGCATTTGGTGATCGAAATACATTAAATAATTTGGTTGAGTATTTGAAAAAATATTTATCAGAATTTGATCCTAAAATTGCAGACGTAGAAATTGTTTATGGAGCTAATAGAGCTGGTGACATTCCGCATTCACTGGCAAGTATAGAAAAGGCAAAAACAATACTCGGTTATAATCCAAAATATTCTTTACAAGAAGGATTAAAAGTGGCAGTAAGTTGGTATTGGGATAATTTAAAATAAAAAAGAAGATCAAGATAATAGTAAAGTAGATGAAAATTACAAAAATTTGTTGCATTGGTGCAGGTTATGTCGGAGGTCCGACAATGGCAGTAATTGCTCAAAAATGTCCACATATTCAAGTCACTGTTGTTGATTTGAACGAACAAAGAATTAAAGATTGGAATGATCCAAATACCGAAAATATTCCAATTTATGAGCCAGGTCTTTCAGAAATTGTAGCTGAAGCAAGAGGACGAAATCTCTTCTTTTCAACAGAAGTAGAAAAAGCAATCGATGAAGCTCAGGTAATTTTTATATCAGTAAATACACCAACTAAAACCTACGGGAAAGGAAAAGGGATGGCTGCTGATTTGAAATATATAGAGTTGTGTGCCAGGCAAATTGCAAAAGTAGCAAAGCAAAATAAAATTGTAGTAGAGAAATCTACTTTACCAGTTCGAACAGCTGAAGCTATTAAAAGTATCTTAGATAATACAGGGAATGGTGTTCAATTTCAAATATTATCAAATCCTGAATTCTTAGCTGAAGGAACTGCAGTAACAGATTTATTAAATCCGGATCGAATTTTGATTGGTGGAGATGCAACTCCTGAAGGTGAAGCTGCAATTAATGCCTTAGTTGATGTTTATGCAAATTGGGTTGATAAAGATAAAATTTTAACCACCAATGTTTGGTCTTCAGAATTGTCTAAGCTTACCGCAAA
Organism: Flavobacterium frigidimaris; assembly: GCF_002217275.1. NCBI lineage: Bacteria > Pseudomonadati > Bacteroidota > Flavobacteriia > Flavobacteriales > Flavobacteriaceae > Flavobacterium > Flavobacterium frigidimaris. The sequence goes on from NZ_MUGV01000007.1 coordinate 214,250, forward strand.
TGCTTTTTTAGCGCAGCGAATTTCTTCGATAAATGCGATGTCTGAATTATGTGAAAAAACGGGTGCTGATGTTAATGAAGTTGCAAAAGCAATCGGAATGGATAGTAGAATCGGGTCAAAATTTCTAAAGGCTTCAGTAGGTTTTGGAGGTTCTTGTTTTCAAAAGGATATTTTAAATTTAGTATATATAGCAAAATCATACGGATTAAACGAAGTAGCAGATTATTGGGAGCAAGTAATTATTATGAATGATCATCAAAAAAGAAGATTTTCTAATAAGATTGTTCAGACTTTGTATAATACAGTTGCTGGAAAAAAAATTACGTTTTTAGGTTGGGCTTTCAAGAAAGACACAAATGATACACGCGAATCTGCAGCTATTTATGTTGCCGATGACTTGATAAATGAACAGGCCGAAGTTTCAGTTTATGATCCAAAAGTGTCAAGAACGAAAATGTTAAGTGATTTAGATTATTTAGAAACCAGAACTAGTGAGGAGAATAATAGCTCACTAGCGATATTTAATAATGCTTATGAGGCTTGTAAAGGAGCACATGCCGTTGCTGTTTTAACAGAATGGGATGAATTTACTACTTATGATTGGCAAAAAATTTACGATTCAATGCATAAACCAGCATTCCTTTTTGATGGAAGAAATATATTGAATGCAAAAGAACTTGAAGGTATTGGATTTATTTATAAAGGAATTGGTTCGTAAAAGATAATGTAATATTGAAGTGAAATTTAATAGAAAAGAAGAGTAAAGAGGGTGATTTTGAATATTTATTTCAATAAAAGAAATTATGAATTGGTATGTAGTTTATACGAAACCCAAATGGGAGAAAAAAGTTGCGGAGAAACTTACACAAGCTGGAATTGAATGTTATTGTCCAATAATTACACAAGTCAAACAATGGTCGGATAGGAAAAAAAAGATTGAAGTTCCGCTTTTTAATTCTTATGTATTTGTTCAATTGCCAGAATCTGATAGGAATAGTGTTTTTGCTATTCCAGGCGTAGTACGCTATTTATTTTGGTTAGGTAAGCCTGCTATTGTTCGTGACGAGGAAATTAGTATTATAAAGAAAAGCCTGAATGCGTCTAATATAGCTGATGTTTCTGTATCTTCAATTCAGGTGGGTGACCGAATAAAATTAGATTCAGGAGCTTTTAGTAATCAGGATGCCATTGTGCAGGAAATATCAAAAACGCATTATATTTTGGTACTGGAGTCCTTAGGATGTGTTCTGAAAATAAAATATAAGTAAATCGTGTGTTTTGCTTTTTTTAAATGAAAAACAGAAGATAAAATCTCTCTAATTTTGGATTTTTTTCTCTGTTTTTTTTTATTATGTAATTTTTTAAAAGCTGATTAGTAATACTTTGGTTTTTTTTACGTTTTTTTAATCATTTGTTTTTATTGTATTACGGGAAACCGTATTGAATAAATTGACTTAATATGTTATATTTGCCGAGAATATACTTTTTGGTAGCCAGGTAAATAAATGGGACTTGGAAGGGCGAAGCCATGTGTTGTTATGAATAAAGCTAATATTTTTACTAAATGAACGGAAACATAAAAATAGCTGTTATAGGTTTAGGTTATGTTGGTCTGCCTTTGGCAAGATTATTTGCTACAAAGTATCCAGTTGTGGGATTTGATATTAATGAATCAAGAGTTGCCAGTTTAAAATCGGGAACAGATTCTACATTGGAAGTTGAAGATAGTGAATTGCAGAAAGTACTAGTTGACGAGCCTAATACTGAAATTGGATTGTTTTGCACTACTGCTTTAAATGATATTGCAGATTGCACTTATTTTGTAATAACAGTCCCGACTCCTGTTGATAAAAATAATCGTCCAGATTTGACTCCATTATATAAATCAAGTGAATCTGTTGGTAAGATATTAAAAAAAGGAGATATCGTAATTTATGAATCCACTGTTTATCCTGGTGTTACAGAAGAACAGTGTGTTCCTGTTTTAGAGAAAATTTCCGGTTTAAAATTTAATGTTGATTTTTTTGCAGGATATTCACCAGAAAGAATCAATCCTGGAGATAAAGAACATACGGTTGAGAAAATTTTAAAAGTAACTTCGGGATCAACTCCTGAAATTGGTTTAAAAGTTGATTCACTATATAAGTCTGTTATTACTGCAGGGACTCATTTAGCACCTTCAATAAAAGTAGCAGAAGCCGCTAAAGTTATCGAAAATTCTCAAAGAGATATTAATATTGCTTTTGTAAATGAACTAGCTAAAATATTCAATCTAATGAATATTGATACGCAGGAAGTATTAGCCGCTGCTGCTACAAAATGGAATTTTTTACCGTTCAAACCAGGACTAGTTGGCGGACATTGTATTGGGGTTGATCCTTACTATTTAGCACAAAGAGCACAAGAATTTGGCTATCATCCCGAAATAATTTTGGCAGGACGCCGTTTGAATGATAGCATGGGAGAATATATCGCCTCGCAGGTCGTTAAATTAATGATTAAAAAAGGAATTTCTGTTAATGGAGCTAGCCTTTTAATGCTAGGAATTACCTTTAAAGAAAACTGTCCTGATGTTAGAAATACTAAAATTGTTGATGTAATAACAGCATTGACGGAATATGGAATATCAGTGACCACTTATGATCCTCTTGCTAATGCAAAAGATGTAAAAAAAGAATATAATTTAGTAACTGTTGACGCTGTACCAACTGATAAATTTGACGCTATTATTTTAGGAGTTTCACATGCTGAATTTTTAAAATTAAATTTTTCAGACTTGCAAAAAGAAAACAGTTTATTATACGATGTAAAAGGAGTTTTAGGGGCTTTAGCTGATAATAGGTTATAAGTATACTAAGATTCTTTTTTTTTATTCAAAACAAATATGAGCACACATAAATCAATTACACACGTAATTTTAACTGGCGGAGTAGGGAGCAGATTATGGCCACTTTCTCGTAAGAGCCAACCGAAACAATATTTAGAGATATTTGAAGGCAGATCCCTATTTGAGATAACAGTTGATCGTAATAGTCATTTGGCTAATAAAGTTATGGTTGTAGGAAATGTTGATAATCATCATTTAAGTGGAAAGGTGATGGATAAGACTAATACTTCATATATCAACATTGTTGAAGCAACTCCTAGAAATACAGCTGCTGCAATTGCATTCGCTGCATTTGCTTCAGATGCTAATGATATATTAATTGTTACCCCATCAGATCATATTATTGATTTAATGGATAACTACAATCAAGCTATAAATGAAGCGGTTTCAAAAGCTGAAGAAGGTTTTATTGTTACATTCGGAGTTGTTCCTACTAAACCTGAAACAGGTTATGGATATATAGAAGCAAAAGGAGATAAGGTAATTTCTTTTCGTGAAAAGCCAAATGAAACAACAGCAAAAGATTTTATTTCGAAAGGTAATTTTCTATGGAATAGTGGAATGTTTTGTTTCAAAGCTGGAGTTCTTTTAGAAGAATTGAAACAATTTCAACCAGACGTTTATGAAAAATCTAAAGCCGTATGGGAATCCAGTAAGGAAGGTTTTTTAGATTTTGATTTGTCATTAGAAATTCCATCAATTAGTATTGATTATGCTGTGATGGAACGCAGTAAAAAAATAAAAGTAGTTCCAGCTTCCTTTTCATGGTCGGACTTAGGCTCATTTGAATCAGTTTATGATTATTTGGTACTAAAAGGTCATCCAGTTGATCAAAATGGTAATATGGTTATAGGGTGCGAAAAGCATACTACTTTTTTAGGATTAAAAAATACTATTTTTGTTTATACAGATTCAGCTAATCTAATTTTGCAGAAAGAAAATTCACAAGATGTAAAAGATATATATAGTGAATTAGAAAGACAAAATTCAGATTTGTTAAACTAAAAGAAAAAAATGAAAAAGATACTTATAACAGGAGGTGCCGGTTTTATTGGATCGCACGTGATAAGACGATTTGTGACTAAATATCCAGAATATCAGATTTTTAATTTAGATGCATTGACTTATGCAGGTAATTTAGAGAATATTAAAGATATTGAAAATCAACCTAATTATAGTTTTGTAAAAGGAGATATCGTTGACGAGGCTTTTATTAATGAACTTTTTTCACTTCACAATTTTGACGGAGTCGTGCATTTAGCTGCTGAGTCTCATGTTGATCGTTCTATTGAAGATCCATTAGCATTTGTAAAGACAAATGTTATTGGTACCATGAATTTGCTTAATGCGGCAAAAAATCAATGGAAAAATAATTTTGAAGGTAAGCGTTTTTATCATATCAGTACAGATGAAGTTTATGGTTCACTAGGACCAGAAGGGCTTTTTACAGAAACGACCTCCTATGATCCTAATTCACCTTATTCAGCTTCAAAAGCAAGTTCGGATCATTTTGTTAGGGCTTATGGTGAAACATATGGTTTTCCATATGTACTAACTAATTGTTCTAATAATTATGGTTCATACCATTTTCCGGAGAAACTAATTCCTCTTTTTATCAATAATATTATTAATAATAAGCCATTGCCTGTTTATGGTGATGGAAATTATACACGTGATTGGCTATTTGTGGAAGATCATGCCATTGCGATAGATTTAGTTTTTCATGAAGGAAAAAACCACGAAACCTATAATATTGGTGGTTTTAATGAATGGAAGAATATTGACTTAGTTAAATTGCTTTGCCAAATTATGGATCAAAAATTAGGAAGACAAGAAGGTACTTCTCAAGAGTTGATCACATATGTAAAAGACAGACCTGGTCATGATTTACGTTATGCTATTGACGCTTCAAAAATTAATAAAGAATTGGGTTGGAAGCCTTCTGTAACATTTGAAGAAGGTCTGGAGAAAACCATTAATTGGTATTTGAATAATGAAGACTGGCTTCAAAATGTTACCTCTGGTTCTTATAAAGATTATTATCAAAAACAATATTCAGTATAAAATTATTCTATTTGAACCCAATATTAAGGTTAAATTATTACTCTATATGAAAAAAATACCATACGTTCTTACGCTTTTTTTTATTTTATTAATGTGTTTTAATGCGAAGGCACAAGATATACTTAAATCTAAAGATTTAAGTACAATACAAGTTGATTATTTGTCTGATGACGATTTGGCTAAGATTAGTGCTCAGTTAAAGAGTAATAATACTACTATTGATCAGGCTGAGCCAATGGCCTTGTCAAAGGGTATGAGTTCAGCTGAATTTAATAAATTAAGGTTGAAGCTTGCTCAATATGAGAAAAAAAACACTAAAAACACTGATGCGGAAAAAGAGACAGTGAAAACTCCCGAGAAAGATACAGAATTTGGTAGAAAACAAGAGAAAATAAAAAATGAGAAGATTAAAGATTCTGTTAATGCATTGATTTTTGGTTCCGAATTGTTTGATAATCCTACGTTAAATTTTGAGCCAGATTTGAAATTGGCAACGCCTATGAACTATATATTAGGGCCTGGTGACGAATTGCAGGTTAGTGTTTATGGTGTTCAGGAATATAATGAAAGTATTCCTGTTAGTGTTGAGGGAAAAATTACAATTCAATATGTCGGTCAAATTGCTGTTTCAGGTATGTCTATAGAAGCAGCTACTCAAAAAATAAAAGCAGCTATTGCTCGAGTATATAGTACTGTTCGATCGGGTCAGTCGCAAGTTAGTGTTAGTTTAGGACGTATTCGTACTATTAAAGTCACAGTCGTTGGAGGCAAGCAGCCAGGTAATTATTCGATTTCTTCCCTAGCTACGGTGTATAATGCTTTGCATCTGGCAGGTGGTCCAGGTAAAAATGGAAGTTACAGGAATATTGAACTAATTCGAAACAATAAAGTTTATAAAAATATTGATATTTATAGATTTTTGGTAAAAGGAGATCAATCTGATAATTTTAGTTTGAAAGACAATGATGTAATTAGAATCCCTGCTTACAGCCAAAGAGTTACGGTTGAAGGAGAAGTAAAACGCCCAGGGATTTTCGAAATGAAACAGGGTGAAAAATTTTCGGATTTATTAAATTTTGCTTCAGGATTTAATGAATTTGCTTATACAGCTTCTGTAAATGTAATGCAAAAAACTGGTAAAGAATTTAAAGTCCATGATATCAACGAAAGCGAATACAATTCTTATTTACCTCAATCTGGAGATGTATTCCGAATTACTAAAATTTTAAATCGATTTGAGAATCGTATTAAAATTGAAGGGGCAGTTTTTAGACCAGATTATTATTCTTATAGTGAAGGAATGAGAATTTCTGATCTTATTACAAGGGCTGAAGGGCTTAAAGAAGATGCCTATACAAAACGAGCAAGAATTATTCGTTTAAAAACAGATTTGACAACAGAAATTGTAAATGTTGATTTGAGTGCAGCGCTGTCAGGAGATTTAAATGCTGATATAGAATTGAAAAGAGAAGATATTATTACTGTATATTCAATTTTAGATTTTAGAGAAGAATATAAAGTTACAATAGATGGTGAAGTAAAAAATCCAGGCGAATACGAGTATTTTGAAAATCTCACTTTAAATGATTTAGTTGTACAAGTTGGAGGCTTAACAGGGTCAGCTTCAAAAAGAGTTGAAATCGCAAGAATGATTAAATCTGATGTAATTGATGATGCTGATCCAAAGCGTATTGAATTAGTGGAATTTGAAATTACAGCAGATAATAATGAACAAATTAAAAATTTTGTTTTAAAACCATTTGATGTTATTAATATTCGGAGAATGGCAGTTTATGAGAAACCACAAATGGTTATCGTTAGTGGAGCAGTGGGTTATCCTGGTAAATATGTTTTAGCGAACAAAAAGGAAACCGTTTATAATGTTGTCATGAGAGCGGGAGGGCTAACTTCGATTGCTAATTTGGACGGGATGAAAATTAAAAGACCAATCAAACAGGAGCAAATTGATCAATTAGAGAGTATTGATTTGAATTTATCAAAAAACGATACATTAAAAGAAAAATTAACCAAAAAATTAAAAGAAGAATTAAAATATGCTACTATTCCGGTAAATTGGGAAAAAATTGTAAAAGATAAAAATCATTATTCTAATGTAACTTTGTTTCCAGGAGATGAAATTGAAGTTGCAGTTTATAATGAAGGAGTTAAAGTTACAGGTAATGTGTTATTAACTTCTGAAATACCATATAGAATTGGAAAAGGGTTTCGATATTATATAGATGCAGTAGGAGGTGTAGATAGTAAAGGCTGGAAGAAAAAAGCGTATATTATTTACCCAAATGGGAAAGCTGATGTAACAAAATCATTTTTATTCTTTAGATCATATCCAAATGTGGAACCAGATTCTCAAATTGTGATTCCTGAAAAACCTGAAACTAAGAAAATGAGTACTGGAGAATGGGTAAGTATTGGTAGTGTTCTTACTAGTTTAGCATTATTAATTGTTACAGCTTTTAAATAGAAGACTTACATGGAAAAAAAGGCAACCGAAAACGATGAAATTTCGTTAAATGAATTAATACAAAAAGTAAAAGAATGGTATTTGTATTTGCTTTTAAAATGGAAAATGATTTTTTTAGCTGGGATAGTTGGGGCAGGGTGTGGTGTAATTTATTCACTTATTACAAAACCAATCTATACTGCTACATTAACATTTGCTTTAGAGGATGATAAGGGAGGGGGTGGAATTGGTGGAGCTTTGGGTTTAGCAAGTTCATTTGGATTAGATTTAGGAGGAAGTGGAGGAGGAATTTTTACTGGTTCTAATTTGACTGAATTGTTCAAGTCAAGATCAATGGTGGAGAAAACCCTACTGATGCCAGTTAATGTAAATGGAAAGTTAATTTCCTTAGCAGAAATGTATATTCAGGAAAATAAATGGAGAAAAAATTGGTCTGAAGAACCAAAATTTGCTGCAATTAAATTTTTGCCTAACGCCAATCGCGAAAAGTTTACACGTGCAGAAGATAGCATAATGGGAATTATGTATTCGAATTTATCTAAGGGAGGTCTTGCAGTGGGACAGAAAGATAAAAAAATTGCGATAATTAGTATAGATGTTTCTTCCACAAATGAGTTGTTTTCAAAGTACTTTTGTGAGGCTTTAGCCAGACAGGTTGGAACATTTTATGTTACAACAAAAAGTAAAAAAGCAAGAATTAATATGAATATTTTGGAGCGACAAGTTGATTCGATTAGAAGAGAACTTAACGGTGCTATAACCGGTGTTGCTGTAGCGAATGATAATGCTTTTAATTTAAATCCTGCAATGAATGTTCGTAGGGCACCATCCGCTCGAAGACAAGTTGATGTTCAGGCTAATACAGCGATTTTAACAGAGTTAGTAAAGCAGGCAGAATTAGCGAAAGTAACATTGCGAAAAGAAACTCCATTAATTCAGGTGATTGATAGACCAATTTTACCTTTAGCTAAAGAAAGATTTGGTAAGGCAAAAGGAATTTTGATTGGGGGATTTTTAGCTGGTTTTTTAATGATATTCTATTTAATCTTTAGAAAGATTTTAAAAACCTTAGTTATATAATTAATTGCTTTTGTCGTAAAAAACACAATGAAAAATTATACTTTAAAAGTTCAGCAAATCATAAAAGAGACTGAAGATACTATTACGTTGTGTTTTAAGCAACCTGGGTTAAAAAAGGTTAAATATCTCGCAGGTCAATATTTAACATTACAATTTAGAATTAATGGTAGAAGATATATTAGACCTTATTCTTTCTCATCAACTCCCACAATTGATTCAACTCTTAATGTTACAGTAAAACGTGTACCAGGTGGAATTGTTTCTAATTATATTAATGACAATGTAAAAGTTGATGATGTAATTGAAGTGCAAGAGCCATTAGGGGATTTTATTTTTGAAGAAGAAGAGTCAGTGAAATCTGTTGTTTTTTGGGGGGTTGGAAGTGGTATAACACCTCTTTTTTCTATGATAAAATTTTTATTAACTGGCCAGCCACTAGTTAATATTCATCTAGTTTATGGAAATAAATCTAAAGCATCAATAATTTTTCAGGATGAATTAGAGAAATTTAAGCAAACTTATCCAAATCGTTTTAAAATTTATTATTTCTACTCAAAAGAAGAATTTTTTAATAATGACTCGCATAATTTTCATGGAAGGATTAATTCAAATTTTATAAGAGAGTTACTTACAAAGATAGATGAGCCAACAAGACATTATGTTTGCGGGCCTATTGGACTAAAAGACACAATTAAAGATTCATTGATTAGTATTTCAGGGAATTTAGATAATTTATTTTCCGAAGATTTTGAGATTGTTAAAAATCCCGAAGATTTTAAAGAAATAAGTAAGCAAGATATCAAATTGAATTTTAAAGGTATTGAAAATATGGTTACTATTAATAAAGGAAATTCAATACTTGAGGAAGCATTAGAAATTGGAATTGAATTGCCTTATTCATGTCAAACGGGAAACTGTAGTACTTGTAAAGCAACTCTTAAATCAGGAGAAATAAAAATGATTGGCTTAAGTAAGCCTAGGACTGATTTAAACGATAATGAATATTTATTATGTTGTAGCTACCCGCTAACAAATAATGTTTATGTTGAGATATAATAACCATTAATAACAAAATAAAATAATGAAAGTAGTAATTTTTGCAGGTGGTTTTGGAACTCGCCTTATGGAAGAAACTGAGGCAAGGCCTAAACCAATGGTGGAAATTGGAGGTAAACCCATTTTGTGGCATATTTTGAAAATGTACGAGCAACATGGTTACAATGAGTTTGTTATCTGTTTAGGATATAAAGCGACTTTTATTAAAGAATACTTTTATAATTATTATTTGCATAATTCTGATGTAACAATTGAATTGGCCAATAATAATATTAATGTCCATTATTCCGAAACTGAATCTTTCAAAGTCACATTGATCGATACTGGTCTTCATACAAATACAGCGGGAAGGTTGAAACGTATTAAAAAATATGTAAAAGATGAAACTTTTATGCTTACCTATGGAGATGGTGTTGCGGATGTGAATTTGTCTGAATTACTTGAATTTCATAAGTCACATGGTAGATTGGCTACACTAACAAGTGTTCAGGTCCCAGGGCGTTTTGGGAATTTGGAAATAGGTAATGAAGGTGAGGTCGATAGTTTTGTGGAAAAACCAGCTGGTGATGGAATGTGGATTAATGGAGGTTTTTTTGTTTTAGAACCAGGAATTTTTGAATATCTTGAATATGATGTTGAGGATGTTCAATGGGAAAAAGAGCCTTTAGGAGCTATTGCTAAGGATCAACAATTAGCTGCTTACAGACACAACGGATTTTGGAAGTGTATGGATGCTTTAAGGGATAGGGTTGAATTGGAAGCAATGTGGAATTCTGGAAATGCAAAATGGAAAACATGGTAGTTTCATTATTTGAAAAATTAAAAGCATCTTATAATGGAAAAAAAGTCTTTTTAACTGGTCATACTGGTTTTAAAGGCTCTTGGATGTTAAAAACTTTGTCTTTGTTAGGTGCCGAAGTAAAAGGCTATGCTTTAGAACCACAAACTAAAGATGATTTGTTTGTTCTTATAGAGGGACAGAAAATATGTGATTCTGTAATCGCAGATTTAAGAGATAAAAAACGCTTAGAAAAAGAGATTCTTGATTTTCAACCTGATTTTGTTTTTCATCTAGCAGCACAGCCATTGGTTCGCTTATCTTATGCTATACCGGCAGAAACTTTTGAAGTAAATGTTATTGGTACTGCTAATGTATTAGACGCAGTTCGTTTATTAGCAAAAAAATGTGATGTGGTATTAATTACAACAGATAAAGTATACCACAATAATGAGTGGATTTATCCATACCGTGAAAACGATAGACTAGGAGGTTATGATCCATACAGTGCAAGTAAAGCATGTGCCGAGCTTGTTATAGATTCCTACAGAAATTCGTTTTTTAATAATAAAACATATAATATTCACAAAAAAGGAATTGCTGTTGGAAGAGCAGGAAATGTTATTGGAGGAGGAGATTGGTCAAAGGATCGATTGATTCCGGATATAGCAAAAGCTTTAGCCTCTGATATAGCAGTTGTAATAAGAAATCCCAAATCAGTTAGACCATGGCAACATGTTTTAGAGCCTATTATGGGTTATTTATTATTAGGTGCTAATCTTGAAGTAAATTCACTTCAATTCAATCAGTCTTATAATTTTGGGCCACATATATCAGATGCATTGCCAGTTGAAGAAATGCTAAATCTGGCAATTCAAAGTTGGGGAAAAGGTAAATATAAAGTGGAGTTTGATGAAAATCAACCTCATGAAGCTGGATTGCTAAAATTAGATATTAGTAAAGCTATTACTGAGCTGAATTGGGAACCAAAATTAGATGCTGAGAAAGCTGTTAGTATGACTATCGATTGGTATAAAGCTTTTTATGATGATAGTAAAAGCATTTCAAGTTTCACAGCGCAACAAATCATTTATTTTTTAAATAAATAATAAATGCTAGATTATTTTGATGATGATTTGGATTTAGTATTTGAAAATACTAAAAATCTTTGGCTAGATAGTGAAAATAAAACAATATTCCTTACAGGAGGTACTGGTTTTTTTGGAATTTGGTTATTAATGAGTTTTATCTTTATTAATAGAAAATTAAAATTAAAAGCAAAAATAATTGTTCTAACACGTGACGTAAATAAATTTCTAGATAAAAATAAGTGGATTAAAGAGTATAATGAAATTACTTTTTTAGAGGGCGATGTTCTCAATTTTGATTTTATAGAGGATGATATTGATTATATTATTCATGCAGCTACTGAGGCTAGTGTCAAGCTGAATGATGAACAACCGTTAGTTATGTTTGAAACTGTTGTAAACGGAACTAAAAGAGTTTTAGAATTTGCAGAGTTAAAGAAAGTAAAGTCATTTTTGCTTACCAGTAGCGGAGCAGTATATGGAAAGCAACCCTCAGACATTGAGAATATTTCAGAAAATTTTATAGGAGCTCCAATCCCATCAGATGCTGCATCTATGTATGGAGAAGGAAAAAGAATGGCGGAACTCTTATGCGCTGCTCACTATAAATTATTTGATTTACCGGTTAAAATTGCTAGATGTTATGCTTTTCTGGGGCCGTTTTTAGAATTAAATTCTCATTTTGCAGCTGGCAATTTTATTAAAAATTTCCTAAATGAAAATGATATAATTATCGAAGGCGACGGAACACCTTACAGATCCTACATGTATCCTGCCGATTTGGCAGTATGGTTATGGACAATATTATTTAAGGGAGAGAATAATAGTCCTTATAATGTTGGATCAGATAGAAGTATTACGATATCAGACCTTGCAACTCTTATTTCAAAGCAAGACAGTTTAAATCATATAAAAGTGATTGTAAAAACAAAACCATCCAATAATCCTCCATTAAGATACGTTCCGAACATTGATAAAGCCGTACAAGGTTTAAATCTAGGAGTTTATACAAGTTTAGAAACAAGCTTAGCTAAGACAATTTTTTTTAATAAAAATATTTTAAACCTTTCGAATAAATAAGATTATGAAAATATCAGATTTAATAGCCGATTTTTTAATAAAAAAGGAAATAAAGCATGTTTTTGGAATTATAGGGGCTGGAAATGCACATATTTTTGATTCAATTCAGCAAAAAGGATATACTGAAATCATTTGTGTTCACCATGAACAGGCAGCTTGTATGGCAATGCAAACATATTATAGAACCAACGGAAAAGTCACAGCAGCAATTCTAACAACTGGTGCTGGCTCAACAAATGGAATTACTGGAGTGGTAAGTGCATGGGCTGATTCAATACCAGGAATTATTATATCTGGAAATGAGCATTCTAAATTCGTTGATTTACATAAAGACGTTAGAATGTGGGGTGTACAAGGTTACGATAGTCCTGCGATGGTTGAAAAGGTAACAAAGTATGCAACGAAAGTATCTGAAGCTAATCTAGTTGTTTATGAGTTAGAGAAAGCATATTCAATTGCAACGCATGGGCGCCCTGGTCCATGTTGGATTGACGTACCTATGAATTTGCAATCAAGTAATATCGAAGAAAAAGATATCATTCATTTTAAATCATCTGAATTACCAAATTTAAATCTGGATGTTGATAGTAACTTACGACAAAATGTTGATTTAATTACAGAATCTATAAAAAAATCTAAACGTCCTTTGTTTTGGTTTGGTAACGGTATTCGATTGGCAAATGCTGAATCATTGTTGGAACCATTGTTAGAAAAATATAATATACCAGCTTTAGTAACTTGGGCAGGTATAGACTCAATAGACTCAAATCACCCGTTAGTATATGGCAGAGCTGGTACATACGGACAGAGGAGTGCTAATTTTATCCTTCAAAATTGTGATTTACTAATTTGCATAGGAACTAGGATGGCAATTTCACAGGTTGGGTATGATATTAATGAGTTGGCTAGAGAGGCAGAAATAGCTGTTGTAGATATAGACAAGTTTGAATTGGATAAATATAAAGAAAGATATAAATATTCGATAAATGCTGATGCTGGTGTTTTTATTAAAAAAATGCTTGATAAAGAACTAATTGATTCGTTAGATTTTTCAAATTGGATTCAAACTTGTAATTATTATAGAGAACAATATCCTTGGTTTAATTCAGATGATCATCCTGATAAAGATGGGTTTATCAATTCTTACCAGTTTATGGAAAAATTAAACTCCCATTTAAAGCCAGATCAGCATATCACAACCGATATGGGGACGGCACTTCTTAGCGGTCACCAGGTTTTAAGAATAGGGAAAGAACAGAGATTAATGACTTCCACTGGATTAGGCGAAATGGGTTATGGTCTACCGGCAGCAATTGGAGCCTCTGTCGCAAGAGGAAAAGGAGAGGTATTGTGCCTAAATTGCGATGGTGGAATGATGATGAACTTGCAAGAACTGCAAACCATCGTTCACTATAAATTACCAATAAAACTCTTTATCTTTAATAATGATGGTTATTTAATGATAAAACATACGCAAAATGCTCTCTTTAATGGAAGAAGAGCAGGTGTAGATAGTAATTCAGGAGTGACTTGTCCCAATTTTAGTGCATTGGCTACAGCCTTTGGAATACCTTCATTCCAAATTAAAACTTGGGAAGATTTTGAAAATGTAATTCCTCAGGTACAAGAAATCGACGGTCCTGTAATTTGTGAAGTATTTATGCATCCATATCAATTATTTGTTCCAAAACTAGGATTAGCAATCCAAAGTGATGGTAGCTTAATATCACCACCTTTGGAGGATTTATCTCCATTTATTTCTCGAGAAGAATTGAGTAAGAATATGTTAAATGGTTTGCATCCTAAATCGTCTAATATTGAAGTTAAAAAATAACAAATGAAAAAATTAAGAGTAGCAATATTAGGAAGTGGAAATATAGGTACTGATTTATTAATTAAAATTCAGCGCTCTGAATTTTTAGAATGTGTTTTATTTATTGGTAGAAATTTATCATCACCAGGGATGGCTAGGGCCATAGCAATGGGAGTAAAAGTTTCGGATGAAAGTATAAACGCAATTGTTAAAAATTCAGATTTAGTTGATTTAGTTTTTGATGCAACCTCTGCTAAAGATGCTAAAATGCATTGGGATATTTTAGATAAATTAGGCAAAATTGTTGTTGATATGACTCCTGCAAAACTGGGAGTGTTTTGTATACCAGCTGTAAATTTACATGAAGTTATTGAACACAGAAATGTAAATATGATAACTTGTGGCGGTCAGGCTTCAATTCCCATTGCCCACGTAATAGGTAAGACACAGGAGAACGTCGAATATATTGAAGTAGTTTCTAGTATTGCTTCAAGAAGTGCCGGTCCAGCAACTAGATTAAATTTAGACGAATATGTTGATACAACTGAAAATGGTATAAAACATTTTTCTAATGTCCCTAGAACAAAAGCAATTTTAAATTTGAATCCTGCAGATCCCTGTATTGATATGCAAACTACTATCTTTGCGCAAGTTGAAAATCCAAATATGGAGTATTTGCAAAAAGAGATTGATATAATGATAGAAAAAATACAGGCTTATGTACCAGGATATAGTTTATTGGTTCCTCCTGTTTTTGAAAATGGAAGAATAGTAATTATGGTCAAAGCGCAAGGACTGGGAGATTATTTGCCTAAGTATGCTGGTAATTTAGATATTATCAATTGCGCAGCGATTGCTGTTGCTGAACAGTATTCTAGAAGTTTTAATAATATCAAATAAATTTTCATGATTAAACAAATATTAATTAGCGACCCTACATTACGAGATGGAAATCATGCCTGCGCTCATCAATTAAGTGCTGAACAAATTGCAATTTATTCTGAAGCTGCTGATAAAGCGGGAGTGCCTATTGTAGAAGTAGGTCACGGTAATGGACTGGGGGCGTCTTCGTTACAAGTAGGATTAAGTAAAGAAGATGATAAAACTATTTTAGAGACAGCTAGAAAACATCTTAATAAAAGTAAATTAGGAATACATGTTATACCTGGTTTTGCCACTATAAAACGAGATTTAGTTAACGCTATAGATATTGGCGTTGAGGTTATTAGAGTAGCATCCCATTGTACCGAAGCTGATATTACACAACGTCACCTTGGTTATGTAAGAGAAAGAGGAAAGGAAGCATATGGGGTCTTAATGATGAGCCATATGGCTTCAGCATCTGTTTTGGTTGAAGAAGCTCAGAAAATGGAATTATATGGAGCAGAAGGAATTATAATTATGGATTCAGCTGGTGCTTATTTGCCATCGGATGTCCAAGAAAAGATTTCAGCATTAGTTAATGGATTAAAAGTACCGGTAGGTTTTCATGCACATAATAATCTTGGAATGGCGGTAGCAAATTCTATTACAGCTATTGAGTCGGGAGCAAAAATTCTCGATGGAACTGCGAGAGGTTTTGGTGCTGGTGCTGGAAACGCACAATTAGAAGTTTTGGTAGCTGTTTTAGAAAAAATGGGATATGTAACCGGAATAGATTTGTACAAAATTCTTGACGCATCTGATATAGCGGAGAAAAAAATAATGAGCACTGTTCCAACTATTAAATCAGACAGTATTGTTAGTGGTTTGTCAGGAGTTTTTTCAGGTTTTGCAAAGCATGTTACCAGGATTTCAAATGAATATGAAGTGGATCCGAGAGATGTATACCGTGAATTAGGAAAAAGAAAAATTGTTGGAGGTCAGGAAGATATTATTATTGAAGTCGTGATGGATTTAATTAGAAATCGAAAATAATGAGTTTAGCTAAAAATAAAATTGTATTTGAGGATTGTAAAGCTTCATGTGTAGAAATTGAGAGTTTTTCAATTTTAGATAATCAATCAATCCTAGTCACAGGCGGAACAGGTTTTGTTGGTAAATGGATTGCTGAAATGGTATCTTATATAAATTTTACCAGCAACTTAAACATTAAATTATATTTGTTGGGTAGAGATATAGTTAAGTTTAAAGATGAAGTTCCTCATTTAGCAGAAAAAAGCTTTATAAATTTCATAGAGCAAGATGTTAGGTATTTGCATGACTTACCTAGTGACCTAAATTATATTATTCATGCAGCAGGTTCTCCAGATAATAGAGAGCACGTGTCTGATCCATTAAAAACAATTGAAACATTTTATAAAGGAACTCAATCTTTATTAGATGCCGCATCTAGAATTCAGGATTTAAAAAAAATAGTGCACTTAAGTTCACACCAAGTGTATGGTAAAAATGAAACAGAACAATTAATAAGCGAAAATTCTTTTGGACCTTTTGAAGCACTTAATATTGCTAATTGTTATGCTGAATCTAAGAGAATAGCTGAAACTTTATGTTCTTATTACAAAAATAATTTAAGATTGCCTATTATAATCTTGAGACCATTTGCCTTCATAGGTCCATATCAAGACATAGAAAAACCATGGGCAATTAATAGCTTTATTAGAGATGCAATTTTAGGTGGACCAATCAGAATTTTAGGAAATGGTCTAACCGAAAGGAGTTATTTATACGCAAGTGACATGGCATATTGCATTTTAAAATCATTAATTGATGGTAAAATTGGTGAAATATATAATTTAGGCAGTAGTACCCCAATATCTTTAAATGAATTGGCAATCAAGATACAAAATCAATCTGGATCTAAAATGGAAATTTTAACAAGATCATCTAAGGATTATTTAAGTGTTTCAAAACTAGTGCCTAATACTGATAAAATTAAAAAGGAATTAAATTTTAAAGAAGTATTTACAATTGACGAAGCAATCAATAGAACAATTTTGTGGAATCAGTTAAAAAGGAATAATTAAACTAAAAGATAAAAATTAAAAGATTTAATCAATCATTGATATGTTACAAAATTTAAAAGAAGATTCTCTATTAAATAGTTTAAGAGAAATTGCAAAAAAGAAATCAACTCAAATTATTGTTGCTGGAGAAAACTATATACCAGTTACGGGAAAAGTATTAGATGAAGAGGATATTTTAATGGGAGTTGATGCTGCCTTAGACGGATGGTTAACAGCAGGACGCTTCGCAAATAAGTTTGAAGCAGATTTCGCTGCATATTTTGGTGCACACAGATCTCTTTTAGTAAATTCAGGATCCTCTGCTAACCTTGTAGCATTTTATGCTTTAACTTCTCCGAAATTGGGAGAAAGAGCTATAAAACAGGGAGACGAAGTTATTACCGTAGCTGCAGGTTTTCCAACAACAATAAATCCAATAATTCAATTTGGAGCTATTCCGGTTTTTATAGATGTGGATATTGCTACACATAATGTGAAAGCAGATATGATTGAGGCAGCAGTAAGTCCTAAAACAAAAGCAATTATGATTGCACATTCACTAGGAAATCCTTTTGACTTGGATGAAGTAATGCGTGTTGCTAAAAAATATAATCTTTGGGTAGTTGAGGATGATTGTGATTCATTAGGAGCTACATATAATGGAAAAAAAACGGGAACCTTTGGTGATATTTCTACTTTTTCATTTTATCCGGCACACCATATAACAATGGGAGAAGGTGGAGCAGTTTTAATTAATAATCCTGTTTTGTCAAAATTAGCGGAAAGTTTCCGTGATTGGGGACGTGATTGTTACTGTGAACCCGGAAAAGATGATACCTGCGGATGTCGTTTTGGACAGCAACTTGGAACATTGCCATATGGTTATGATCATAAGTATACATATTCTCACATTGGTTTCAACTTGAAAGTTACAGATATGCAGGCAGCTTTTGGTGTTTCGCAGATAAAAAAGATCGATCAATTCGTACAGCGTCGTAAAGAAAATTATGCTGCTTTATATGAGAGAATGAAAGAATTTGAAGAAGTTTTTATATTACCTGAAGCAACTCCAAATTCAGAGCCATCTTGGTTTGGGTTTTTATTAACACTTAGGGAGGGTGATGCAAATGATCGCCATATGTTAGTACAACATCTGGAAAAGAATAAAATTGGTACTCGTTTATTATTTGGCGGAAATTTATTAAGGCAACCTGCTTATGCAAATATTGAACATAGAGTAGTTGGTTCATTAGAAAATACTGATATTATTATGAATCAATCATTTTGGCTAGGAGTCTGGCCAGGATTAAATGAATCACATTATGATTATATTGCTCAGGTAATACGTGAATATTTAAATTCATAATGCTTAAATTAATAAAAAAGAGCTCCTCTAAAATTGGAATTGATGGAGCTATAGCTTATACTGTTTTGTCAAGGATTATTCAAGCTGGTGGCGGAGTGATTACATTATTATTCGTGGCAAGGTGTTTGACTAAAGTTGAACAAGGCTATTATTACACATTTGGTAGTATATTGGCCATACAAATCTTTTTCGAATTAGGGTTATCAGGAATAATTACTCAGTTTGTAGCTCATGAAAATGCTAATCTAACTTGGAACGATCAAACCAGTTTTGTAGGTTCATCAGAATCGAGTTCAAGGTTGGCTTCTTTGTTGCGATTTACTGTAAAATGGTTTGCTGTTCTTTCTGTATTATTAATTTTCGGTCTTTTAATTGCCGGTTATGTGTTTTTTAATAAATATGGTAAAGAAAATGTTGCTGTAAACTGGCAAATTCCTTGGATTATCCTCTCGTTAACAACTTCATTGTCACTAATGATTTCGCCTATCTTAGCCTTTTTTGAAGGTTTAGACCGAGTAAAAGAAGTAGCCAAAATTCGATTAGTACAACAAGTTATGCAACTGGTTTTAGTGTTGTTGATGTTTTTTTTAGGGTTTAAACTTTTCTCTGTTCCAGTAGCTGCAATAATATCTTTTTTAGTGTTTCCAATTTGGATTTTCTTTGGAAACAAAAAAAAGATATTAATTTTTATTTGGAATAAACTTGATAAATGGGGCGTAAACTACCGATTGGAAATATTTCCCTATCAATGGAAAATAGCGTTGAGTTGGATAAGTGGCTATTTTATATTTCAACTTTTCAATCCCGTTCTATTTGCTACTGAAGGAGCAATTGTAGCCGGACAAATGGGAATGACTTTGGCAGTTTTGAATGCGATATTTTCTTTAGCGTTTAGCTGGATGTCAACTAAAGTGCCTGTTTTTTCTGGGTTAATTGCGCAAAAAGAATATGACAAATTAGACAATTTGTTTAATACAACTCTTATACAGTCAACTCTTTTAAACTTGCTTGCACTCACTACCCTTTTTGGAATTGTTTTTATATTGCGTCATTTTGAAGTAAAAATAGGAGGTAAGAATTTTGCAGATAGATTTCTTCCCAATTTACCTATGCTTTTTATGATGATTCCAATTTTACTAAACCATGTTGTTGCAAGTTGGGCAACGTATATGCGTTGCCATAAAAAAGAACCTATGTTAATTCCTAGTGTCGTAATAGGAATACTTTGTAGCGTTTCAACTCTTACTCTTGGGAACTATTTTGGAGTACTTGGTCTCACATTAGGTTATATGATTTTGACTGTAATAGGTTTTATATGGACCTATTTTATTTTTAGAACGAAGAAAAAAGAATGGCATAATGGATAGTAAATTACAAATAGATTATCCAATATTAACTATTGGTATACCTACTTATAATCGACCTGGGGAAATAAAAAAACAAGTAAGATTACTGTTGCCCCAATTGAATGAACGTGTTAATTTGATTGTTTATGACAATCACTCTAATATACCAATAGAAAGTTACTTCACAAGTGGTGAATTATCTAAATTTACTTTGATTAGGAATAAGGTTAATGTCGGAGGTGATGCTAATATCGCACGATGCTTTGAAAATTGTGAAACTAAATGGTTGTGGACCTTATCTGATGACGACTATGTGAGAAAAGATGCTGTTGCGTTCATGTTAGACATTATTGATAAAAAAGGTGATGCTGTATTTCTGAACTTTTGTAAGGGAGTATCGTTTAAAACTAAGGGCTTTGATGAGTTGATAAATAAGTTTAAGTGCCCCACTGTTTTTTCAAGTTCTTTTACTATGTCTTCTTGCTTGTATGATATCAGTAAACTTCAACCTTCATTGCAGAATTACTATACAAATCTTTCCAGTATGGTGGGTACTATTATTTTAGTTTTGAAATATGTACAAAAAAATGAAGACGTTATTTGTGAATTCATTGATGAAACACTTATTGACTCATATAATGATGAAGTAGGTTGGGATTACAGAACTTATATCCCTCGTACAAGAATTTTTTTGGAGGCTTTTTATGATAGTAAACGAAATAGTTTATATAATGGGACTCTTTTTCTGGGGTGTCACTTAACAAATTATTGGTTAATTGCTAATGACAGGAATAAAAAGAAAGTTTCGTATATTGAAAGATGCAGTTTATTTATATTAACACTGAATAATCAGGGCATCTTGAATTCATTTATTTACTGCCCTAAAACAATTGTCCGTCTTACTCTAACTTTGATTTTAGATCATAAATTTCTTAAAGGATTAAAAACAAGAGACAAATAGCAATATAATTATGGAAAATAGGATACTATTTATAGCAAATGATGCAGGACTTTATGGCGCAAATCAGTCTTTGATAAATATTATATCATCGTTAAAGGAGAAGAATGTTTTTGTAACTGTTGTTTTTCCAATTAAAGGTGCTATTTGTGATGTTTTTGATGAGAAAGGGTGGGATTACCATATTGTTTATTTCAGGACCGAGTTATGCGCACGACCTAGTGGAGTTATTGAATTATCGATAAATATATTAAGGAATTATAAAAAGAAATACATAAATGCAAATGCATTGAATGCTTTATTTGATATTGTTGAAGTCAATAAAATAAATATTATTCATTCAAATTCAAGTGTCGTTTCTATTGGTGTTGATCTAGCGAAAAAGATGGTTATTCAGCATGTATGGCATTTAAGAGAACATATACATCCTAATTTTGATATGTATGTATACGGCGGACTTGAAAAATATAAACGTAAAATTCAAAAAAATAAAAATATTATTTGTATAACTAAAAGTGTGGCACATGGTTTTGGTGTTGATAAGACAGCTTTCGTTTTACTCGATGCTGTACGAAAAATGCCGAAATTTAAAGAGCCAGTTCAGAAAGATAAATATTTTTTATTCTGTGGTTCAATAGTTAAAAATAAGGGCATAGAGGAGGCTATAGAAGCTTTTTACGAAATTTCCATAAATTATCCAAATTATAAGTTTTTAGTTGTTGGAGAAGGGGCACCAGATTATGAAACCTATTTAAAAGAAAGGGTGAAAGGTCTGGGGATGGAGAAAAAGATTGAATTTTTAGGATTTAGGAAGGATGTCGATAATTTAATGGCTAATGCGACTGCTTTTTTGATGTGTTCACGAAATGAAGCTTTAGGAAGGGTTACCGTAGAAGCTATGATTAATTTTTGTCTTGTTATTGGCTATAATGATAGCGGTACAGCGGAGATTGTTGAAGATGGTAAAACAGGATTGTTATATAAAAGTAAAGAAGAGCTCGTTAAACACATGGGTTATAGTATTGCTAATTATCCAGCCCTAGAAATAATTTTAAATAATGCCTATAAGTTTGCTTTGAATAATTTTTTGGAAGAAAAATTTAGCACTGATTTAAATAATTATTACAATAATTTGGATTAATTTATATTGTAAAAAATTAATTCTATCATAAAATATTCAGTAAGAGCAATATGTTTAATATAGGTATATAAAAATTTTATTGCATTAAATTTAAATATGGATAATAAAAAAATGAAATTAGCAGCAATAGTAATAATTTATTATCCAGATATAAAGGACTTACAAAAAAATATTTTTAGATATATTGATGATATTGATAAATTGTTAATTTGGGATAATAGTCCAAGTGATAGTCAGACGTATAGAATTGCCTTAGATGGCTATGAGGATAAGGTAGAAGTCTTGACTACAGGAAAAAATGAATTTATCGCCTATCCATTGAATCAAGCCGTTAAATGGTGTATGGAAAATAATTTCACCCATTTACTTTCTATGGATCAGGATAGTTTATTTGACGTGGGAGAATTTAAATTATATAAAAACAGAGTACACAAAAACTTAGGAAATAAGAATGTAATATTTGGAGTTAATCCCAATAATAAGTTTAGAAAGCAAAATGATTTTTTACCTGTTAATTGGTTTATTACTTCAGGATCAATATACGATGTTAATATAATTAACAAACTAGGGGGGTTTAGAGAAGATTATAAAATTGATTGTGTAGATAATGAAATTTGTTATAGGACTAATTTGAATGGATATAGGACAGTAGTAGATACAAAATGCCATTTAAACCAAATATTTGGCAATCATAAAAAAACAATATTTGGATTTACAACCTTGGGGTACTCTCCTTTTAGAACATATTCTATCTTATGTAATCATATCTTGCTATGGAAACAATATCCACAGCAAATTGAGAAAGAATTAAAAAAAGAAATTGTTAAAGAATATTTTATTTACAGATTTGTAAAAATACTATTATCTGAAAATAGAAAAATTGATAAATCAATGGCTTTGTTTTATGGTTTTGTCGATGGTATTAGAGGCGTAAGAAAAAATAGATTTTGTTAAATTTAAATTTTTAATAAATAAAATGAAATGTTTCGTTTCTATAATAATAGTAAATTACAAAACAAAAGATTTACTGGTAGACTGTATCCTTTCCATATATGAAAAAACGGAGGATTTAGATTTTGAAATAATAATTGTTGATAATGACTCATGCGATGGTTCAGAACAACTAATTATTAATAAATTTCCAGAAATAAATTTTATTCAAAGTGGTTCAAATCTGGGATTTGGTCGAGCAAATAATTTAGGAATACATCAAGCAAAAGGGGATTATATTTTTTTTCTAAATTCTGACACAATCTTACTTAACAATGCTGTTACTATTCTTAGTAATTATTTAGATCAAAATATTGATGTTGCTATTTGCGGAGCTAATTTATATGATGAACATAAGAATCCTACCAATTCATTCAATCAGCTAATGCCAGGTCTCTATACTGATGCAGATGTTCTATTAGGTGGTTTTTTTTCAAAGATTTTGCATGGGAAAAATATTATTTTCAATTATTCTGAAAGAAATTTAATTTTAAATGGATATGTAACGGGTGCTGACATGATGGTTAGAAAAGATGTTTTGGATAAAGTGGGTTTTTTTGATCAGGACTTTTTTATGTACTATGAAGAGACTGAGTTAACATGGAGAATTAAAAGAGAAGGATATCTTGTCGTATCTGTTCCAGATGCCAAAATTGTTCATTTAGAAGGAGCCTCCGAAATAATAAAAGAAAATACAATGCGTCGTATTATAAAAAGCAAATATCTATACTTTGAAAAGACAAATAAAAAAGGATTGATTAAAATTTCATTCGTTCTTTTCCTTTTAACTGCATGGTCCAGAATAGCTCTTTTTAAAATTAAAGGTAACCAAGAACGAATTTCTTACTGGTTATCGTGTCTAAAATTAAATCATCAAGAATACAGTTTGTATAAGGAATCAAAAAATTAAGTAGTACAAAAATGAAAATAGATGGTGAATATTTAAATGTACTCCTTCTAAAGTCGACTATTAAAGAGGGTGTATTTGTTAGATAACAATCTATATTGAAAAAATAATAAATTAATAATGCATACTTCAATTATATGTGAGAGCTGGAAAGCTTGATACGTATGGTTTTTTAAGTTTAACTTCAACACTAATGAATATCTTATATTGTTGTTCTCCTCCTTTACTGGATTACTCTGCTGAACAAATAAATGATTTAAAAAAGCATGTCAACCTAAATGTAATTGTTTGGGTAAGTTTACATGCGCCTAATCATACAATTTTTAAATTAAAGGAACATGCTGCTTTAAATGGGATCTATACATTCGAAGAAATAAAGGACAAAATTGAAAATGTGCAGTTATTGGAAGAATATTTTAAAGGGTGTTCATCTGTTCATTTTGTTTTTTTTCCTCCAAAAATTGGAGTCAATATATTAAATATTACTTTGGCACTGCTCAAGCTCGTAAAACATATTAAACCTGAAATTGTTCATTTTGATGATATATCGGGAAGAATGTTAGCTTTTTTGTTAGTCTTGAAGAATAGAAATATCGTATTGAATGTTCACGATCCAGTTGCGCATTCTGGAGAAAAAAAATTAGGTTATTTTGTGATGCGTAAGATTATTTTTAGAAAAATTGCCGCTTTCGCCACCTTTTCGCATTACAGTAGAAAATTGTTTAAAAAAGTATTTCTTCCAATAGTACCCGTTGCTGATTTGAGACTTGTTCCGTACAATTCGTATGAAACATTAGGTACTAAAAAGATAATTGAGATCAATAAATCACCCAATGAAAAGGTACTTCTGTTTTTTGGAAGAATATCACCCTATAAGGGAATTGATGATCTACTTCATGTTTTTTCTAAAATAATTCAAAATTACCCTGAGAGTAAGTTAGTGATTGCAGGTAAAGGAAATTATTGTTATAAGATACCGGAAGAATTAGTTGGCTCATCATCATTAATTAGAATTAATAGATATATAGAAGAAAGCGAAATTAAATCATTATTCGAACAAGCTGATGTTTTGATTTGTCCGTATAAAGATGCGACTCAAAGTGGTGTTTTAATGACTGCTGCAGCTTTTAAAACTCCTGTGATTGTTTCTAATGTGGGAGCCCTTCCTGAATATATAAAGGATGGAGGTATTGGGTATGTTTACGATTTGAATGATGACAATGGGCTACAAAATTGTCTAATATCTTTTCTTACAGAGTCGGAGTCTATGGAAAAGCGTGTTATTTCTAATAATAATTTAGCAGTTTCAAGAAACAGTAGATTGCTGGTCAATCTATACGCTCAACTTTTATCACGATAGTAAATGATTCCATATGTTTTGTTTTTTAGTTTCCTTTTTATTATTTCATTATTCAATTTAGTAAAGATTGATTCCTTTGAAAAAATAGAGAAACTGCTTTTTTTTACGTTTTGGTTTGTAGTTGTATTTTTTATTGGGTTTCGATATAAAATGGCGAATGACTGGTATAACTATAATAACATAATTATTAGCATTGAACCATTTTGGGACGTGTTGTCAGGAAACGCGACAAATTTTCAAGCGGAAAAAGGTATTGAGTATGGATTTAAGATTTTAATCTCTCTAATCAATATGATTTTTGATCCTGAAACTAGCAGTAGTCTACAAGCGTTGACTGTCTTAGTTTCTGTATTTTGTTATACTGTACTGTTTTATTTTACATGGAAAGAAGATATCATAACTCATAAATTTTTATTTTTAGCTACTTTTCTCTCTTTTACGATGTTTAGGGAGTTTGATATTTTAAGACAGTCTATCGCTTTTTATATTTTTCTATTAAGCATCAGGTATATTAATAAAAGTTTTTTTAAATTTTTCTTTATAAATGTAATCGGATTCTTTTTTCATGTAAGCGCGCTGATCTTTATCCCTTTGTATTTTGTCTTTAAAAAAAAATTTAGTCGTGCTTTTGTACTGACTCTTTTGCTTTTGCACTTAATTACAATGATTACACATTTTTCTTTTGTTAATACTATATTAGAAAGGTTGAGTAATTATTTTCCAGAATTAATTTTTGCACAAAAATTGTACTTAAATTCAATAATGGTAGAACCGCAAAGTTCAATTAGTATCGTAGGGATTTTGTATGCGATATATCTTTTATTACTATTTGTTAATTATAAAAAAATTGATTTTAATAATTATAAATTAAGATTCTTTATTAATTCTTTTTTTATTTTTATAATAATCAATATTTTTTTCTCGGACTCAAAAGATATTGCGGATCGGTTCTCTTACTATTTTTATTTTGGTGTAGCTTTTGTTTTTGTTTATTTGATTAAATATATTCCCAAAATGCTCTATTTTCCCTACGTCTTATTAATATTGATTTTTCCTACTATTCGTTTTTCTAGAGTTATTTCTAATCCTATGACAAAAAGTGTTCTAGTACCATACCGAAATTACTTTTTTGTAACGCCAAGGGATGAAGATTATCTTTTGACTAAATGGAAAGAAAAGAATGAAGAATAATAATATGAAAATGAAAATATCTGTTTGCGTAGCCACCTATAATGGAGGGGATTTTATTAAAGCACAATTACAAAGCATATTAAAACAGCTATCTTATAACGATGAAATCATCATTTCTGATGATGGGTCGACTGATGAAACCATAAGTATTATTTCGTCCTTTTCCGATGCAAGAATCAGATTAATCCATAATGATTCATCTTATCTGAAATCCATAAAATCAAGTAGGTCTTATCAGGTTACTAAAAATTTTGAAAATGCCCTTGCTTATGCTACCGGAGAATATATTTTTTTATCGGATCAAGATGATGTATGGGAAGATGGCAAAGTAACAGGATGTATTTCACTACTTAAGGGCGAAAAGTGTAATCTTGTAGTTCATGATGCTACAGTTGTAGACGAATCGGATAATGTTATAATGCCTTCCTATTTTCGGAAGATAAATGCAAAGAAAGGTTTTTTTAGAAATATAATTAAAAATTCTTATTTAGGGTGTTGTATGGTTTTTGATCGAAGTGTATTGTTGCAGGCACTACCCTTTCCACAAAATCTTATCGCACATGATATGTGGATTGGTCTTGTTGCAGAGAAAATAGGGAAAGTGGTTTTTGTTGAAAAAAAATATATTCGCTATAAAAGACATAGCGCAGCAGTAACTGCTTCAGGTATGAAAAGTGATAACAGTCTAAATTTTAAAATATATTATAGAGTGCAATTTTTCTTTCAATACGTTAAAAAATTGTTTTTGATTAATTAAATATACACAAAAGCAGGAGTATTTGATTGCATGATAAGAGTGCGCAAAATTAATAAAAGAATAGTAATAAATAGTTAAGTTTCGTCATGAAAATACTGAATATCGTAAAATATTATCACCCTTGTCAAGGTGGAATGGAATCTGTTGTCAAAAATATTGTGGAAGGAGTAGTTGCCAATTCAGAAATAGCTGACTTTACAGTTTATTCCAATAACCATTTAAGAAGTTTTGGTAAAGATACGAAACGATTTGACCGTATTTGTGTAATCAAAGAAGTGACCCCCTTCTACTTAAAAAGCCAACCTCTTAATTTAAGATATCCGTCATTAAAGCAATTAATAAACGATCATGATGTCATTCATCATCATTATCCTTTTCCAACTATGGAAGTGTCCTTGCTAAGATATCTTGAAAGATTTGGCAGTAAGAAATTTATAATTACGTGGCATGCCAATATAAAAAATTCACGTTGGAGTTGGATAGAAAAGTATTATAATCCTGCAATAAAAAAATTGTTAGATAGAGCAGATCATATTGTTGTTACTTCACCGCAACTTTTTGAAGCTTCAGATGTTCTAAAAAATTACAAAGAAAAGATCAAAATTATTCCTTTAAGTTTTGATCCTAAATATAAAATTTTAAATAGTAAAAAATATCCTGAAAACAGAGAGTTTGAATTGCTTTTTGTAGGTAAACTAAGAAAATATAAGGGTGTAGAATACTTAATTAAAGCAATTGAACACTTACCCATTAAACTTAGTATTGTGGGAAATGGGGAAGAATTTTATAATTTAAACAAACAAATAGATGATTTAAAGATTCGGAATAAGGTAAGATTCATAACATTTGCTTCTGACGAAGAACTTGATGAAATTTACAAGAAATCAGATTTATTTATTTTACCTTCAATAAATGAAGCAGAAGCCTTTGGAGTAGTGCAATTAGAAGCAATGGCTAATGCATTACCAGTTATAAATACTTATCTTGATTCGGGAGTTCCTTTTGTATCATTGAATGATTTTTCGGGAATAACCGTTGAGCCTAAATCGTCAGAAGCCTTAAAGGCTGCAATTGCTACAATAATAAAAAATAAAGAGCTTTACGAATTCTTTTCCTCGAATGCTTTAGAACGATCGGGTTTGTTTACAAGAGAAAAAATGTCTCAATCTTATATGCGTATTTATAATGACTAAAATAATTTCGATAACGGGTAGTTCTGGTTTTGTCGGGCAAAACTTAATACAGTATTTAATGAGAAATTCGTTTTTAGTTGATCCTATTACTTTAAGACACCCAAATTGGAAGATCGCTGTCGGATCGGAAGCAATTATTCATTTAGCAGGTAAGGCACATGATACAAAAAATGCTAGTGATGCTTCAGAATATTTTAAAGTAAATACTGAATTAACAAAAGAATTGTTTGATATTTTTTTAGAAAGTGAAATTCACGACTTTATTTATTTCAGTAGTGTAAAATCAGTAGCTGATGAAGTTTCAGAGATTTTATACGAAAATGTCTTAGGTAATCCAATAACTCCATATGGACAATCCAAGTTACAAGCTGAAGAATATATTTTGTCGAAAAAGCTTCCTGAAGGTAAAAGACTTTTTATTATAAGACCTTGTATGATTCATGGTCCGGGTAATAAAGGAAATTTGAACTTACTCTATAATGTGGTGAAAAAGAGAATTCCTTATCCTTTGGCTGCATTTCAAAATGAAAGATCTTTTTTAGGAATTGATAACTTAAATTTTTTAGTTAAAGAAATTCTACTAAATAAAGAAATTCTGTCTGGAGTTTATAATTTTTCTGACGATGAAGTTTTATCAACAAATGACTTAATTCAAATTATATCTTCGACGTTAAATAAAAAAAATCTATCAATTGCTATCCCCAAACCGATTATAAATACAATAGCCAAGTTGGGAGATTTAATTAAACTTCCTTTAAATTCAGAGACTGTACAGAAGCTGACTGAAAATTATAGGGTGTCGAATCAAAAAATTAAGACAGCTTTAAAAATCAAAAAATTGCCATATACAGCGCAACAGGGATTAGAAAAAACAATTAAAAGCTTCATAAATAAATAATGGAATACACGATATTAGGAATTCTTTTAATGATTTTAATGTTACTCTACTTTAAAGTAGCAGACCGTTTTAATATTATTGACAAACCCAATGAAAGGAGTTCTCATACAGAAATAACATTAAGAGGCGGTGGAATCATTTTTTGGTTTTCTGCCTTGCTTTATTTTGTACAAAATATTCAAACCAATTATTTTTTCTTTACCGGAATTACTTTAGTTAGTTTGGTTAGTTTTTGGGATGATATTCAAAGCTTATCAAATAAAATCAGAATTTCAATTCATTTTTTATCGATTAGCTTAATTTTTTATGATTTAGGATTATTTGATCTGGTTCCGATTTGGGGAATTGCTATAGCTTATATTTTTGCAATTGGATTAATAAATGCCTATAATTTCATGGACGGAATTAATGGTATCACTGGACTTTATACTTTGGTAGTGATGGGATCATTACTATATGTTAATACAAAAATTCAGTTGTTTACAGACAGCAGTTTCATAAAATACGGAATGATTGCCAGTTTGGTTTTTCTGTTTTTTAATTATAGAAAAAAAGCTAAATGTTTTGCTGGTGATGTTGGGAGTATAGCAATTGCATTTTGGGTTATTTATCTCGTTTTAAAACTTATTTTAAATACGAATTCACTCGTCTGGCTTTTGTTTTTAGCAATTTATGGTGTTGATGCTATTTGTACAATTTTACATAGGCTGTATTTAAAACAAAATATTTTTGAAGCGCATCGTCTACATTTGTATCAGGTTTTGAGTAATGAATATAAAATTCAGCATAGAGTAGTTGCTGTCTATTATGCGTTAGCGCAAATTTTGATTTCTATTTTAGTTGTATTTCTCTATCAGAAAGTACAGGATGTAATATTGTTTTTGATTGTGATTGTTCCTTTACTGTTTGTTTATTCTTCTAAATTTTATTTGTTGAACAAGATTAATTTAAGACTAAAAGCATGATTCCTAAAGTAATTCAGGGTGGAAACTTCTCTGATAATCGGGGTACGATTTCTTATGTAAATGATTTTAGCTTCGAAGAAATTGAAAGATTTTATATCATTAGCAATTCTGATGAAAATCCGATTCGAGCCTGGCAGGGCCATAAGTTAGATGCTAAAAATTTTTACTGTCTTGCAGGATCTTTTAAAATTCATTTTATAAAAATTGATAATTGGGAAAATCCTTCTAAGGACCTGGTCTGTGAAAGCGTTTTTATGTCAGAAACTGATAGTAAAATAGTTCATATTCCAGCGGGATATGCAAATGCTGTTGAATCTTTAGAAAGTAATTCAAAATTAATATCATTTTCAACTTTACCCTTATCAAAAGTAAAAGAAGATGATGTTCGTTACCCATCAGACTATTGGAAAATAAATGGATAACAAACGAATTTATTTGTCCTTATCTCAACAAAGTGGTTTTGAGCTAGAATACGTTGAGAAGGCATTAGAAACGAATTGGATCACATCGGGAGGTCCTAATGTAAATGCTTTCGAAAGTATACTAGAGAATTTTTTGGCAGATGAACCATTTGTAACGGCCTTAAATTCTGGAACGTCAGCAATTCATTTGGCATTAATTTTATTAGGTGTAAAATATGGAGACGAGGTTATTTGCCAAAGTATGACTTTTTCAGCATCGGCAAATCCAATTTTGTACCAGGGAGCAATTCCTGTTTTTGTAGATAGCGAGCCGGATACCTGGAATATATGCCCAGATCAACTCGAAATTGCAATTAAGGAGAGAATTAAAAAAGGAAAAAAACCTAAAGCAATTATTACGGTACATTTATATGGCAATCCGTATAAGATTGATGAAATTCATGCAGTAGCAGATCGTTATGAAATTCCAATTATTGAAGATGCTGCTGAGGCTTTAGGAAGTAGTTATAAAAAAAAAAAATGTGGGACTTTTGGAGATTTGGGAATTCTTTCTTTTAATGGAAATAAAATTATTACAACCTCCAGTGGAGGAGCATTAATCTCAAAGTCAGACAAGTTAAAACAGAAAGCTATATTTTACGCGACTCAGTCCAAGGATGAAGCGGCGCATTATCAACATAGTGAAATTGGTTATAATTACAGAATGAGTAATATTTGTGCGGGAATTGGTCTCGGACAAATTAAAACTCTGGAAGATGCTATAACGAAAAGAAGAAATAATCATCTTTTCTACAAAGATGTTTTTGAAAAAATTAAAGATGTTGCGCTTTTTGAAGTTTTAAATGAAAATTATTTTTCTACTTACTGGCTTAACACTATTTTGATTGAGCCTGATAGTGAAAAAAATAGAAACCAGAAAAGTTTGAGATTAGCTTTTGAAGGTGCAAATATAGAAAGCCGCCCATTATGGAAGCCGATGCATTTACAACCCGTTTTCAAAAAATATCCGTATTACGGAAAAAAAGTCGCTGAAAGTTTATTTGAAAGAGGATTATGCCTGCCATCCGGATCTAATCTCACCAGTGAAGACAAAAAAAGAATCAAAGAAGTGATTGTTAATTTCTTTAAATAATTAAATAAGAATTATATTGGAATATGAAAATTGAAGAAACATTTATAAAAGACTTAGTAGTTGTTGAACCAACAGTTTTTGGAGACGAAAGAGGTTATTTTTTTGAAGCCTATAGTAAAACAAAATTTAAAGATTTAGGAATTGAGATCGAATTTGTTCAGGATAACCAATCTTTTTCAAAGAAAGGAACTTTAAGAGGTTTGCATTATCAGAATCCACCTTTTGCACAAACTAAATTAGTTCGTGTTTTAGAAGGTGAAATTATAGATGTAGCAGTCGATTTAAGAAAAGATTCTCCTACTTACGGAAAATCATTTAGTGTTTTGTTGTCAGCAGAAAATAAAAAACAGCTTTTAGTACCGCAAGGTTTTGCACATGGTTTCTCTGTTATAAGTGAAACAGCATCTGTAATGTATAAATGTGACCAGTTTTATAATAAAGCTTCTGAAGGAGGAATTAAATTTGATGATCCATCATTAAATATTGACTGGGGTATGAATTTAGATGAAGCGATCGTTTCAGAAAAAGATCAAATCCTGCCTTTTATAGATAATTGTAATAGTTTATTTTAATGAAAAAAATTCTTGTTACGGGTGCAAATGGTCAGTTAGGTTCAGAGTTGTCTGTCCTGGCCGCAAATTATCCAAAATACGAATGGATTTTTGCAGATAGAACTAAAGTTACATTAGATAATTTAGATTTACTTCAATTTCAGTTAAATGAAATTAATCCAGATATAATTTTTAATTGCGGGGCCTACACAGCAGTTGATAAAGCTGAAACAGAAAAAGAACTGGCTTTTACCATTAACTATTCTGCTATAGAGGTAATTGCAAAATATGCCAAGAAGAATACTGTGAAATTAATCCATATTTCGACAGATTATGTTTTTGACGGATCTTCCTCTGTAGCTTTAAATGAAGAGGCAGAAACAAATCCGATAAATATATATGGTGAAAGCAAAAGAGCTGGAGAAATAGCCTGTTTAAAAGAAAATCCGGATTCAATTATCATTAGGACTTCGTGGGTGTATAGCAAATTTGGAAATAATTTTGTTAAAACCATGCAACGATTAATGCAGGAAAGAGATGAAATTAATGTGGTAAATGATCAGATAGGTTCACCCACTTATGCAGCAGATTTGGCACAGGCAATGATCACTGTTTTACAATCTCCGAACTGGATTTCCGGAATTTATAATTATTCGAACGAAGGCGAAATAAGCTGGTATGAATTTGCATTGGCTATAAAAGAATTTGGAGGATACAATTGTAAAGTTGGCGGAATCGCATCAGCATCTTATCCAACTCCCGCAAAGCGTCCGGAATTTTCATTATTAGATAAGAAAAAAATTAGGGAGATTTATAATTTAGAAATTCCAAATTATAAAGAAAGTTTAAAAAAAATATTTATATAAATAATAGAGATATGATGGTTTCAGGTTTTCAGTAGGAAAATCTAAAATCTAAAATCTAAAATCAAAAATTATGAAAGGAATTATTTTAGCCGGAGGTTCTGGTACACGTTTACATCCTTTAACGCTTGCCATGAGTAAGCAAATGATGCCGGTGTATGACAAGCCTATGATTTATTATCCATTGTCAACATTAATGATGTCAGGAATAAGTGAAATATTGATTATTTCTACACCACATGATTTGCCGAATTTTAAAAAATTATTAGGTGACGGATCTACCCTTGGATGTAAATTCAGTTATGCAGAACAGGCTATTCCAAATGGTTTAGCACAGGCTTTTGTAATTGGAGAAGAGTTTATTGGTGATGATGATGTTGCATTAATATTAGGAGATAATATTTTCTTTGGTTCTAACATGCAGGAACTTTTAAAATCAAATACAAAACCACAAGGTGGAGTTGTTTTTGCTTATCATGTTTCGGATCCTGAACGTTATGGTGTTGTCGAATTTGATGAAAATTTTAAAGCTATTTCTATCGAAGAAAAACCAGAAGAGCCAAAATCTAGTTTTGCAGTCCCTGGTCTATATTTTTATGATAATTCAGTGGTTGAAATTGCTAAGAATATTAAGGCAAGTGCTCGTGGTGAATATGAAATTACAGATGTCAACAAAGTATATTTAGAAAAAGGGTTGTTAAAAGTTGGTATTTTAAGCAGGGGAACTGCCTGGCTGGATACAGGAACCTTTAATAGTTTGATGCAAGCGGGACAATTTGTCCAGGTACTAGAAGAAAGACAAGGATTGAAAGTAGGATGTATCGAAGAAATTGCCTGGAGACAGGGATTTATTTCAGATGATCAATTAGAAAAACTAGCATTACCTTTAGTTAAATCTGGATACGGTTCCTATCTAATTGAATTCTTAAAACAAAAAAGAAAAGGTGTTAAAGTCTAAATTACTAATAGAAATAATTTTTTAATACCTTTAATTTGTATTTTTGTAAGACATACAAATTTTGCAGAATCAAAATCATAAAAATTGAATACAGATAAACAGACCAAAGTAGCCGATTTGTTGCATAATTCTTTTTCTCCAAGGAATCTAAGGGCGCATATTAATAACCTTAGTTATTTGCCTAGGTGGATAATTATTGGAATAGATGTAATGGTTTTGGCGTTTTCTTTTACATTTACCTACATGCTGTTTGAAGGTA
Source organism: Flavobacterium frigidimaris (assembly GCF_002217275.1). NCBI lineage: Bacteria > Pseudomonadati > Bacteroidota > Flavobacteriia > Flavobacteriales > Flavobacteriaceae > Flavobacterium > Flavobacterium frigidimaris. The sequence goes on from NZ_MUGV01000007.1 coordinate 248,783, forward strand.
CTGCATTAGGATATATAATTACCTCACATGATTTCTATTTTGTTGGTAGTTTATTAATCATAAATGTATTTTTCTTTTGGTTATTTCGAACTTATTCTGGAATTATCAGGCACTCTTCTTATATAGATGCTATCAAGCTACTATTTTCACAAATGTCTGTTTTGGTGTTTTTCTTGTTTTTCAATCTTGTTTTTGAATTGTATACAGGACATAAAGCTTTTTTAAATACTGCCCTTTTTATCAATTTGGTTCTGTCATTTTGCGGCTTGTTTTTGTATCGCGTAATTGTGAAACAAACTTTCGAATTATACTTTTCAGAAAAGGCTAGCACGAAGTTAATCAGAACAGTAATCTACGGAACAGATGCTAATGCTATTTCGGTAGCTAATGCTTTAAAATTTGAAACACCTTCCCGATTTAAAATTGTTGGTTTTGTAGATAAAAATAATCAAAATGCATCGAAGCGAATGCTGGATTTGCCTATTTTGATTCTGAGAAAAAAGTTACCTGCCCTAATGAGATCAGTAGCAGCTGAAGGTGTAATTATAGCCGACAAAAGTTTATCTAAAGAAGAGCAATTAATTATTGTTGATCAATGCTTAGAGTTTAATTATAGAGTATATACAGTTCCATTGATTTCGGATTGGGAGAATCAAAAAGAAATTTCTCAAAAAGTAAAAAATATTCAGATTGAAGATTTATTAGAAAGAAAACCAATTGTGTTGGATAGTAAGTCTATCTCTAAACAATTAAAAGATAAAACAATTTTGATCACCGGAGCTGCCGGATCTATCGGAAGTGAAATAGTAAGACAGGTTCTTGGATTTAATCCTAAAACAGTGATTATTTTAGATCATGCAGAAACGCCTCTTCATAATTTATGTCTAGAGACATTAGCCATAAATTCAGAAACAAAAATCGTGGCGGTAATTGCTGATGTAAGAAGTAAGAAAGCATTAGAAAAGGTATTTAAAAACCATAATCCACATGTTGTTTTTCATGCTGCAGCTTACAAACATGTTCCATTGATGGAGGAAAACCCTGCCCAGGCGATATTAACAAATATAAAAGGAACTAAAAACTTAGCCGATTTGGCCTGTAAATATCATACCAAAAAATTTGTTATGGTTTCAACAGATAAAGCTGTCAATCCTAGCAATGTTATGGGAGCCAGTAAAAGAATAGCAGAAAAATATGTTCAGTCTCTCTTTTTAAAGAATCAGCGTGAGAATAATGAAGGCTCAACAAAATTTATAACCACACGTTTCGGAAACGTTTTAGGTTCAAACGGATCTGTTGTTCCGTTATTTACCAAACAAATTGCTGAAGGTGGACCGGTTACCATAACCCATCAGGATATTATTCGTTATTTTATGACGATTCCTGAAGCTTGTCAGCTGGTTTTAGAAGCGGGTGCAATGGGCAACGGAGGTGAAATCTATATTTTTGATATGGGTAAACCCGTACGAATTATTGATTTGGCTAAAAAAATGATCAAATTAGCAGGATTTATTCCTGATAAGGAAATCAAAATAAAAATTGTAGGTTTGCGACCAGGTGAAAAGTTATACGAAGAATTATTAAATGATACTTCTAAAACGTTACCAACCTATCATAACAAAATCATGATTGCACAGGAAATTCAGGATGAATACGAAAATCTACATCTGGATATTGATGAACTTATTGGAATTGCTGATTTCTATGATAATGATGACATTGTTACTAAAATGAAAAAAATAGTTCCTGAATTTAAAAGTATGAATTCTACTTTTGAAGTGCTGGATAAATAAAATAGGAATTATATTTTAATTCAAATAAATGATAGAAAAAGGTGTTTTTTATAAACGCCTTTTTCCATTTTTAAATGTTTGTCACGGAAGTAAAAATCTTGTTAATTAGTGATAATTATTAGAAATTGTAAAAAAATAAAATGACTGGTTGTTTAAAATAACCATGTAGTTAAAAAATGAATCTAGAAAAACATATTTATACCAGTTCCAATAGTTATAGTTTTTTGGACGTACTAAAGGCTAGCCTAAAAGGATTTCAAAATTCTTTTTATTTGGCCAATCAATTAGCCAAGCGCGATATAAAAGCACAATATCGTCAATCTTTTTTAGGTGTTTTTTGGGCCATTTTTCCATTATTAGTCAATTCGTTAGTATGGATATTTTTGCAATCATCGGGAACTATTCAGGTAACAGCAACAAAGGTGCCTTACCCTGCTTTTGTATTAATAGGAACAACATTATGGGGTATTATTGGAGAATGTATTAACTTAACTACACAAAGTGTAAATGCTAACAAATCTATTATCACTAAAATAAATTTCGATAAAGAGGCCCTGATTACACTTGGCTTAATTAAGTTTTTCTTTAATTTTCTAATTAAAATAGGATTAATAATCCTCTTTTTGATCTTCTTTAAAATAGTTCCTTCAATTGAAATTCTTTTTTTTATACCTCTTTTATTTTTATCAATTGTCTTTTTTGTTGCTATTGGAACTTTATTGATGCCAATAAGTTTATTATACAATGATATTAGTCGTTTAATACCAATAGCATTACAGTTTTTGATGTATGCTACCCCAGTAGTTTATGCTATACCTCATCAAGGGGTGATGCGTGGTATAATGCTATTAAATCCATTGACTTATATTATTACAGATTTACGCAATTTACTGACTGGTTATAGCATTGAAAATCCTGTTTTTTGGTTTTCTGGTGTATTTATAACAGCAATTTTGAGTACTATTGCTTTAGTGGTTTATAGGGTTTCAATGCCAATACTAACAGAAAGAATGAGTTAACTATGGGGGAAGTATTAATAAAAGTTGATGGGGTTTCAAAGAAATTTGCTAAAGATCTTAAAAAAAGTTTGATATATGGATTGTCTGATGTTTTTAGCGGTATTATTGGGAAGAAACAAGATAAATCTCTGAGAGGTGATGAGTTTTGGGCTGTTAAAGATATTAGTTTTGAAGTACGCCGTGGCGAATGTTTAGGCTTAATAGGACATAATGGAGCAGGAAAAAGTACATTACTTAAGATATTAAATGGCTTGATTTCTCCCGACGAAGGTAGTGTAACGATGTATGGAAAAATAGGTGCTTTGATAGAATTAGGGGCTGGTTTTAATCCTATACTCACAGGGAGAGAAAATATCTATAACAATGCAGCTATAATAGGTTTTAACAAGCAAGAAATTGAAACAAAGTTTGAGGATATCGTAGCTTTTGCCGAGTTGGAAGATTTTATTGATATGCCGGTTCAAAATTACAGTTCAGGAATGAAAGTACGTTTAGGTTTTGCTATTGCTGCTCAGATGGAACCGGATGTTTTAATTATCGATGAGGTTTTAGCAGTGGGCGATTTAGGATTTATTTTGAAATGTTTTAAACAAATTGATAAATTATTACCTCATACTGCAGTGGTTTTTGTTTCTCATTCGATGCCAATGATATCCCGCGTTGCAAACCAAATTCTTTTGCTAGCAAGAGGAGAGACTGAATATTTGGGAAATGAAGTAGGAAAAGGAATTGATATTTATTATAATCGTTTTGTTGATAATGAGTCTACTGTGTTTTTAGATGATGGAATTTTAGAATTAAAAAAGGTACAATTACTTAATGTAAAAGAATATTATAAAGAAGTACCAGTTATAAAGTGGGGAGATGATTTAATTATTTTTTTTAAAATTATATTCAAACAAAGTGAAGAGTTGCCTTTGTTTAGGATCATTATAAATGACAAAGAACAAAAACCGGTAGGGATTTTTCAAACTAATACTTTAAATTCTGATTTAACGATTGAAGATAATCAATTAAATTTTTATTTATTACATGAGAAAATACAACTATCTAAAGGTTTTTATTCCATTGATTTATCCGTATTTAAATTTAATTCCAATAATCCAATTTATCGTATTAATAATGTGTTGTCTTTTCAAGTTGTTCATGATGAAGATGTTTGGCCTCCATTTTTGTTGAATGCTTCTTATTTTAATGTTAAATCATGATAATTTTTACTCATATATAAAATGCGCTTTATGTAAATATTAAATAAAAGTATTTATAATTTTTGAAGAAATATAAAATTCAAATTATTACCAATTTAAGTTTAGATTTATCGAAGTATTTGGTTGACTTTTTAACTGTATGTTTTTTATTTACACTAAAACAATGCAGAGTTTTTAAATTATCTAAATACATAGTAAATATTTTTTAAAATTATTTTTTAATACAAATGAATTCAAAGATCAAAATTGTAAGTGTTTCAAAAATCAATACAACAATAAATGAATAATACAGATAGTTTTAGGTTAAATAGTTTTGTTCTACAATCTGGTTTTAAGAGAACATATATATCTAGCATTGATAAAATTGACTATAGCGATGGGCAAGTTGAAGATGAAATTTTTACTGTACTTTGTGATTTGGAAGACTGTAATGTTGAAAAACATGAATATTTAGAAGATCAAATAAAAGATTGGCCAACTAAATATCATTTTGGATGGGAACGTCAAAATATATTGAGTACAATTAAATTTGATGAAAATGATAAAGTTTTAGAATTAGGTGCAGGAACTGGAGTTTTGACAGATTTTCTAGTGAAAAATGTTGAATATGTGTGCTCAATTGAAGGAACTTTTTCTAGGGGTAGGTGTATTGAAAAAAGATGTTTTGATTCCACAAATTTTGATGTAATTATTGCAAATTTTTTAGAAGTTGATTTAAATAGTCTTTTTTCAAATTTCAAATTTGATAAAATTTTGCTTATTGGAGTTTTGGAATATATTCCAAAATATTCAAATTTATCATCGGAGGAAGCTATTCAGAAAATTTTAAATACATGCAATCAATTATTAAGTGAAAACGGAGAATTGATAATAGCTATTGAGAATAAGTTAGGCCTTAAATATTTAATGGGATGGGATGAAGATCATAATGGGCAAAAGTTTTATAGTGTTGAATCTAAATATAAGACAAGAAATGATTTCGCCACATTTTCTAAGAATGAAATAGAAAGAGAAATAAAAAAGGCTAATTTTCAGGTTGTTAATTTTAGCTATCCTTTTCCCGATTACAAATTACCTTCTTTAATAATTAATGAAAGTGAGAATTTAAAAAATAAAGAATTTAAAGAGCTTTTAAAAAATCTTTTATATGAGATTAAAGTTCCAAATTATGATTTAAAACATACAATACATGATTTGAATCAGATTAAATTTGGGAGAGTATTAAGTAATATAATAGACGAAGAGATCTTACCTTCGATTAGCAATTCTTTTTTAATAGTAGCAGAAAAAAACCCAAAACAAATAAAAAACAATATTTTAGCGGTTTATTTTTCAGCACAGCGAAGATATAAATTTGCTAATAAAATCTTGTTTAAATCACAATTTCAGAATATGTTTATTGAAAAATCATGGTTATATACAGATCAAGATCAAGGTAAAAATATTTTAAATCTAAATTGTAGAAAAGATATTATTCAAGATTGTGTTTTAGGAATTTCTCTTCACGTAAAATTTGATAATTTGTATTATATAAATGATGAGGTTGCGTATAAAGTGTTACTAAATAAGTGGATTCAATTTTTGAAAACAAATTTAAATGGATTTGAGTTTACCTTTGATATAGTTCCATTTAATGCAATTTTATCTGAAAATGATATAATTACAATGATTGATGTCGATGAGTGGGAGATGGGCAAAAAATTGAGTATAGCTCAGTTGTTATATAGGTACTTTATTTTAAATAAGGAACATTTAGTTTGGTTATACCCAAATATTATAGGTTTTGAAAATAAAATGCTTGAATTACTTGAAGATTATCAAATAAATTTAATTAATATTTCGGAATTTCATGAAATCGATATTTTACATCACTATTCCCAAATTGCAATTATGAGAAAACCCTATAGTACTTCACTTATTAGTCCTACTGCAAAGGAGATAACTTTAAAACAAACCGTTAAACTTGTTTTAAAAAAGACATATGCTGTATTCAAAAGACGAGTTTATAAAATTTTGAAGTAATATGTCTGGGAATAAAATCAAAGCTATAGCAATTTATTTACCCCAATTTCACCCTATTCGAGAGAATGATGATTGGTGGGGAAAAGGTTTTACTGAATGGACTAATGTTACTAAAGCTAAGCCTTTATTTAAAAAGCATTTTCAGCCACAATTGCCATCAGATTTGGGTTTTTACGATTTACGTGTAGAAGAATCGCGATTGGCTCAAGAAGCTCTGGCGAAACAATATGGAATTTATGGATTTTGTTATTATCATTATTGGTTTGATGGCAAACGTTTGTTACATGAGCCACTTGATAGAAAGATAAAAAACCCAAAAGAAGACTTTCCTTTTATGCTTTGTTGGGCAAATGAAACTTGGAGCAGAAGATGGCTGGGGGAAGAAAAAGAAATCTTAATTGAACAGACTTATAGCGAAGAAGATGATTTAAAGCATATTAAGTGGTTGATTGAAATTTTTAAAGATTCAAGATATATAAAAGTTAATGACAGACCAGTTTTTGTTTTTTATCGCCCTTCATATCTTCCTGATGTAAAAAAAACAATTGCTCTATTTAGAAGTGAATGCTTAAAAAATGGTTTGAGCAATCCTTATTTGATTGCCTCAAACTCTCATTTAAAAACAAATTATCATGATTTAGGGTTTGACGATATATTGAATTTTCAACCAAAATTGGATCGTTTGCCCAATGCTTTTAATGATAATAAATCTCTTAGAAAGTGGTTTGCTAACTTAAAGAAAAGTATTCTTAGCTCAACTTTGAAAATTTATGATTACAAAGAAGCTAAACAAAGAATGAAAGTCACTTTCAATTATAATTATATTCCCTGCTCTTTTGTTGGCTGGGACAACACGGCAAGACGCGGTAAAAAAGGAATTATAATAAAAAATCAAAATGTAGATTCTTTTATTAAGGAGGTAAAGGAAAATATAGATGATATTCAGAAACAAGAAAGAGTAAAGGAAAGTCAATTTATTTTTATAAATGCCTGGAATGAATGGGCAGAAGGAAATCATCTTGAGCCAGATATGAAAGATGGATTAACGTATTTAAAAGCATTGAAAAATTTATTGGATAAATATGCAAAAAATTAAACCTATAGCTATACATCTGCCACAATTCCATCCAATACCTGAAAATGATGAATGGTGGGGAAAAGGTTTTACAGAGTGGACGAATGTAACAAAAGCTAAACCATTATTTGAAGGGCACTACCAACCTCAATTACCTACCGATTTGGGATTTTATGACCTACGATTGCCAGAAGCTAGAAAAGCTCAAGCAGATTTGGCTAAATCTTATGGAATTCAAGGTTTTTGTTATTATCATTATTGGTTTAATGGCAAAAGACTTTTAGAACAGCCAATAGATGGAATGCTTCAACAAAGTGATTTAGATATGCCTTTCATGTTGTGCTGGGCAAATGAAAACTGGACACGCAGATGGGATGGTAAAGAAGAGGACGTCTTAATAAAACAAGATTATAATTTTGAAGATGATAAGGCACATATGCGATGGCTATGTGAAAAAGTTTTTTCTGATTCAAGATATATTAAAGTAGATAATAAACCTGTCTTTATACTTTACAAACATAGTTTATTGCCTGATATAAAAAAAACTGTTGACTTATGGAGAGCAATAGCAATCGAAGAATTTGGTTTTGAAGATTTATATTTATGTATTACTGACAGTTTCGGAGATACAACTGATCCTAATCAAATTGGTTTTGATGCTTCAATAGAGTTTTCCCCGCTTGCGGTGATTAAGAATAAATTGGAGATCAAAGAAAAAAAAGGATTGTTAGATCTTTTAAAAAGGAAGCAAAAAGAGACTCCAATTGATTATAGGGATTTTGAACTTGGTGTTACGAACTGTATCGAAAAAAACATACCAAGTTATAAGTTTTTCCGATCTGTTACACCATCTTGGGATAATACGGCAAGAAAAAAAGAAAAGGGTACTGTAGCTTTAGGAAGTAGCCCTGATCTTTATTATAAATGGTTGCGTCATATTGTAACCCATTTTAAACCATATTCGGAGGATGAAAATTTTATCTTTATAAATGCTATGAACGAATGGGCCGAAGGAAATCATTTAGAGCCATGCATAAAGTATGGTAATGCTTATTTAGAAGCAACTAAAAAAGCGTTAGAGATTTGAATCCAAAAGTTTCCATACTTATTCCAAATTATAATCATGCGGCTTTTTTAGCTCAAAGACTTGAAAGTGTTTTCAATCAGACTTATCAAGATTTTGAAGTCATTCTTCTGGATGACAAAAGCACCGATAATAGTGTAACTATTTTACAACGATGTATTGATCATCCCAAAGTATCTCATTTTATAATTAATAATGAAAATTCAGGAAGTCCTTTCAGACAATGGCAAAGAGGAATCCAATTAGCTAAAGGCGAATATATTTGGATTGCGGAAAGTGATGATTATTGTGAACGTACCTTTTTAGCTAAATTGATTAACTATATTGATGAGGACGCTTCAATTGGTATTGCTTATTGTCAGACAAATGATGTTAATGAAAAGGGCACTTATTTAAATAATCGTATAAATTATACAAATCCATTTCAGCCTAATATATGGGAAACGGATTTTGTGAAAAACGGACGAGAATTCATTGATTTATATTTAAGTTTTTTTAATGTTATTCCTAATGCAAGTGCAGTAATTTTTAAAAAAGAGTTGGTAGACGATTCTATTTTTTCAACATCCTTAATACAGATGAAAATGTGCGGAGATTGGTATTTTTGGATACAGTTAGCTCTACAGTCAAAAGTTTGTTTTCTCTCTGAAACGTTAAATTGTTTTAGGGAACATCAATCTGTAAGTCGCAATCACAACGACGCATATAAGAAACAACTAAGATTGCTTGAAGAAAAAAAAGTGCGCTCTTTAATGCATTCATACCAAATTATAAATTTACAATCGGAACAGCTGTTATATTCTAAATGGTTTAATCTGCATGCTTTTCGGACAATTTTTGATAGATCTTTTTATGATGTAAAATTGGAGAATGTATCCTTTTTTACTTTTTTGAAGATGTATGTTCAAAGTAAATTGTCTATGCTCAAACGTAAATTTTAATTTGTATTATAATTATATTATATGGAATTGCAAAAAAATAGAATAGCTATAGTTTCTCCTTCTCAAAATGTCTATTCCGAAACCTTTATTCAAGAACAAAAAAAAGGATTAAGAGGGGAAATTTTTTTTTATTATGGAGGTCAAGTGCCACAATTTTTAGAAGGGTTTGGTAAATTATGGAATCGCACCATTGTATGGTCAATAAAAATAAAACGTAAACTAGGATTTAAAACGCTTTCGGTTTCGGAAACAGCTTTTATGAATTCACTTCGGAAAAACAGAATACAAGTTGTCTTGGCACAGTACGGAACTACAGGTGATAAAATAGTTAATGTTTGCAAAAAAATAAACATTCCTTTAATAACTCATTTTCATGGTTATGATGCGTCAGTTATAACGGTAATAGAAAACTGTAATTATTATAAAGCCGTTTTTGAATATAGTACCTATGTAATTGCGGTTTCAATTTCGATGCAAAAACGATTGATTGAATTAGGCTGTCCAAAAGAAAAATTGATATACAATATTTATGGACCAGATAATTTGTTTGTTAATATTATTCCTCAATTTAGTAACCTTACATTTATTTCGGTAGGGCGTTTTGTAAATAAAAAGGCACCTTACTATACGATATTGGCATTTAAAAAAGCACATGATTTATTTCCTGATGCAAGATTAGTTATGGGAGGATCAGGAGAATTATTAGAGACCTGTTTCAATATTATTAAAACATTAAAGATACAAGACGCTGTGATGTTACCAGGTATTATTGATAAAATACAATTTGTAGAATATTTATCAGAAGGACTTGCTTTTGTACAACATTCTGTTACCGCAATGAGTGGTGATCAGGAAGGAACTCCTGTCGCTATTTTGGAAGCGAGTGCGGCTGGACTACCTGTTATTTCAACAAAACATGCAGGTATTCCCGATGTAATTATTGAAGGTGAAACTGGGTTTTTAGTCGAAGAACATGATGTTGATAGTATGGCTGAAAAAATGATATTGCTTTTAAAAAATAAAGAATTAGCTAAAACATTAGGCAAGAACGGAAAAGAGAAAATAAAAAGAGATTTTACATTAAAAAGACATTTAGATGTTATTGATGATTTAATTGAAACAATAATCAAAAAAAATGATGAATAATCCTCTTGTCTCAATTATAATTCCTACTTATAATCGTGCTAATTTGATTACAGAGACGCTTAATTCAATACTTATGCAATCCTACGAAAATTGGGAGTGTATAGTGGTAGATGATGGTAGTACAGACAATACTAAATTTATAGTTGATTATTATAAAGAAAAAGACAGTCGTTTTCAATACCACATTAGGCCAAAAAACAGAATGGGTGGAGGCAATGCAGCCAGAAACTACGGATTTGAATTGAGTAAAGGAGAATTCATACAATGGTTTGACGATGATGATTTGATGGATAAAAATAAAATTAAAAAGAAACTTGATACTATAATTTCTTTTAAATGTGATTTTGTTATTTCCAAGACTCAAAATTTTACATGTAGTTCCTTTCAATCCCCATATAAATATAATCTTAAAGAAAATAAATTTGATTTATTTTTGTTTTTGATAAGGAATATCCATTGGTATACTTATGATTGTATGCTTTCTAGGGAAGTAGCGTCGCAAATTAGTTTTTTTGAAAAAATGAAATCTTGGCAAGACTATTATTATTTTGCTAAAATGTTAAGCATATCAAATAATGGTATATTTATAGATGAGATTTTAACTTATAGAAGATTACATGAAAACTCAATTCAAGATAATATACATAGATCTGAAAGTGAGTTTCATAAAAATTTGCTATTTGCAAAATTTTATACATACAAGGAAATAAGGACTAAATTAAACTTAAAACAAAAAAAGAGTTATTTCAAAGGTTGTATAAATCATTCTTTTTATTTGATGAGATATAAATATGTTTCGAATTTAGTGCCTGAAATACTTTTAGAAACGTTACATCTTTATAAGTTTAAAAATGTCCTATTACTAGTTGTAGGTTATATATTAGTTTTTATTACTGGGAAAGGGGAAGGACTGGTAAATAAGATTAAATAAGATTTTCATCTATCCAATCTAAAATACCTTCATCTATCTCTATGTCAAATTTCCTTGCGAACAATTTGATTTTAGACTGTTCTTTGAGTTCATTTTGATCATAAGTAGTATTTGTAAATGTGACAGGAAGAGAGGTATTTTTTCTTATCCAATTTACATAGGTAATACTTAGCTCTGTTTTTAAATTGGGATTATTTTTCTCTAAATGTTTTATTATAGTTTGAAAAAAAATTTCATCAGGTAATAATGTGTACTTGTGCTCCTTAATATAATTAGGATTGTCTTTTAAAAACGATAAAATATCTCGAGCCGTATTTGTAGGCATGGCCCACCATTGACCACCACAATATGGTTTTAATTTAGCAGGTAGTGCTCTTTTAGTTAATAAAAATTTTATGGCTTTTAAAGGAGAAATTTTGAAGATTTTAATAAAGTTCAATAAATTTTTTTTGTTAAAAAAAGACTTATTAAAAAAAGGAACTAGTTGAATAAAATCTTGTCTGTTTTTGGAAAATTGTATTTTGTAAAAATTGATTCGGTCCAAACCACCATGTTTTCCAAATCCTTTGTAAGGAAGAGGGAAAATATGCATAAAAATTGTACCTATATTTTTTGTAAAAAAAAGCTTTATTTTTTGTCTGTCCATTAAGGGGTAATCCTGACCACTTAGTAACACACAAAAACCATTATTGTTATGTTTGGTTATTAGTTTTAAAGCCTCAATAGTACCTTTCACAATTCCAAGATCTCCCCAAATTCCATATTCTCTCTTATTATCTGGAATGAAAAAAATGTTTTGTCCTATGATCTGTTTTTTAAAAAAATCTATATTTACATTTTTATCAACATGTATATAAAAGTTCACATTGTCATCGTTTAACTTTGTTATCAATCTCTTAACCTGAGCAGGGTTTTTATGAACTAGTAAGATATAATTTATATACATAATTATTGATGTTTAAGCAAAAATATGAATTTTAATTCCTTAAAAAAAACTAATTAATCCCTATACAAAAAGGAGTATGGAAGAAACTGTAAGAAGTATTGACAATAGAATTATTGATGGTCCACATATTCCGCTTATATCGGTTATTTTGCCAGTTTACAATGTCGGATCCTATATTAAAGAAGCTATAGGTTCAATTCTAAACCAGACGATTCAGGATTTTGAAATTATTGTTATTGATGATCATTCAACAGATAATACTATTAATGTGATAGAGTCTATTAAAGATTCCAGAATAAGGATACTAAAAAAAAATGAAAATAAGGGGCTTATAGATAGCTTGGATATAGGTTTTAAGGAAGCAAAAGGAAAATATATTGCCCGGATGGATGGTGATGATATTAGTTTGCCTGATAGATTTCAAAAGCAATATAAAATTTTAGAAAATAATCCCAGTATAAAAGCTTGTGGCTGTTGGCTTAAAGAGTTCGGTTATTCAAACAAATTAATACTCCATAAAGAAAATCATGATGAAATTGTTTCAAGGCTCTTATTATCGTGTTCGATGTCACTTGGCAGTGTTATGCTAGAGCGATTATGGGTCAGAGATTATAAGTTTGATAAAACAAAAATTCATGTGGAGGATTATGATTTTTGGTCAAAGATGGCATGGACTGGAAAATTTTATAATATTCAGGAAGTATTGTATAATTATAGAGTTCATAAGTCACAAGTCTCTACACTTTATAAATCAATACAGATAAAGGGAGATATAAATATAAAGTTGTTGTTGTTTAAAAAGCTACAATATGATACGGAAATATTTTCGGATGAAATAATAATAAAAATATTATTATTGAATACGCCAATTGAAGTAAAAGAATTCAAGTTGTTTTTGAAATGGCTTAATCAATTAATTTTTTTGAATAACAAAACTCGTATCTACTCTCCAATTGAATTGAAGAAAGTTTTGAAAATTATAAAAAGGTCGACACTTTTTTCTCTTTACTTTAAAAAAACACCCACAGGTATAACAAAAAAATGGAGAATAAAGATGTTATTTAACTTATCGATGAGTGACCTCTTATTTATATTAATAATAAAAGAACGAGAAATCAGAAAGAGGATCTTAAAATGAATCAGTCAAAAATAATAATTTTCAAAGTTCCTGAATTTCCGCACCTTTCAGAAACATTTATTGTCGCACAGATTATTACTGGAATAAAGCTGGGCTATGAAGTGAAAATCTTGATTAGAAAGCTTCTTGATAATGATACAGCAGTTAATTCTATTTTAATTAAGGAGTATGGTTTACTTGATAAAATAATTATTGAAGATTATAATATTCCAAAAAATAGGTTAGTACGTTTAATTAAATGGATTTTTTTATTAATATTAAATTTTAGAGACTTAAATTATATAATAAAATATTATAAAGAATTCTCTAAATTTAGTTTGACATGCTTATATCAATGGCTTTTTTTTCAAAGATTTAAGAATGCTACTCTTTTTCACGTTCAATACGGAACCAATTCTAAACCTTTAGATATTTTAAAAAAAACAGGTTTTAAACCCGCTGTAATTGTTACTTTTCATGGACATGATGCATTTTTTCCTATAAATGGTTATATTCCCAATAATGGTTATTATGACAATTTGTTTAAGTATGCAGATTTAATAACTGCTAACACTCCATATCTAGCCGATAAAATTATTGAGCTAGGCTGCCCTAGAGAATTACTTTCAATTATTCCTGTTGGTGTTGATACTGATTTTTTTTATGCCAATAAAGAAAGTAAAATAATTCATAGTACATTAAAACTAATCACAGTTGGTCGTTTAGACAAAGTCAAAGGTCATGATTATTGTATCTTGGCTGTGGCAGATTTAATTAATAAAGGGGTAGATGTAACATTGACAATTATTGGTGAAGGTAAAGAGCGCAAAAGTCTCGAAGACTTAATAGCACAATACCAACTTGAAGATAAAGTTTTTTTGAAAGGAAAAAAAACACAACTAGAGGTTAGGCAGGAATTGTGGGAACATGACCTTTATTTGTTGACGGCAGTTGCATTAGGAGATGGAAGAAGAGAAACACAGGGATTAGCTACTCTTGAAGCGCAGGCTTGTGGATTGCCAGTTGTTGCTTTTGATTCGGGTGGCATAAAATATACTATTGAAGATGAAAAAACGGGATTAATTTGTAAAGAATATGATGTACAAGAAGTTTCAGATAAAATCAAATTATTATATTCAAATCCTATACTTAAAATAGAGATGAGCATGAATACGAAAGATTTTATAAAACAGAATTTTTCACAAAATTATATTGATAGTATTTGGGAAAAAGAATATTTACAATTACTTAAAGCATGACGGATTTAAAAATTTCTATTATTCTTCCAGTCTACAATGGTGAAAAATACCTCTCTCAATCTATAGAGAGTTGCCTGAATCAGACTTTTAAAAATATTGAACTAATCATAGTTAATGACTGTTCTACCGATAAGACTTTGAGTATTGCTACTCAATATGCACAAAAAGATAATAGAATTAAGATTATAAGTAATTTTGAAAATAAGAAGTTACCAGCAAGTTTAAATATTGGGCATAATGCAGCAAGTGGAGATTTTTTAACATGGACAAGTGATGACAATTTTTATGAGCTTGATGCTTTAGAAAAACTTTTAGAATCATTGTTAGAAAATGAAGCTGATATTGTTTATAGTAATATTTTCTTAATTGATAATTTTGGTAACAGAATAAGAGAGGTTAAATTATTAGGAGTAGAAAATTTAATTTTTGGGAATGTTATAGGGTCCTGTTTTTTATATAGGCGAAATGTTTTTCAAAAAAATAAGGGTTATAATGAAACTTTATTTTTAGTTGAAGACTATGATTTTTGGATACGTGCTCTCTTACATAGTAAATATTGTAAACTTGATCAGTTTTTGTATAATTATAGAAAACATGGAGATAGTTTAACGAATCAGATTAAAACAGTTAATAATAAACAAATTATCTGGATAAAAAACATAGAGACAATGTATCTTGAATTTTCAAGAAATTTCATGGATCACGATTTTGAAGTTTTTTCAGAATTGCAAACTAAAATATTAAGTTGTCAACAAATAAAATTTGAGTGGGTTATAAAAAATTATTCTGCAATTAAAAAATTTAAAGAAAATATTTTCAGGAATAAAAACTTTCAAAATAGAAAAGTAATTGAGAAAGTCTTTTTAAATCAGATAATTCTGTTGATGATAGGAGATTTTGTTAGAAAAAAAAGTAAATATTATTGTTTTTTTATATTTAAAAACTATTATTTATTTTTAGATAAAAACACTATGAAAATTTTAATAAAGTATTCCTTTTTTAAATGAAAAAAAAAGTAACTATAATCATGGCGACTTATAATAGGAGTCATTTTATTTTAGAATCTTTACTGTCTATTCAGAATCAAACCTATTCAGAATTTGAATGTTTAATAATTGATGACGGGGGAACCGATAAAACTTTAGAAGTTATTACACCAATTTTAAATAAAGATTCTCGTTTTAAGTTTTTAAAACGGCCTGAAAATTATACAAAAGGATTGCCGGGATGTAGAAATTACGGAATTGATTTAGCAAAAGGTGATTATATCATATTTTTTGATGATGACGATATTGTGCATCCACAAAATTTGGAATTGTGTACGACTGAATTAAATAAAAATAAGGTTGCCTTCTGTAGGTATCAGAGAGAGGTTTTTTTCAATGAATTCCATTATAATTTTGATTATTCGAAGGAGTATTCTTCATTCAAAGTTGGAGTTAATGATGTTGGAAGCATTTTAACTCATGAATTACCATTTAATTCATGTGCCGTAATGTGGAAAGCAACATGTTTTGAAAAGAATCGTTTTGCGGAACATTTGATGTACGCTGAAGAATGGGAATTATATTCCAAAATTATATCTTCAGGATTTGAAGGTCTTTCTATAAACAAATGTCTGTTTTACGGAAGAAAACATGCTAATTCAAATACTGGTGAATTTTTTCAAAATAATCCTGTTAGAATGGCTTCTCAAGCTGATGCAGTTATTTTAGTTGTTCAAAATCTTAAAGAAAAAAAAATACTTACAGATTCATTGATTCAATATTTTATAACTATTTCTATTGGTTTTAAAGAGTACAATTTGTTTAATAGAATATTAAATATTTTGGATTTAAGTATTTTTGCACGTTTAAAATGGATTTTTTTTTACCAGTCTTATCCTTTACGTTTGCCTATTTATAAAATAAAAAAAAGATTTAAGTAATGAAAATTCTACTTTGCTTCGGTACGCGTCCAGAAGCTATTAAAATGGCACCATTATATCATAAGCTTAAAAAAGAAAATTTTGAAGTTATTGTTTGTGTGACTGCACAGCATCGTGAAATGCTAGATCAGGTTTTAGATTTTTTTGAAATTAAACCTGATTTCGATTTAGATCTTATGCAGGCCAATCAGTCTTTAAATAGTTTAAGTGCACTTATTTTGTCTAAAATAGATGGTGTACTTCGGGAAACTAACCCTGATTTAGTTTTAGTGCATGGTGATACAACAACATCTTCGATGGTCGCTTTGGCGGCTTTTCATCTAGGTATAAAAGTGGCGCATGTAGAGGCTGGATTAAGAACATACAATAAAATGGCACCATTTCCAGAAGAGATTAACAGACAAATAACCAGTAGATTAGTGGATATTCATTTTACACCAACAGCTGAAGCAACACAAAATTTATTAAATGAAGGGATTTTAAAAGAAGATATTATAAAAACTGGCAATACTGTAATTGATGCTTTACTTTGGACAACAAACAAAATTGAAAAAAATGACTATTATCATCCCGAAATAGAAATGTTAAAAGGTAAAATAACTAAAAATAAAAAAATAGCTTTAGTGACAGGTCATCGAAGAGAAAACTTTGAGTTGGGCCTGGAGAATCTCTGCGAGGCACTTTTAGAAATTTCTCAAAGGGAAGATGTTCTTATTATATACCCTGTTCATTTAAACCCAAATGTTAAGAAAACGGTTTATGATTTATTATCAGATAAAAAAAATATTTTGCTAATTCCTCCAGTATCATATCCGGTTTTTGTCTGGTTAATGAAGCAATCTTTTTTAATTGTAACTGATTCCGGAGGTATTCAAGAAGAAGCGCCTTCATTAGGTAAACCTGTTATAGTCACCAGAGAAGTTTCTGAAAGGCCTGAAGGTATAACAGCTGGATTTTCAACTTTAGTAGGAACTGATAAAGGTAAAATTATAAATACTATTCAGGAAATTTTGAATAATTTTAAAGGTTTTGAAAATTACATAAACCCTTATGGTAGTGGAGATGCATCTGAAAAAATTATTGATTTTTTGCTAAATAAGATTAGAAAATGAAAATATTAGTAATTGTAGATTCAATAAACATAGAAGACAGTAGCGGATCTAAAGCTAATGTAGCCTTGATTAATAATTTACATACAGAGGGATTCGAAGTTTTGGTTTATCATTATACACTAAAAGATATTGAATTAAAAAACATACAGACATACGCAATTCAAGAAATAAAAATAAGCAAAACCTATGTTTTAAGTAGATTGCAGCGGTTTATAAGCCGAAATTTAAAAGTTAATTTAGCCCCTTTTTTAGAAGGGTTGTTTGGTTTTTCCTTTACATTTTTTAACGATACTAGAAGTATTCAAAAAACAATAGAAAAAATTGCATTTCAGCCTGATTTTGTATTGACTCTAAGTAAAGGAGCAAGTTTTAGATCACATTATGCAGTTCTTAAATTAACACATTTACATAATAAATGGATAGCTTATGTACATGATCCATTTCCATTTCATTTTTACCCTAGACCATACAATTGGGTACAATCAAGTTATCGACAAAAAGAAAAATTCTTTAATGAAGTTGCTATAAAAGCAAGATATAGTGCTTTTCCTAGTCAATTATTGAAAGAATGGATGAGTAGCTACTTTCCTGATTTTGAAAAAACAGGAATTATTATTCCACATCAAAATGAAAAGTATAAAATTCAAAATACTTCTTTTCCGTCTTATTTTAATGCTTCAAAATTCAATTTACTGCATGCCGGAAATTTAATGAAACAGCGTTCTCCTGAAGGTTTAATAAAAGGCTTTAATTTATTTTTAGAACAAAATCCAGAAGCCAAAATAGATGCCAGACTTCTATTATTAGGAAATGCTTCTTATCATGCTGAAATGCTGAAAAATTATAAAAAAAATAGCCCTGAAGTATATATTTACAATGGAAACAAACCTTTTGATGAAGTCTATAATTTACAAAAGAATGTATCAGTTAATATAATTTTAGAAGCAAAAGGAGAAATTAGCCCTTTTCTTCCTGCTAAATTTCCTCATTGTGTTGAAGCAAATAAGGTTATTCTTTTGCTTGCTCCCTATTATAGTGAAACAAGAAGATTGTTGGGGAAAGATTATGAATTTTGGTCAGAAGTGGATGATATACAAGGGATTGCTTTGTTAATAGAAAAACTTTATTTTTTATGGAAGGAAAAATCTGTTAATTTAAATTTAAATAGACACGACTTAGTCGAATATGTTTCTTCACGCCATTTAAAAGAAATATTAGAAAAAATAACAACTAATTAAAAAGAATCTAATTCAAAAAAAATCATTTTGCAGTTTTAATTTTTAAACTTGTGTGATTATTACCATAATTGTTTTGCATAAAATCCCTAAATTTTAAGAATGAGAGCCTCAATATTAATCGTATCAAAAAACAGAAAAGAAGATTTATTTAAGACTTTAAGAATATTAGATTCGTTAATAATTAAATTTGAAGTTGAAGTTTTAGTTTTTTTGGATGGATGTACAGATGATTCCGAATGCCTTCAAAAGGAGTTAACCTGGGTAAAATGGTTTGTTTCTGCAAAGTCAATTGGAGCCTCTGCCGCAAGACATCAAATTTACCCAATTGCAAATTCTGAATTATTGATTGGTTTAGATGATGATGCACACCCATTAAATACCAATTTTGTTTCTATAATAGAAAATTTGTTTGATAAAAATCCAAACGCAGGTATTCTTGCTTTTGAAGAAATAAAAGGAATCTTCGAATCAGATTCAGAAGCAATAAAAGCAGGTGAAAAAGAAAAGAAAGAATTCCTTACCGCTGAATTTATTGGTTGTGGATTTGCTGTTCGAAAATCAGTTTATAATCTTACAAATGGTTTTCCGGTTTGGATAGATATTTATGGAGAAGAATCCTGTTTATCTATTGAGGTTATGTCTAAAGGGTTTGATATTTTGTACTCAAATGAAATTAAAATAAATCATAGGGTCAATAAAGAACTAAGAAAATTAGGAAACCACAATTATTTTAGATTTGAAAAGCAATTAAAAAATTCAACTTATTATTTTTTGGTTTATTATCCGTTTCCTGTTTTTAATATATTAAAGATGTATTGGCATAATTTTAAAAAATATGCCTTAATTGATAAGGAATATTTCAAAAAATATATTAAAACTATTTTTGTGGTCTTAGTTCATGTTCCTAAAATTTTAAGATATCGAAATGCTGTTGATAAAATTTTAATTTTAAAAATGAGAAATTTGTCAGGTTTAAAATTTTAAAATTTTCATGATTAAGAAGCTTCGAACCGAATTAAAGTATCAAGAATAAAGTATTTTTGTTATAGAAAAGAAAACTTAAATATGCCGTCAAAAAAAATATTACCGTATATAATCGCCGAAATTGGTCAGGCCCACGAAGGCAGTTTAGGAATTTTACATTCTTATATTGATGTTGTTGCTCAGACCGGTGTTAATGCTATAAAGTTTCAGATGCATATTGCAGAAGCCGAAAGCAGCGAATATGAACCATTTCGTGTAATGTTTTCTCTGGAAGATGAAACAAGATTTGATTATTGGAAACGCATGGGTTTTTCTTTAGAACAATGGAAAGCAATTAAAAAGCATTGTGATGAGGTTGGCCTAGATTTCATTTGTTCGCCATTTAGCAATTTGGCAGTTGACTGGCTAGAAGAAATTGATGTTAAATATTATAAAATTGGTTCAGGCGAGGTTAATAATTTTTTGATTTTAGAAAAAATTGCCCAGACCGGAAAACGCATTATA
Organism: Flavobacterium frigidimaris; assembly: GCF_002217275.1. Classification (NCBI taxonomy): domain Bacteria; kingdom Pseudomonadati; phylum Bacteroidota; class Flavobacteriia; order Flavobacteriales; family Flavobacteriaceae; genus Flavobacterium; species Flavobacterium frigidimaris. The sequence continues at coordinate 269,089 of NZ_MUGV01000007.1, forward strand.
ATTTCATCAGGAATGAGTTCTTATCCTGAATTAGACGAAACTGTTAATTTCTTAAAAGAGAGAAATGTCGATTTTTCGATTTTACAATGCACAACAGCCTATCCTACACAACCAGATCAATATGGACTAAATGTTATCTCTGAACTAAAACAGCGTTATAATGTACCAATAGGATTTTCAGATCATTCTGCTAAAAAAGAAGCTTGTATAGCCGCAACAGCTTTAGGTGCTTCTATTTTAGAATTTCATGTTGTTTTTGACAGAGCACTTTTTGGACCAGATGCTAAGGCTTCATTAACACTTGGCGAAGCTAAAGAACTTGTGGAATCTGTTAGAAATATTGCCAAAGCAATGGAAAACCCAATTGATAAAAACAATATTGAATCTTTAATACCATTGAAACAGATTTTTGAAAAGTCTCTAGCTATTAATAAAGATTTACCTAAAAATCATATCATTACATTCGAAGATTTGGAAGCTAAAAAACCCAAAGGGTTTGGAATAGATGCTTCTCAATTCCAAAAAATAATTGGAAAGACATTGAAAAAAGAATTAAAGCAATGGGATTTTTTGAATGAAACAGATTTGGTATAAGAAACAAAAAAAATAATTTTTTTAGCTTAATAAATTCGAAAAAAATAACATTTTGCTTTTCCTCTTTTTTATCTACTTTAGCCCTTTAATAAATTAAAAATGCCAAAAAGAAAAATAGCTGTGGTAATCACAGCCCGACCTTCTTATAGTCGTGTAAAAACTGTATTATCAGCTATTCAAAAGCACCCGGATTTAGAATTGCTTTTGGTTGTAGCGGCTTCGGCGTTATTGGATAGATACGGTTCTGCCGTGAATTTTATAGAGAAAGACGGTTTCAATATTGCTGCAAAAGTTTTTAACGTATTAGAAGGAGAAAATCTAACTGCTGCAGCCAAAACGACAGGAATTGGGATTTTAGAATTATCTACGGTTTTTGATAATTTAAAACCAGATATTGTGATAACAGTAGCCGATCGATTTGAAACAATGGCAACTGCTATTGCAGCTTCTTATATGAATATTCCTCTAGCGCACATTCAAGGAGGTGAAGTTACTGGAAATATTGACGAAAAAGTACGTCACGCAATCACAAAATTATCAGATTATCATTTTGTAGCTTCAGAGAACGCAAAAAATCGTGTTATAAAATTAGGAGAAGATCCAGAAATGGTTTTTAATACTGGCTGTCCCTCTATTGATTTAGCAGAAGAGATTATTAAAAGCGAAAAACTTCCATTTGATCCTTACCAAAAATATGGAGGAGTAGGCGCAACACCAGATTTATCAAATGGATATTTGGTCGTAATGCAACATCCTGTTACCACAGAATACAAAGATTCCAGAAAGCATGTAGAAGCTACTCTTGAAGCTATTTACAAAATAAATAAGCCTACACTTTGGTTTTGGCCAAATGTCGATGCAGGAGCAGACGGAACTTCAACTGGAATACGTGCTTTTAGAGAGCAACATCAGTTGCCTAATGTTCACTTTTTCAAGAATATGGAAGGGAAAGATTTTCTTGAATTATTAAAGCACAGTGAATGTTTAATAGGGAACTCTAGTGTTGGTATTAGAGAGTGTGCCTTCTTGGGAGTTCCAGTAATTAATATTGGTTCGCGTCAAAATCGAAGAGATCGTGGAGGAAATAGTGTAGATGTTGATTATTCACAGGAACAGATAGAAGCTGCTATTGTTTCTTCAGTACAAAAAGGAAAAACTATTTCATCATCTATTTATGGAAACGGAAAAGCAGGTATACAAATAGCCGAGCTACTCGCTGATTTGCCTTTGCAGTTTCATAAAACAATTATGTATTAATGAGAGTTTTAGCCATTATTCCAGCACGTGGGGGGAGCAAAGGTGTACCCGGGAAAAATATTAAGCTGTTAGGGAGCAAGCCTTTGATAGTTCATGCAATCGAGTGTGCTAAAAAATGCAAGAAGGTTACGAAAACAATTGTTTCCACAGATTCTGATGAGATTTTAAATATCGCCCTAAAATTTGAGGCAGAAGTTATTAAAAGACTTACAAGTTTAGCACAGGATACCAGTAATGTTGTAACTGCTGTTGAAGAAGTTTATCAAAAGCTCGAGGAAGAATTTGATTTGATAGTTCTATTGCAACCAACATCTCCACTTAGAACCTCAGTTGATTTGGAAAACATAATAACAATGTTTGAAAAAGACGAATTTATTGATGGAGTTATTAGTGTTGTTCATTTAGAAGATTATCATCCTGCAAGAATGTATAATTTAGAAAAAGATAATAAGCTAATTCCTTTTGTAAATGAGGGAGAAACTAAAAGAAGACAAGATCTGGAGCCTGTGTATTTTAGAAATGGATGTTTTTATGCAGTACGGGTAAAAGCTTTTTTAAAAGAAAAATCTTTTATGGTAGAAAATAAAAAAGCTTATGTGATGGATGTAAATTGGTTAGTGAATATTGATTCTTTTCGCGATTTTAAAATAGCTGAAATGTTGTATGATGATTGGAAAAATGAAAATAGTTGTAACTGAATCTCAAGATTTTAGTGAGCAAGCTTTAGTGTTGCTTTCAGAAATTGGAACAGTAATTTTGTTAGATGTTCAGGATGAAAATTCCTTACAGGATTGTTTAAAAGATGCTGATATTCTATTTGTAAGACTTCGATTTCATATTAGTGTCAAAATTATTGATTCTGCTCCTCAATTAAAGTATATTTTAACTGCTACAACCGGTTTAGATCATATTGATGTAGACTACTTTGAGAGTAATGGAGGAAAAGTGATTTCGTTGAAAGGAGAATATGATTTTTTGAGTTCTATTCCTTCAACAGCAGAACATACTTGGGGATTAATTTTAAGCTTGATGCGCAATGTGACTAGAGCATTCGATGACGTTAAAAATGGTTTTTGGAGAAGAGACCTATTTAAAGGAAATAATCTTAAAGGAAAAAAAATTGGTTTATTAGGACTTGGAAGAGTAGGTTCTCAGGTGGCTAATTATGCGGAAGTATTTGGAATGGAAATCGGTTTTTATGATCATGAAAACATAAAAAAGGCAAATTGTAAAAGTTTTGATAATCCAAAAGAAATGTTTAGTTGGGCTGATATAATTTCAATACATATTCCATTGAAAGTTGAAAATATTCATTTTGTCAATGGGGAGTTATTAGATCAGATTAAAAGTAATGCTTTTCTAATAAATACCTCAAGAGGCGCCGTTGTTGATGAACTATATTTATGCCAGCTTATTGAAAAAAAAACAATTAAAGGCTATGCTTCTGATGTTTTAGAAAATGAAATAATTTCTAAAAATAATTTAGAAAATGAAAAATTAATAATGCTGGCTAAAGAAAACTATAATGTGATATTAACACCGCATATTGCGGGAGCAACTTATGAGTCAATGGAAATGACAGAGGAGTTTGTGGTTAGAAAGCTTTTTAAAATGATAAATAGAAATTAAAATTAAAATGAGTAAATTAGGTATAGTTATTACAGATGGTGTCGGATTTAGAAATTTTGTGCTTACCGATTTTTGTCAGAAGGCTCAGGAATCTTTTACTGAAATAACTATATTTTCCTGTTTGCCAAAGGAAGCTTATAAAGATCTTGACGTGTTTTGTAAAATTATTGAATTGCCTGTATTTGAAGAAAAATTTCCTACTTGGTTCCTTAGAAAACTAAAAGAAGTGGCCCATTTACAACTTCACAAAAGCGAAAATGAAGGAATAACATCGAATTTGAAGAAAAATGAATCTAAAACAAAAAGTATAAGAGGATATTCAACACGATTTATATTTAAACTTTCTTCCTTTCTAAATTCTGAAAAATGGATTCAAAAATTCAATAAATGGCAACAAAGATCCTTTAGAAACAATGCAATCGTTAAGGAATATGCAAACATTCTTAAAAGCGAAAATATTGATATCTTATTTTTTACTCATCAAAGGCCTCCTTTTATAGCTCCATTAATATATCAGGCTGAAAAAAATAAAATAAAAACCGCTTCTTTTATTTTTAGTTGGGATAATTTAGCTTCTAAAGGCAGGATGTCTGGAAATTTTAATTATTATTTGGTATGGAGCGATTTAATGAAATCAGAACTTCTACATTTTTATTCTTCTGTTTCTAATGATCAAATTGAAGTTGTAGGAACTCCTCAGTTTGAACCATATGTCTTAGATAGATATCAATCTGATAAGGTGGATTTTGCCAATAAATTTAACATAGATGTAACTCTTAAAACTATTTGTTTTAGTTGTGGTGATGTATCCACAAGTCAGAATGATGTATTGTATATTGATACTATCGCCAATGCTATTATAGATAAAAAAATTCCCGAAGTTAATTTTTTAGTCAGAACTTCTCCAGCTGAAGATGGAAAACGATTTAAAGATTTGTTAGAAAAATATCCTTTCATTAAGTGGAACTTTCCTAAATGGGAACTTTTACGAAAAAATCATCAGGAAGAATGGTCCCAAAGAGTTCCGACAATTGAAGATATAATCGATTTAAGGAGTATATTAGAATTTTCAGATTTGAATATTAATATGCTTTCTACTATGAGCCTTGATTTTATGCAATTTAATAAGCCTGTGATTAATCCCGCCTTTGGAAACTTAGAAAATGGTTTATATGATGATCAAAGGTTTTTGCGCTATGCACATATAGAAAATGTGATAAAATCTAATGCAACCAGAATTGTTAAAAATAGGGAAGAACTAATAGATTCAATAAAGTTATATATTAAGAATCCAGATACAGACTTAGAATCCAGAAAACAATTAATTCGACTTCAAATAGGTAAACCACTTGAAGGAACTTCAGAAAGAATCGCAACAACTTTAAGAAAATGGAGTCAGAAAAAATAGCTATTCTATGTAATTATGAATTACTTCCTGAACGAGTAGGAGGTATGGATTATTTTTTCTGGGATTTTGATAAAAAATGCAAAGAAAATAACATCCATGTTGACTGGTTTTTTCCAAATAAATCAAATCATGGAAAGTATTCTGATTTAAATATCTATACAAATAAAATTGAAAGTGTCGAAAATAATTTTCTTTCTTTTTGTAAACAAAATAATACAGAATACACTTATATTATTACTCATTTTGTAGAATTATGTACTCCATTTTTTTATAAAATCAAGAAATTTTCAAATGCTAAAGTGATTGCTGTCGATCATAATCCAAGACCTTTAAATGGTTATTCATTCAAGAAAAAGATAAACAAAAAAATAAAAGGAATTTGGTTTTCGAGATTTATTGATGTTTTTGTTGGTGTATCTAATTATACTGTAAAGGAAATTTTAAAAGATTTTGGATCTCACTTGAAGCCTAAAACAAAAACAATTTATAATGGAGTTATTTTAGATACTATTGTAAGTAGAGAAGCCAGAAATACAATTAAACCTATTTTTTTAGTAGCATCACATCTTAGGGAATCAAAAGGAATTCAGGATTTAATTGAAGCTGTGCAACTTCTTCCTTTGAAAATAAAAAAGGAAATTAAAATTACAATTTATGGTGATGGCCCATATAAACAACAATTGATAAATAAAATCAAAGAATATTCGCTTGAAAATTGTTTCGATTTCATGGGAAGTAAGTCAAACCTTAATGAGATTTTTTCTAAGTATGATTATATGTTGCAACCGACACATATGGAATGTTTTAGCTTATCAATTTTAGAAAGCCTTGCAGCAAATGTACCTGTAATTACAACAAATGTTGGCGGAAATACCGAAGTTGTTTCATCTGGTAAAAATGGATATATTTTTCATGCAAAAAATATTCAGGAATTAAAACAAATTCTCGAAGATGTTTACTTAGGAAACAAAAAGATATCAATTAATACAAGAGAATTAATTGCCAATTCCTTTTCTTTGCCGAAAATGGTGGACAATCATTTAAAACTAATTTTAGAAGAAGTCTATTAAATTTAAAATTCCATAAATCTTAAAGATGTTTTTTAACTCATTAGCATTTGCTGTTTTTTTGCCAATCGTTTTTTTTCTGTATTGGTTTGTCTTTAATAAAACCAAAAGTACACAAAATGCTTTATTAATTGTTGCTAGTTATTATTTCTATTCTTGCTGGGATTGGAGGTTCTTATTTTTACTGGTTTTCTCAACATTTTTAGACTATTACACCGGAATACAAATTGAAAAAGGAAAATCAGAAAGAAGTCGTAAATTTTGGTTTTGGTTAAGTATTATTGTCAACTTAGGTTTCCTCGGAATTTTTAAATATTACAATTTTTTTGCAGCTTCATTCTCTGAATTATTAAATTCAATTGGAATTCAGGCTAGCCCAATTTTATTAAATGTCATTCTTCCAGTTGGAATTTCATTTTATACTTTTCATGGCTTGTCGTACGTAATTGATATTTACTTTAAACGAATTAAAGCCGAATATAACTTTATCGATTATTCTCTTTTTGTAAGTTATTTTCCGCTTTTGGTAGCTGGTCCAATTGAGAGAGCTACCCATTTATTACCTGAAATAAAAGTAAAACGAGAATTTGACCTAGAAAAAGCTAAGGAAGGCATTTATCAAATTATATGGGGTTTAGTCAAAAAAGTGGTCATTGCTGATACCTGTGCGACTTATGCCAATGCCATTTTTGATAATTATACGGCAATGAATTCAGTTTCACTAATATTAGGTGCCATTTATTTTGCGTTCCAAATCTATGGAGACTTTTCCGGTTATTCTGATATTGCATTAGGAGTCTCAAAATTGTTTGGTTTAGATTTGTTACGAAATTTCAATTATCCTTATTTTTCAAGAGATATTGCAGAGTTTTGGCGTCGTTGGCATATTTCCCTTTCTTCTTGGTTTCGCGATTATTTATATATTCCGTTAGGGGGAAGTAAAGGCGGACTTTGGATGAAAATAAGAAACACTTTTATAATTTTTGTAGTAAGCGGTTTTTGGCATGGTGCTAATTGGACTTATCTCGCATGGGGATTTATTAATGCTGTTTACTTTTTGCCATTGCTTTTGTCTAATAGTAATCGAAATAATATGGGTGAAATTCAGCTTAAATTTAATTTTGATTCTGCTAAAGTAGTACTTAGTATTTTTTATACTTTTTTATTGACTTGCGTGGCTTGGGTATTTTTTAGAGCAAGAACGATAACAGATGCAGTTTTATACTTAAAACGAATTTTTACAAGCAAAGATTTTAGTTTTCAATATTTAGATAATGAGCGTTATAGCTATGAATTATTACTTATGATTGGTTTATTTGTTTTAGTTGAATGGAATAATCGTAATAAAATAGAACCTCTTTCAGGAAAAAAAAGCATGTTGAAAGTAGCCTTGGCAATTCTTGCCATTCTTGCTTTCGGAACTTATTCAGATTATAAAGAATTTATATATTTTCAGTTTTAATGAAGCGTTTTTTAATTTATGCAGTCAAAATTTTAATCGTAACTGGTTTAGTAGCGATTGCTTTGGACGGATTATATACGGCAGTGTTTCTGCGATCTAAAAACAGAGGAAAAATAGAAACCGTTTTTAATTCAGAACCGCAGCAATACGATGTCATTATTTTGGGGTCATCAAGAGCAAATAATCATTTTGTCTCAAAGATGTTTGAAGATAAAGGATTTAAAACGTTTAATTATGGTATGAGTGGGGGGCATTTATTTGAAGCTTCTTTAATGCTGAAATTGATGATTGAAAGAAAATATTCAATTAAAAATGTCGTCCTCGAAGCTGATTTAAATCTATCTAATGACAATGAATCCGAAGGCGTATCGGCTAAATTTTTACCATATATTCATAATTCAGAAGTTATAAAAGATCATTTTTCTTCTCAGGAAAATTTTAATGAACTTTATTATATTCCTTTTTACAGATATATAAAATATGATTCAAAAATTGGCTTTAGAGAGACTTATAAAATTGTAACGCATCAAACAACAAATGCTCTGGATAATCTAGGATTTTACCCTTTAAAAAAACACAAAAATGGCAATATGAAAAATAATATTGTTAACTTGAATCCTTTACCTCATAATAAATATTACGAAGAAATTAAAAACATTTGTAAAGCAAACAACATTAATTTTATTGCCGTTATGACACCAATGTGCGAAAATGTTACAGGCATGAATTATTTTGAGAAAGTTAAAAAAGCATATCCGGAAATTCATAATTATGAAAATATAGTTATCGAAAACAAATATTTTTCGTCTTGTGGGCATATGACTGATGAAGGAGCAAAGATGTTTACAGCCAGAATTTTAAAAGATTTTTTTAAGAAGTAAAACCATGAAAATAGCCTTTTTAACACCAGAATATCCGCATCCTTTGACAGGGAATTCGGGTGGTATAGGTACAAGTATAAAAAATTTGGCAACAGGACTTTTACAAAAAGGTATTGTAGTTAGAGTTTTAGTGTATGGACAAAAGGAAGATGACATTTTTGATGATAATGGAATTGTGATTCAACAGATTAAAAATGTAAAATTGAAAGGCTTATCCTGGTTTTTGACAAGAAAGAAATTAGAAAAAATAATCAATAAATTGTATTCTAATAAGGAAATTGATCTTGTTGAAGCACCTGACTGGACAGGGATTACATCCTTTATTAAACCAAATAAATGTCCAATTATCATTCGATTGCATGGTTCTGATACTTATTTCTGCCATTTGGATAATCGCCCTGTGAAAAGGGTAAATAAATTTCATGAAAAAAGAGCGATTAGCAAGGCAGATGGTTTACTATCAGTAAGTCAGTTTACTGCAGATTTGACAAATGTAATTTTTGATTTAAATAAAGAATATACAATTCTTCCCAATCTTATTGATACTAGTTTATTTGAAATTGATACTAATCACAGTCAGAAAGAAAAAAGCATTTTATATTTTGGAAGTCTAATTCGTAAAAAAGGTCTTTTAGAATTACCTTTAATTTTTAATAAAGTAATCGAGAACAATCCTGAAATTAAATTAATTTTAATTGGTAAAGATGTTCCTGATATTATCTCCGGGAATTCATCTACCTGGCAAATGATGCAGAAATTGTTTTCTGCTGAAGCCATTGATAATGTAACCTATTTAGGGAGTGTTGCTCATGTTGAAATAAAACAAAAAGTACAAGAGGCTAGTATTTGTGTTTTTCCTTCTTTTGCAGAAGCTTTCCCAGTTTCATGGTTGGAAGCTATGGCCATGGGAAAACCAATTGTTGCATCAAATATTGGCTGGGCATACGAAGTGATTGATGATGAGAAAAATGGTTTTTTAATGAATCCGAAACATCATTACGATTTTGCAGAAAAGATTGCGGCTATTTTAGAAAATGAAGAGCTAAGTCTCAGAGTTGGGGAATTCGCGAGAAAAAAAGTAGTAGAGTCTTTTGATACAAAAGTTTTAGTAAAGAAAAATATCGAATTTTATGAATCGGTTAAATTTTAAATTTTGATAATAGTTTACCATAATAATAAACATGTAGTAAAAGTTACTTCAAAGGATAATGAAGACTTATTGCATAACAGTAATGCTCGAATTGCAACAGTAATAACTGAATTAGCTTTGCAGTATCCTGAATCAAAAATAGTCTGGTGTAATGAAAATTATCAAAACTACCTTAATTTAGAAGCTGTAAGAGAAAGTTTTCATCATAATAAAATGATGTTATCCTATAATCCGAATCATACTGATTTTTTAGGTAGAAAAATAGGCTATATTGATCAATCTCCTTTTATTAAAATCAATAAGCATGTAACTTATCCAACCTGGCAAATGAGCAGTTTGGCAGGAGCTATTCATGCCAAAGTATTAATTGAAATCAATCAGAAAATAAGACCTGATTCAAATTTTAATTATTATTTAAATTCAGTAGCTAAAATTTGTATGCCACTTGGCTTGTTGTGTTATTCAGAAAGAAAATTGTTTACACAGGATATTAGCTTAAAGGTTCCTCAAAAATATTCAAATTTTACTCTTTTTAGATTTGTAAAACAGCACTACAGAATACGATGGACATTTTTATTATTTTTAAATTTAATGGTTTTTGAGTTTAGATTTCCATTTTTAGCTTTGATATACAGTTGGTTTTTTAAAAATAGAAATAATGAAAACATAAGTTTAGATAAAATAAGTACTTTTTCTTCGTTGAAAACAACCCATTCTGAAACAATCGATATCATAATTCCGACTATTGGACGAAAAAAATATCTGTATGATTTTTTGAAAGATTTGTCGAAACAAACCCATTTGCCTAATAATGTAATAATTGTTGAACAAAATACTTTACCAAAAAGTGTTTCAGAACTAGATTATTTAGTTTCTGAAGTTTGGCCATTTAAGATTAAACATACTTTTACAAATCAGGCAGGAGCTTGTAATGCTAGAAATATGGCCCTTAAAGAAGTTGAAAGTGAATGGCTTTTTTTTGCTGATGACGATATTAGAATAGAAGAAAATTTTATAGAATCTTCATTTAGTTTCATTGCTAAATATAAAAGTAAAGTAATGACTTTTAATTGTTTGCAAAAGAATCAAAAAACGATTAATAAAGAAATATTTCAATGGGTATCATTTGGGTCAGGATGCAGCATTGTTAAGAAAGAGGTAGTTCAAGATATGTCTTTTGATTTAAAATACGAATTTGGATTTGGGGAAGATGGTGACTTTGGAATGCAGATTCGAAATAAGGGACATGATATTTTTTATTTTCCTGCTCCTCAAATTTTACATTTAAAAGCACCTATAGGAGGTTTTAGAACAAAACCAGATTTAGCTTGGAATAAAGATAAAGTTAAACCCAAACCATCTCCAACAGTAATACTTTATAAAATATTGCATGAAACTAAAGAACAAATGAATGGATATCAAACAATTTTGTTTTTTAAATATTATAGTAGACAATCTGTTAAAAATCCAATAAAATATTTTTTTAAATTTCATAAAGAATGGAGGCAAAGTTTATATTGGGCAAATGAATTAATTAATAAAGCATGAAATTTTCCCTAATCATTTGTACCTATATGCGTCCGGAACCATTGCTTACATTATTGCAATCAGTTCAGAAACAAACTTTATATCCTCATGAAATTTTAATTGTAGATGGATCTACGAATAATGAAACTGAAGCGATTTTAAGTTTAAATCAGTTTGAAAATCTTAAATATTTTTTGGTCGACAACCAAAATCGCGGTTTAACTAAACAAAGAAATTTTGGGATTCAAAAAGTTAGCGATTATGTTGAAATTGTTTGTTTTTTAGATGATGATACGGTTTTAGAACCGGATTATTTTGAGATTTTGCTAAAAACTTATGGAATTTTCCCAGAAGCCTTAGGAGTTGGTGGTTATATATACAATGAAATAAAATGGGAGAAAACATCAAAAGATTATATTCCTAAAATCAGCGAATTTTATTTTGATGGATGGAAACGCAAAGACGGAAGTCGTTTTATTCTTCGAAAAAAACTAAATCTGGATAGTGATTGCATGCCTGGTTTTTCACCATTATTTTCGCACGGGAGAAGTGTTGGATTTCTACCGCCAAATAATGAGGTTTATGAAGTAGAGCAATTAATGGGAGGTGTTTCATCTTTTAAAAAATCTGTTTTTGAAAAACTTTCATTTTCTACTTATTTTGAAGGCTATGGTTTATATGAAGATGCCGACTTTACTTTAAGAGTTGCTAAAATCGGAAAATTATATCTAAATACAGGATCTAAATTACACCATTTTCACGCTGAATCCGGTCGACCAAATCAATATCAATATGGTAAAATGGTAGTGAGAAATGGTTGGTATGTTTGGCGTGTTAAAAATATAAAACCAGATTTTAAAGCCAGATTAAAATGGAATGCAATAACGATTTTACTTACCTTAATTCGTTTTTCTAATGTTATTACGGACAATAATAAAATGGTCGCGTTCACAGAAGCATGCGGAAGGACAGTGGGATGGTGGAGCTTGTTTTTAAATAAACCTAAGGAGGTATGACGAAAACTAAAATCTATATATACGGACTTTGTAATGTTTTTTATGATGGCTTTTATATTCAGGGTATAAAAGAAATTTGTCAGGATTTTGAATTTAATATTTCAAAGTTTCCTAAATTCAATCAGGGGACTTTTGCTTTTATTATTGAAAATGACAACTACTCGAAGAAAATTATTATTGATTCAAAAGATTCGAATCAAATTAATAGTATTGAGTTAGAATGGTGCAATGTATATGGTAAAGTAAATTATAATCTGAATCATTTACCTGTCGAAAATAGTGAAAAGGTTGTTGCAATTGGACCCAGCTTTGGTATCAAGATTTGGAACTTGTTTCAAACGTTTTATTATTTGATTTTAAATTTTATGAGATTTAGAAATTCTATCTCAAACACAAACAGACGAGAGTTTGTGGCCAACTATTGGAGACAATATAGAAGATTGAAATTGGAAAAGTATAATTCAGTTCCATCATCTTCTAATGAAGTTTTTTTTATAAATAGTATTTGGAAACAAGAAAAAGAAACCAATAGAAATCGTGCTTTGTTTATGAAATCATGTAAAAGTAATTCAGATATTATTTTTGAAGGAGGTTTTGCGGCTAGAAGCAATGGAGATAATTTAGGATTTGATGATTTAGTGTATTCAAAAAAAATTCCTTTAAAAACCTATGTTAAAAAAATCCAGAATTCGGCTTTTGTATTTAGTACTCCGGCAGTTCTATCTTGTCATGGTTGGAAATTGGGTGAGTTTTTGGCTTTAGGAAAAGCAATTATTACAACTCCCCACTATAATATATTGCCAAAAGATTTGTTAAATAATGTCGATGTCATTTATGTAAACGATGGAGAAGATATTAGTAATGCAATAGAAAAAATAATAAAAAATTTTGATTTTAAAAGAAAGCTCGAATTAGAAAGCAAAAACTATTTTGATCAATATTTGGCGCCGAAAAAAGTTATTACAAGATTACTGGAAAATACATAAAATGAAATTTGTAATAATTACGCATGTGAATCATATTAAAAGTAGCAATCATTATTTTGGTTATGCACCTTATGTGCGTGAAATGAATATTTGGTTGAAATATGTTAATGAGGTTATAGTTGTTGGGCCATTTTTAAATGGAAATCCGGCAATAATAGATATTCCATATAGTCATAGTAAAATTGATTTTAGAAAAATTCCTGATTTTAATTTTATGAGTTTTAAAAACAATATAGTTTCGTTTTTTAAATTGCCAATAATTTTTTGGGAAATATTCTGGGCAATGAAAGAGGCAGATCATATTCATTTGCGTTGTCCTGGAAATGTTGGTTTGATAGGATGTTTGGTTCAAATGTTATTTCCAAGGAAAATAAAAACTGCAAAATATGCTGGAAATTGGGACTCGAAAAGTAACCAGCCTTGGACATATAAATTACAAAAGAAAATTTTGAATAGTTCTTTTCTAACCCGAAATATGAAAGTTTTAGCATACGGTGATTGGGAGAATCAGTCTAATAATATAAAATCTTTTTTTACAGCAACATATTCAGAATCAGAAAAACTGTTGCCTAATAAAACAGATTTAAAGAATTTGATAGAATTTGTTTTTGTGGGAACCCTCGTTGCAGGGAAAAACCCAATGTATGCTATTAGGTTAGTGGAGCAATTTATTAAAGAAAACAAAAATGCAATCCTGAATTTATTTGGAGAAGGAAGTGAAAGAATTGCTTTGGAAGAGTATATTAGGAAAAATAATCTGGAAAATTATATTTTTTTAAACGGAAACCAAAATAAGGAAACAATAAAAAAAGCCTATCAAAAAAGTCATTTTGTTATTTTACCATCTAAAAGTGAAGGCTGGCCCAAAGCTATTGCTGAAGGTATGTTTTGGGGATGTATTCCAATAGCGACGAAAATTTCATGCGTTCCTTTTATGCTCGACTATGGAAATAGAGGTATTTTGCTTGAAATGGATTTAGAAAAAGATGTATCTCAAATTGAAAACATAATAAGTAACAGAGAGTGCTTTTTATCAATGAGTAAACTAGCTGCAAGCTGGTCACAGCAATATACGACCGAAATTTTTGAATTAGAAATAAAAAAACTACTACTAGAATGAGAGTTGTACAGATTATAGATTCTTTAGAACTTGGTGGTGCAGAACGAATGGCTGTAAATTATGCTAATGGACTATCTAAAAATATAGATTTTTCAGGTTTAATTGCAACGAGAAAAGAAGGTGGCTTAATAAATCAAATAGATTCTGATGTCGCTTATCTATTTTTACAACGTAAAAAGAGTGTGGATCTAAATGCTGTATTGCGTCTTAGAAAATATCTTGTAAAAAATAAAATTGACATAATGCATGCACATAGTTCGTCATTTTTTATAGCGGTGTTAGTAAAGCTGACTTTACCACGATTAAAGATATTTTGGCACGATCATTATGGCACAAGATCACAAGAAACTAAAAAGGAAAATATATTTTTGGTTTTTTTATCAACTTTTTTTTCTTCTATTTTTGTAGTCAATCTTCAGTTAAAAGAGTGGAATGAAAAAAATCTTAATTGCTCAAATGTAATTTTTATCCCTAATTTTACTAAATCTCATAATGTTTCTGGAAGTGAACAATTAACAGACTTAAAAGGATCAGAGGGGAAAAGAATAGTTTTTCTGGCTAATTTAAAAAATCCTAAAAACCATCTTTTAATCTTAAAAGCTTATGCTGAATTAAAATTATTTGAATTAGACTGGAGCTTACATTTAATAGGAAGAGATTATTTTGATTCTTATTCAGAGGCAATAAAAGACTTTATAAACGCATATAGTTTAGAAAGATATGTTTATTTGTATGGAGAAAAAGGGGATATTAAAAATATTTTATCTCAGGCTTCAGTTGGTGTTTTAGCTTCAACACAAGAGGGGTTTCCGGTAACTTTACTCGAGTACGCTTTAGAAAATGTTGCTGTAGTCTCTACCAATGTTGGATATTGTTCTCTTCTTATAGAGAATGAAAATGATGGATTATTATTTGATCCTTTTTCTGAATTGGAAGTTAAAAATCAATTGAAAAAAATAATTGAGGATGAAAGTTTAAGGAATACTTTAGTTGAGAAATTTAAAACAAAGGTTTTGCAGCATTATTCAGAAGAAGCAGTAATTGAAAAGCTAATTTTAGCGTACAAAAAAAGTAAATAATGAAAAGCTTTCGATTGTCTTATATTCATATTGTTTTAATTCATTGCATACTTGCTCTGGTTATTTTTGCAGTACCTTTTTTTTCCAAAGTATTAGCACTTTTAATTCCGATCATTGGTTTTTACTTCGTACAGAAGACAAAAAACAAGAACAATGAAGTTATCTTAGTAGCCGCATATTTAGTAGGTATTGAAGTTTTTTTAAGAATGACTGGTGGAAATCTTAACAATGAATATGTTAAAATAAGTGTTGTTTTTTTCATGCTTTTAGGAATGATATACAGTAATTTTTCTTTAAAGGCATTCTTTTATTGGTTTTTTTTGATTCTCCTGATTCCTGGTGTTATAGTAGCTTCAACAGTAACAGATTATAATGTAGACGTGAAAAAAGCCTTATTTTTTAATTTATCAGGACCAGTATGTTTAGCTATTTGTGCAATTTATATGTTTAAGAGAAGAGTTATGTTTTCAGATTTACAAAATATTGTTCTCGCAATTGGTTTACCAATATTAACAACAACTGTTTATTTGTTTTTATATAATCCGAGTGTAAAAGATGTAGTAACCGGAACGCAATCTAATTTTGAAACATCTGGAGGATTTGGTCCAAATCAGGTTTCTACTATTCTAGGACTAGGAGTTTTTGTTTTTTTTACACAATTAATATTATTCTCGAAAACTAAAAAAGAAATGATTCTAAATGGGGTTTTATTACTTCTTGTAAGTTATAGGGGAATTGTAACTTTTTCTAGAGGTGGTGTTATTACCGGAATAGTAATGATTATTTGTCTTTTGTTTTTCTTATATTCTTTTTCAAACGCAAAAGGTAAAGGAAAATTTATTTTAATTTTTATTCTGACTGGTTTAATGGGTGTTGGAATTTGGACCTATACTTCTATTCAAACGAGCGGTCTTATTAATAAGCGCTATGCAAATCAGGACGCAAGAGGAAGAGAGAAAAAAAGTCAATTGAGTGGCAGAGAGGAAATAATTGAGTCTGAAATTACTTATTTTTTAGATAATCCTATTACCGGAATTGGTGTTGGGATTGGAAAAGAAATGAGAGAAAAATCTTTTGGTACTGCTGTCGCTTCGCATAATGAAATAACCAGAATGTTAGCCGAACATGGTCTATTTGGTATTTTAGGACTTTTGATACTTTTTATTACTCCATTTGTTCTTTATATCCACAATAGACAGCACTTGTATTTTTTATCTTTTTTCCTTTTTTGGCTTTTAACCATAAATCATGCGGCCATGCGAACCGCTGCCCCGGCTTTCGTATATGCGCTAACTCTTCTTTCGGTTCATATTAAAATTCCTGAAAAAGCTGAGAATTAGATAGTTTATATTCTTTTTTTTATGATACATTTGTTCAAAGTTTTAGCCCCAAACCAAAACCTAATAGATCAATGTTTACAAAAAATAAAATTCATTTCGAGATATCGGAACGGAAGGTATTGCTGCATGCTTTCGATGCGATTTTCGTCCTGCTCGCGCTATACCTCTTAAGCCTGCTTTTTAATTTTCAGTATTTTCAATTTTCAATTGCAAATTATTATTGGGAAATAGTCCTGATAGCTTATATATACATATTCGGTTCGATTTTCGAAATGTATAATTTACAAGTTGCCAGTAATCAGTTTCAAATTCTTAAGAGTACTATTTTTACGGTAACAACTACTGTATTGGTTTATCTCTTAACCCCCATTTTATCACCTGAATTGCCTAAAAACAGAATTGCAATAATTATATTTTACTTTGCAGTTTTATTTGCCTTATTGTCCTGGAGGTATATCTATGTTTACTTTCTTGCATCCCACCGTTTTGTTCAAAATGTAATTTTAATTTGTGATGAGAATCAGGTAGAAGATTTGGTTTTAGGACTAGAAAGCGTCGATCCTCATTATAAAATTATCGGTTTTGTGAGTTCAGATTCTGTTTCTGAGGATGATTCTGATTTTCATTATGTAAAAGAAATTAAAAAGGATGAGTTAGAAATCTTTGTTAGTAAAAACAATGTTTCTGAAATTGTAATTGCATCACAGAAAACAGATGGTATTACGGCTGATTTATACCAACAGTTACTACATCTTTTAGAATCAGGAAATATTATAAGGGAGTACACACAAGTATACGAGAGTAAAACACAACGTATTCCGGTACATTATATCGCAAGAGATTTTTATCGCTTTTTCCCTTTTAGTCGAAGCAATAATAATAAACTGTATTTGTCTTTAATTCGGCTTATTGAATTTTTGCTCTCGTTCATTGGTTTAGTTACCTGCATGGTTTTTATTCCTTTTATTTTTATTGGAAATCTTGTGGGGAATAAAGGAAGTTTGTTCTACACTCAGGATCGTGTGGGTAAAAACGGTGTTGTTTTTGAGATTTATAAGTTTAGAACAATGGTTAAAAATTCGGATGTAAATGGTCCTTTTGCCACTTCAAATGATAAGCGGGTTACTCCTTTTGGTAAATTTATGCGTAAATCAAGAATTGATGAACTGCCGCAATTTTTTAATATTATAAAGGGCGATATGGGGGTTATTGGCCCAAGACCGGAACGTCCTTACTTTGTTAATGAAATCGCCCGGATTATGCCTTTTTATGAAACGAGACATGTTATAAAGCCTGGTTTGACAGGATGGGCACAAGTTAATTACTCCTATGGAGAATCGATTGATGAAAGCTTAATAAAATTGCAATACGATCTTTATTATATCAAACATCGAAGTATATTTCTGGATTTAAGTATTACCTTCAAAACCATTACCACTGTTTTATTTTATCGGGGTCAATAACCTATTTAAATAATAATCGGAATACGTTTTTTGTTTCTGATTGCAACTCTTACTAAAACAAAACCGCTAGTTACAATCATTGGTAAGACAATTAAAAAGTGCGCTTTGTTGATCATAAATAATGTGTAAACGATCAAAAAGAGGATATGCAAAATGGCAAATCGATACGTTCCTCTTTTATTTTTCAGGATAGATAAAAGAATCAAAATCAATAAAATAGGGCTGAATAAAAGCATATTGTAATTCATCGCCAGTTCCTGGTGAGAAGAATAAAATCCCATAACCAGAAAAAAGATTCCGATTAAAGATAAAATCAAAAGATAGATTTTGTCTACGATTTTATTATGTGCCAATACGACGAAAGCCAATATGAAAAGATAAGTGTAAACATTATTCCACCAGGAAGTTGGGGTTTCTTTTTCAAAAAGTAATAATGTTTTGCTTTTGCTTGCTAAAGGGTGATTTTGAAAATTGGTTTTCTCTAAACTGTTTTTCAATTCAAAAGGCAGGAATATCTTGGTGCCTAACTGATCCACTTTGGTTCCGAAAATAATACTGGTTCCTAACTTATCATAAAAATGGCCATCAAAATATGGAAATAGAATAGAACGATAAGTACGTTCGGTATCGCCTTTTTTTGTTATTACAGCTCCGTTCAATGTTTTATTGATAATGTCAACCACCATTGAAGTGCAGTTTTTATCAATGAATTTATAAGTGTAGTAACGTTCTTCAGAAAGCAAAGTAGTATTTAAGTTGTCAAATAGTTTTTGTTTTGACTCTTGTGAAATAAGAAGTTCTTGCTCAAAAACACTTCTTTTTTCATAATTATATTCATTCATGAAGTCAGCAAATGGATGAACGACCACAAAATATTGCAAATCGCCTTTTGCAAACCTGGCAACAAAATTGGGCGTTGCAAAATCAAAAGCCCCATAATTATAAACCAAATCAATATTGTTTGCAGAATCTGCAACACGGATAGCGGTATGACCAAAATAAGAATAAGTTTCATTGCCTAATCCGCAAGTAAGAACACTTATTTTAGCATCCTTTGATAAAGGTAAATTTTGGCTGAAACCAAGACAACTTAGTAATAATAGTAAACTAAAAAGTGTTTTTTTGAAAATGACATTTTTCATAATTTAAAATTTTAAGAAGTGTAATGGTTTGTAAAAATTATCTAAAGATACCTAAATCTACTTTTAAAGAAAAAATATTCGAATATAAAGCCGTGCTTTGGTTTCCTAAATCGGTCAGTGCATAGTCAACCTGGATGCCTTTGTATTTGAATCCCAATCCAATATTAGGCTGAAAATTTATTTTTTCTGTATTGTCCAATTGCATCACGTTCTGAAAATTTCCAGCTCCTGCTCTTAAGAAAACTAAGTCGGTATAACCAAATTCAAAACCAACTGCCGGATCTATACTTACTATTTTTGATGAAATAATATCGTTTGTCTGTTCAAAACGCATATTTAAATTTGTAGCAACCAAAAGACTATAGTCATTATGAAAATCAAACCTTTTTGAAACTCCTAATTGTGCTTTTGGTAAAGTAATCTCGGTACTTTCTGGTAATTCATTATTTTCTCCGGGAATAGCATTGGCAATTTTTGCATATTCTTCTTCATCGATATTCCAAACATTATAGGTTGTGGTGATGTCACGAAGCATTAATCCGAATTTCCAGTCATTTCGTTCAAACTGTAATCCCACATCAAAACCAAACCCCCACGAATTTGCGAATTTTCCAATAATGCGTCGGATCACTTTTGCATTAACGCCATATTGAAAACCCTCCACTGGTAATTTTCTTGCGTACGAAAAGGTAAAGCCATAATCTGCTGTGGAGAACAAACGAATTCGGTTATAATCAATATTTCCCTGACTGTCAATTAATTCAGTTGTGTCCATGATGTCATCGACTCCAAAACGAATCATTGAGATCCCCCAGGCGCTTCTGTCGTCAATTGGGCTCGCATATCCTATATAATCGTACTGCGCAATATTAGCAAAATAATTGGCATGCATCAATGAGATCTGATGATCTTCAAGATGTGTAAGACCAGCAGGATTCCAATAACCAGCATTTACGTCATTAGTTGAAGCAACAACGGCACTCGACATTCCTAATGCAGCTGCATCGACACCAATATTCATAAATTCATTCGAATATTTCCGAACAGTTTGTGCATATTGTTGCGTGCAGTTCCAAAATAATAAAAGCATTAAGATTTTCTTCAACGTATATTTTTTTGCAGACTGAGGCCCATTTTAATTTGTACCAAAAATATAATATTTTACTCAGCTAATTTATTCCTTTTGAGAAATATTGCGAAAGTCAAAATTTCAAATAAAAAACTCTTATAAAAACGGCTTGTACATGCAGTTATTATGCTAAATTTGTTCCTCACCATTATCAAATTTTATAAAGATGAATATTAAAAAACACATTCCTAATTTAATTACATTAATCAATCTTTTCTGCGGTTGTATTGCGGTTGTTTTTATTTCTGAGGCCAATTATGAAATGGCTTTTTACATGGTTTGTTTAGGAATCTTTTTCGATTTTTTTGATGGTTTTTTCGCCAGATTGTTCAAAGTTTCCAGCCCTCTTGGGTTACAGTTGGATTCGTTGGCAGATATGGTGACAAGTGGTGTTGCACCAGGTTATGTAATGTATAGTTTGTTCACAAATAGCGCCCATGAATTGGGAAACAATCCGGCGATTCCGTTTTTAGGATTTATCGTGACTTTAGGTTCTTGCTATAGGTTAGCAAACTTCAATATAGACACTCGTCAAAGCGATTCTTTTATTGGTTTACCAACTCCTGCAAATGCATTGTTTATTTTGAGTTTGCCTTTGGTGTTAAAATTTTCTGATTCTCTGGTGATGTTAGAAATTTTGACTAATCAATGGGTTTTATTGGTAATTACTCTATGTAGCGCTTATATTTTGAATGCTGAAATTCCGTTGTTCTCCTTAAAGATAAAGAAATTTAATTTCAAGGAAAATGCGTTGCAAATTGTATTTTTGATTGTGTCTGTTTTAATGGTGTTGTTATTGCAATACATTGCTATTCCGTTAATTATCATTTTTTATGTGGTGTTATCAGTTATCAATAATATGTTTTTGAAAAAGTAGTTTTCAATAGAATGGCAAGAAAAACAACAAGACGCACTTCTTATTCCCGAAAATCGCAACCAACTCGTTCTGCTTTTAGCAAAGTAATTCGCGTTATTGTATTTTCTTTTTTAGGATTGCTTTTCATTGGAACAATTTATCACTATCGTGCTGGATTGGCTTATTACCTCGGATTTAAATCGGATAAAGTTTTAGATGAAGATGCTGTGGATAAGCATCTTTCTGATGTTCGAAATATTCAGGTTCTCGAAAATCATAAAGGGAAAGTCATTGGAATAGATGTGTCTGAATTTCAGGGGAAAGTCGATTGGGAAGAGGTTGAGGTTTTAGAAGAAAAATATCCGGTTCAATTTGTGTTTATCCGTGCTACTGCGGGAAACGATCGGGTAGATGGACAATTTAAGAAGAATTGGGAAGGTGCAAAAGAGAATAAAATAATGCGTGGCGCTTATCATTATTATCGTCCAAACGAGAATTCGATAGAACAGGCGAACCTTTTTATTAAAACCGTAAAATTGCAAAAAGGTGATTTACCTCCGGTTTTAGATATTGAAAGATTGCCGAAAAATCAACCTTTGGACAGTTTGAAAAAGGGTTTAAAAAGGTGGTTGAATAAAGTAGAAAAGCATTATCAGGTTCGCCCAATAATCTATACAGGTGAAAGATATTATAGTGATTTTTTAAAAGAAGAATTCAGTGAATATTTGTTCTGGATTGCCAATTACAATTTCTACAGAGAAAAAATTGAGGACGACTGGCTTTTTTGGCAATTTACAGAGAAGGCCTCTTTACCGGGAATTAAACACCGGGTGGATGTAAATATTTACAACGGCGATTTAGAACAGTTGCACTTTATAACCGTTGAATAAGTTTATAGTCGCAGTTTTTATTTTTTTTACGAGATGCAAACTGAGACTGAATACTATTTAAGTTGTGTCAATGTGTACATGAAGAAAAGGAAAGCAATTGTGATTAAAATTGCTTTTGAATTTCCAAAGTTAATCGTGAATCCAGCCCATTTAAGTTTTTTAGGAACAAACATTCTTTTGTCCTCTTTGTTATAATAAAACATTCCTAAATGCCAATTATTAGGATCATTGTGCCAGTTATTATAGTCTTGTTGAGTTGGTTTTTGTGGAATCATATTTTTTAGTTTTCAGTTACAGTCGCAGTTTTCAGTGTTTCCCTGAGACTGAAAACTGAGACTGAATACTTTTTTAAAACTCTAATTTTTTCTTACGTAATTCGAAGTTTTGCCCAAGATAAACACGGCGAACCATTTCATCTTCAACTAATTCTTCCGGAATTCCTGCTTTCAAAATTCCTCCTTCAAACATTAGGTATGTTTTATCGGTAATTGCCAGAGTTTCCTGAACGTTGTGGTCAGTAATTAAGATTCCGATGTTTTTATTTTTTAACTGCGCTACAATTCTTTGAATGTCTTCAACCGCAACCGGGTCAACTCCTGCGAAAGGCTCATCCAATAAAATAAATTTTGGATCTGTTGCTAATGCACGTGCAATTTCAGTACGGCGACGTTCTCCTCCCGAAAGTAAGTCACCTCGGTTGGTACGAATATGTTCTAAACTGAATTCTTCAATCAAACTTTCCATTTTTGCAATTTGCTCTTCTTTTGAAAGTTTGGTCAATTGCAAAACACTCAGAATGTTATCTTCAATACTTAATTTTCTAAAAACGGAAGCTTCTTGTGCCAAATAACCAATTCCTTGTTGTGCACGTTTGTACATAGGATAATCGGTAATATTTAAATCATCCAGATAAATATTTCCCTGATTTGGCTTTACCAATCCCACAATCATATAGAACGAAGTTGTTTTTCCGGCACCATTCGGACCCAAAAGCCCCACAATTTCCCCTTGATTTACTTCAACGGAAATTCCTTTTACAACACTACGTCCTTTATAGGTTTTGATTAAATTATCGGCTCTTAGCTTCATTTTTTCAATTAGATAATTAGATAATTTGAAAATGAGATAATTGAAAAACTAACTCAAATTCAATTTTAAAATTTATTAGAAGGGACAAATTAAAAGTAAAATAATCAATCAGATAAATGAATTAACAAAATATTGCGCTTTCACAATTAGATAATTACAATTTAGGCAATTATCTAATTATCTAATTGACACATTTTCTAATTTGCAGCTTCCTCTTCCAAAGCTTCCCAAAATTCATAAGCTCTTCTTAAATGCGGAATCACAATTGTTCCCCCAACCAAAGTTGCGATACCCATTGCTTCCATCATTTCTTCTTTCGTTACACCTTCTTTATGGCTTGTTTCTAAGTGGTATTTTACACAGTCATCACAACGCAAAACTGTAGATGCTACCAATCCTAAAAGTTCTTTTGTTTTTACATCAAGAGCTCCCGGCGCATAAGCGTTGGTGTCAAGATTAAAAATTCGCTTTACAATTTTGTTATTGTCAGCTAATAATTTTTCGTTCATTCTGGAACGATAGTCGTTAAATTCTTGAATTAATTCAGACATTTTCTTTTAATTTATTTCTATAAACAACTTTTGAAATCAGGATACTTACTTCGTAAATAAGCAACATTGGTATTGCTACAATAGTCTGGCTTACTACGTCTGGTGGTGTTACGATTGCGGCGATAATTAAAATAATTACGACAGCATATTTCCAATATTTTCTTAAAAATTCAGGAGTTACTAATCCTAATTTGGTTAAGAAATAAATAGCGATAGGCAATTCAAAAAATATTGCACTTCCCAAAACACTTGTTTTTACCATTCCCATATAAGAGTCGATTGTAAATTGATTTTTTACAACATCACTGATAGAGAAAGTGGCAACGAAATTAACCGACATCGGTATTACAACAAAATAACCAAATAATACTCCTAGAAAGAAAAGTAAGGAAGAAGTGAAAATAAATACTTTGGCATTTTTTCTTTCTTTCTCATATAAAGCGGGACTGATAAACTTCCAGATTTCCCATAAAATATAAGGAAAACTTAGAATGAAGCCTGCTAAAATACACATCCATACAAAGATGTTTACCTGGCCTTCCATTTCGGTATTCTGAATAATAAAATTTAATTGGGTAATGCAAATGCTGTCAGCAAAACCTAATTGATGTGATAAGTCGCAAAACCATCTATAAGTAAAAAATGTAGGTTTGGTTGGGCCTAAAATAATTTCATCAAATAAATAATCACTAATAAAATAAGTTACAAGCGCCATTATCATTGTCGCTACTGTACTTCTAACTAATAACCATCTTAGTTCTTCAAGATGGTCTAAAAATGACATCTCGCCAAGGTTCTTTTTTGCCATTATACGATTCCTTCTTTTAAAATGTCATGTAAATGTAATACTCCTTTGTACTCGCCATTGTCTGCAACAATGAGTTGTGTTATTGAAAAATCTTCTAAAATATTCAAAGCATCGACCGCCATAGTTTCCGAAGAAACTAATTTAGGGTTTTTTGACATAATGTCTATTGCAGTTAAGTCGGCAATAGTATCTACGTCATTTAACATTCTTCGGATGTCTCCATCGGTAATAATTCCAATTATTTTATCATCTTCAATTACAGCTGTAACTCCTAATCGTTTTTCAGAGATTTCAAAAATAACTTTTTTAACCGAAGTATCTGGTGCTACCATTGGTTTTAACGAATGTTCAATCATGTCTTTAACACGAAGCAATAGTTTTTTTCCTAATGCGCCTCCCGGATGATATACTGCAAAATCTTCTGGTTTGAAATCGCGCATTTCCATCAGGCAAACTGCCAATGCATCACCCATTACCAGTTGTGCTGTTGTGCTGTTTGTTGGTGCAAGGTTTATTGGGCAAGCTTCTACATCAACTGTAGTATTCAAAACATGATCAGAGCCTTTGGCTAATGCTGAAGTAATGTTTCCTGTAATGGCAATTAAAATGTTTCCGAAACGTTTTAATAAAGGAACAAGGACTTTTATTTCAGGACTGTTACCGCTTTTCGAAATACAAATAATGATATCTTCTTTTTGAATCATTCCCAAGTCGCCATGAATGGCTTCTGAAGCATGTAAGAACATAGAAGGGGTTCCGGTTGAGTTAAAAGTGGCAACCATTTTTTGGGCAATTATCGCGCTTTTTCCTATTCCGGTAACGATCAATCGGCCTTTGGTTTCGTAAATTCTTTGAACAGCTTCGTAGAAATTTTCGTCAAGAAAATCAATTAATTTTATAATTGCTTCACTTTCAGATAGTATGGTTTTTTTGGCGATTGCCAATATATTTTCTTTTGTAATCAAAACACAATATTTAAAATTTGTATGTATAAAAGAAAGTTGTATCTTTATGTGTTGCAAATTTATACAAAATATCCATTAATATAAAGAATGAATTCAAACGAAATTGAAATACACAAGGAATTAAAGAAGTATTTCGGCTTTAGCCAATTTAAGGGCTTGCAGGAGCAAGTCATTACGAGTATTTTAGGTAAGACAAATACTTTTGTAATTATGCCTACTGGCGGTGGAAAGTCTCTTTGTTATCAATTACCCGCTTTAATTCAGGACGGAACAGCTATTGTTGTTTCTCCTTTGATTGCTTTGATGAAAAATCAGGTTGATGCGATTCGAAGCCTTTCTTCAGAAAACGGAATTGCCCATGTGTTAAATTCCTCGCTCACCAAAACAGAAATTGCCCAGGTAAAAAAAGACATCACTTCCGGATTAACTAAACTGTTGTATGTGGCACCGGAATCTTTGACAAAAGAAGAATATGTGGCTTTTCTGCAAAGTGTGCCCATTTCATTTGTCGCTATTGATGAAGCGCATTGTATTTCAGAATGGGGACATGACTTTAGGCCGGAATACCGAAATCTGAAAAATATTATCAAACAACTAGGTCAGGTTCCTATTATAGGACTTACCGCAACTGCAACCCCAAAAGTTCAGGAAGATATTCTGAAAAACCTTGATATGTCTGATGCAAATACTTTCAAAGCATCATTCAACAGACCGAACTTGTACTACGAAGTTCGCACAAAAACAAAAAATATTGAATCGGATATCATTCGGTTTATCAAACAACATAAAGGCAAATCCGGAATTATTTATTGCTTAAGCCGTAAAAAAGTCGAATCTATTGCCGAAGTTTTACAAGTTAACGGAATCAGTGCTGTACCTTACCATGCAGGTTTGGATGCTAAAACCCGCGCCAAACATCAGGATATGTTTTTGATGGAGGACGTAGATGTGGTTGTAGCAACAATCGCGTTCGGAATGGGGATTGATAAACCAGACGTCCGTTTTGTAATTCATCATGATATTCCAAAATCACTGGAAAGTTATTACCAGGAAACAGGTCGTGCAGGTCGTGATGGAGGAGAAGGACATTGTTTGGCTTATTACTCTTATAAAGATGTAGAAAAACTGGAGAAATTCATGTCTGGAAAACCAGTTGCTGAACAGGAAATTGGTTTTGCTCTCTTACAGGAAGTTGTGGCTTACGCCGAAACCTCAATGTCGCGCAGAAAATTCTTATTGCATTATTTTGGAGAAGAATTCGACAGCGAAACCGGAGAAGGTGCAGATATGGACGACAACGTTCGTAATCCTAAAAATAAAATTGAAGCACAAGATCAGGTGGTTAAATTGTTGGAAATCGTTCGCGACACCAAACATATTTACAAATCAAAAGAAATTGTGTTTACTTTAATAGGTCGTATTAACGCCGTTATTAAAGCACATAAAACAGATACACAATCGTTTTTTGGTTCAGGATCGGATCATGACGAAAAATATTGGATGGCTCTGCTTCGACAAGTTTTAGTGGCGGGTTATTTGTCCAAAGATATTGAAACGTATGGTGTGGTAAAAATCACTAAAGAAGGTTTGAATTTTATTAAAAAGCCAGTTTCTTTTATGATGTCTGAAGATCATGAATACAATGAATCTGAAGATGAGGCAATTGTAACCGCATCAAAATCATCAGGAACAGCTGATGAAGTTTTAATGGGAATGTTACGCGAGTTGCGTAAAAAAGTAGCTAAAAAACTGGGAGTTCCTCCGTTTGTGGTTTTCCAGGATCCTTCTCTTGAAGATATGGCTTTGAAATATCCAATTACATTGCCGGAATTGTTTAATATTCATGGTGTTGGAGAAGGTAAAGCAAAGAAATATGGTGGCGAATTTGTAACTCTTATTAGTCGCTATGTCGAAGATAATGATATCATTCGTCCAGACGATTTGGTAGTGAAATCTACAGGAGTAAATTCTGCGAATAAATTATATATCATCCAAAATATAGATCGCAAATTATCATTGAAGGATATTGCTTCTGCAAAAGGTCTTACGATGGATGCTTTGATCAAAGAAATGGAGCAGATTGTTTATGCCGGTACTAAACTTAATATCAAATATTGGGTAGACGATATGCTGGATGATGATCAGCAGGAAGAAATTCACGATTATTTCATGGAATCAGAATCAGATAAAATCGAAGATGCTCTTAAAGAATTCGATGGTGATTATGATATCGATGAATTAAGACTAATGAGAATTAAGTTTATTAGTGAAGTAGCTAATTAAGTCATAAAGTTAAAAAGTCGAAAGTCTTAAAGTCCGATGTTTGTGCTCAAACTTTCGACTTTAAGACTTTTGACTTTCGACATATACTTCCCCACGATGCGGTTTCAAAGCATCTCTTACCGGAATCATATTTTCTTCACTTACAACCATAAAAGCGGTTGCGTGCATATCGTTTACGATTTTAAAACCCGTAATATTTAACGGAAGCTTTTCTATTGCGATATATTCTTTCAAATGAATTTCGTGGTGTTCGGCTGTTTTTGCCGAAGCAGGACCACGAAAATCCCAAATCAATTTTATTTTTCTAGACATTATTTTTTAGGTTCAGAGGTTCAGAGAGGCAAAGGTACAAAGTCTATTTTGAAAAAAAGGTTCTGAGGTGCTGAGATGCTAAGGTTCTGAGTTTTTTTGTAGAGACGCACTGCAGTACGTGTAATTGTTCTTTAAAAGAAATCTTTTTAATCTAAATAATCTGTGGCTAAAAATAAAAAGTAAAGATTTTAGGAAGAAGAGAAAAGTTGCCAGATAATTAACCGCAAAGTGCGCTAAGATAATTTTACTTTACGCATAGAAAGCACAAAGTTCGCAAAGCCAGATCAACACAAAGCTATGCGAACTTTGTGTTTTTAAAAACATACCTCTAAAAAATCTTTGCGCACTTTGCGGTTAATTATATAATCTCATTTCAAAATGTTATTTTTGCATGTTCTTTTCATAAATAGAAAAGCTAATTGAAAAATAAAATACAATGCCAAGAGAACTTTTACTTCAGGTAACTCCGGAAATAGCTGCAAACGAATTGTTGCTAAAAGACTATTTGTCTAAAGAAATTAAAGTTTCTCCTAAGGAAATTCAACATATTTCTATTTTAAAACGTTCGATTGATGCACGCCAGAAAGCGATAAAAATCAATTTGAAAGTAATTATTTATTTGCAAAGTGAACCTTTTCAGGAAACTAAAATCGAATTACCTTTATATAAAGACGTTTCTTCCGCACAGGAAGTTATTGTTGTCGGTGCAGGCCCGGCAGGACTTTTTGCTGCCTTGCAATTAATAGAATTAGGCTTAAAGCCAATTGTAATCGAACGCGGAAAAGACGTTCGCGGACGCCGACGTGATTTAAAAGCAATCAATGTGGATCATTTGGTGAACGAAGATTCTAATTATTGTTTTGGCGAAGGCGGAGCAGGAACGTATTCTGACGGAAAATTATATACACGTTCTAAAAAACGTGGTGACGTAACCAGAATCTTAGAACTTTTAGTTGCTTTTGGAGCTTCTGAAGATATTCTGGTGGAAGCGCATCCGCATATAGGAACGAATAAATTACCGAAAATTATTGAAGATATCAGAAACAAAATCATCGAGTTTGGTGGTCAGGTTTTGTTTGATACCCGAGTAACTGATATTTTAGTGAAAAATAATGAAGTCGAAGGAATCGTAACGCAAACCGGAGATACCATTCTGGCGAATAAATTAATCTTAGCGACTGGACATTCGGCACGTGATATTTTTGAGTTATTAGATAAGAAGAAAATTTTTATAGAAGCAAAACCTTTTGCTTTAGGTGTTCGTGCAGAGCATTCTCAGGAATTAATCGATAGTATTCAATACAGTTGTGATTATCGCGGTGAGCATTTGCCTCCCGCTCCATATTCGATTGTAAAACAAGTTAACGGTCGTGGAATGTACTCGTTTTGTATGTGTCCTGGAGGTGTAATTGCACCTTGCGCTACAAGACCGGGTGAAGTGGTTACAAACGGCTGGTCACCATCGAAACGGGATCAGGCTACGGCAAATTCCGGAATTGTAATCGAATTGAAATTGGAAGATTTTAAGCCTTTTGAAAAATTTGGTGCTTTGGCGGGAATGGAATTCCAAAAAAGTATTGAACAAAGAGCCTGGCATTTGGCGGGCGAAACTCAAAAAGTTCCTGCACAAAGAATGATCGATTTTACTCAAAATAAAGTTTCGGCTGATATTCCGAAAACATCTTATGTTCCGGGAACAACTTCGGTTGAAATGGGGCAAGTTTTTCCGGGATTTTTATCGCAAATTTTACGTGAAGGTTTTAAGGAATTCGGAAAATCAATGCGCGGTTATCTAACTAATGAAGCGATTTTGCACGCTCCGGAAAGCAGAACGTCATCACCGGTTCGTATTCCAAGAGATCCTATTACGTATGAACATTTACAAATAAAAGGACTGTATCCGTGTGGAGAAGGAGCAGGTTATGCTGGCGGAATTATTTCGGCGGCTATCGATGGAGAAAAATGTGCTTTAATGATTGCTGAAACTTTAAAATAGTATATTTTGATAAAAAACTTTTTCTCTAATTTTTTTGGCAGAAATAACGATCCTGGATCAATTGTTTCTTTTGATGTTATAGATTCTATTTATACTTTTTTATATAATGGAGAAAATAGATTAGAGATTAAACTAAAAGGTATTTATGATACGGTTTCGGTAAATTTATATTCGTTTCCAAACTCATTTAATAATGAAGCGGCGCAAAACGAAATTAAGAAAGCGGGGTTCAAAAATGCTTACGAGGTTCTAAACGAATTGTATAAGAAGCTTAATATTGGCGCTATTTCTGAAGAGGATATTCAGGCAGAATTAGAATATGATTATATTCATATTCAGTTTTATACAGTGCCTTCAACTCCGGAAATGAAAAAGCATTTAAAACATGTTCTGCATAATTTCGTTATTTTCTTTTGTTGTACAAATAGTTTAGAAACCAACGATTTTAGAATTTTGTATAATAACAGTTATTTTCTGGACTATACCAGGGGAATACTCGATACGGAATATAGTGATATTAATGAGCCGAAAAATGATGTTCAGAAACTAGGTTTTAAAGAATTTGAAAGAGTGTTGCAAGGCATTTGTCAGTATATGCAAATCGAATTACCCGAAGGTATCGAGCTTCCGTCAGAAGATAGTTTATTGCCTGAAGAAATCGAGGTAAACCAGGAAATTTTTAAGGAATTTATAAAACTGGTTTCAAGAGGAAATGTCGAAGAAAAACTACTTGAAAAACAGTCTAAAAAACTTTTGAAGAATTTTAAAAAAGAAGCAAAAGAATATCACGAAATCGTTGAAAATCATTGGAGTTTTTTTGAAAGTATAGATTGCTGGAACAGCGATTGGAAATTTGATCCCGAAGATGCCGAATATTTCATCTCAGAAATGATTGGCGAAGATTTAAATTTCGAATATCCGGAAGAAACCTATAGTCACGATTTGTTTCCTTATATTCAATCGGCTTTAGGAAAACGAAATCTTGAATTAATGACATATGATACACAGGGAGATAATTATTTGTTTTTTGTGGCGAATAAAAATGAGGTTGGCAGAATTTTAGAATTATCTGAGCTGACAAAGATTGAGATTAATCAATTGTAGTATAAAGTGTTCTGGAAAAAATCGCCACGAATTCACGAATTATTATAAAAATTAAAATTCGTGAATTCGTGGCGAAAAACTGAAGTGAATCTTTGTTTTACGGAATCAGAATTATCTTCCCGGTACTTTTTCGGCTTTCCAAATAATCATGGGCCAATTTTCCTTCGGATAGTTTGAAAGAAGTTGGAGTTGAAAGCGTAATTTTTCCTTCGATAATCCAATTGAATAATTGATTGGCTCTTTTAATTCTTTCTTCTTTTGAATTTAAATAACTCCATAAATCGCCACCAGTTAAAGTTTTAGAACCGTCCATCAACATTCTCGGATCTACAGGTGCCGGATCGCCACCTGCCATTCCGAAGAAAACGACTTGACCGCATTCTTTTGTGACTTCGAAACTTTCCATTAAGGTACTTCCAATACTATCATACGCAACATCAACGCCTTTTGGTACTATTTTGAAAACTTGCGATTTCCAATCTTCACTATAAAGAAAAACATGATCAGCCCCTTGTTCAAGAGCAATTTTTGCTTTGTCTGCTGATGAGGTTAATCCAATTACAGTAGCGCCCAGAAGTTTACTAATTTGTGTTAAGGTTTGACCAACTCCGCCGGCAACGGCATGAATTAAAACGGTTTCGCATTTTTGAGTTTTATG
Organism: Flavobacterium frigidimaris; assembly: GCF_002217275.1. Taxonomy (NCBI): domain Bacteria; kingdom Pseudomonadati; phylum Bacteroidota; class Flavobacteriia; order Flavobacteriales; family Flavobacteriaceae; genus Flavobacterium; species Flavobacterium frigidimaris. The sequence continues at coordinate 300,851 of NZ_MUGV01000007.1, forward strand.
ACTGTCTGTTGCTAAATAATGGGCGGTTAAACCTTGTAATAAAATAGCAGCTGCAGTTTCAAAAGATATTGCTGCAGGCAATGGTAAAACGTGATTTATGTTTACCGCTACTAATTCAGCATTAGCAAAAGGAGCATCTGCGAAAGCCACGCGATCACCTACTTTATAATCGGGATGATTGTTGGCGTCAACTACAATTCCGGCTCCTTCGTAACCGGCAATAAAAGGCGGATTTCCTTTTAAATGATAATTTCCCTTTCGTCTGTAAACATCGGCAAAGTTTAATCCGATGGCTTTCATTTCGATTAAAATTTCATCGTTTTTTAATTGCGGATTTGGGATTTCGATATATTCTAAAACATCTGAATTTCCAAAAGAAGAGAAGGTAAGTGCTTTCATTTTTTAAAATTTTGTGGATACAAAGTACGGTAAAATTCAGTTTAAGTTTTGAAAGCTTTTATTAAAACTGCGTAAAAAATCTAGCTGTAATTTGGAAACGAGGTTTTGTTTTTTGCCACAGATTAAA